>DDSL01000083.1 GCA_002343825.1 Chthonomonas sp. UBA2391
ACCCAGGGGCCCCGACGCGTCCGCGTCGCCCTGGGGCCCGCCCCCGGTCGGCGCGGGGCATCAGAATAAAGGAGATGCCCCATCTGCAAATCGAAACCACCCGGCGCGTGGCTGAGTCGATCGATCTGGGCGACTTGCTCGCAAACCTGGCCCAGTGGTTCGCGGCACAGGAGTCGGTGGAACCCAAGGCCGTCAAGGCCTATGCCCGGATCCACGACCACTGGGCGATGGGAGATCCTAGCCGCTCGGACTTTTTACATCTCACGGTCGCGATTCTCTCCGGTCGTCCGCTCGACCTTCGGCAGGTGTGGTCCCGCAGCTTTCACTTGATGTTGACCGAGGCTATAAGCCACTCTCCTCTCTCGGATTCCACCGGAATCACGGTGGAAATTCGCGAGATGGATGCACTAACCTATTGCAAATGAAGCGCTACGCCCTCCTCACCGATCTCCACGGCAACCTACGCGCGCTGGAGGCCGTCTTGGCCGACGTTCAAGCGGAAGAATGGGACGGCATCTTTTGCCTTGGCGATTTTGGCGGATATGCGGCGCATCCAAATGAGGTGATCGCCCGCATCCAGGCCCTCGGGATCCCCAGCATCAGCGGAAATTACGACAGCAGCGTCGCCAGCGCCGCGCCCGATTGCGGGTGCCAATACACCAAGCCCTTCGACATCGAGATGAGCGAAGCGAGCTATGCATGGACTCTGCAGCACACTAGCGAGGCGAGCAAGGACTACCTGCGGACCTTGGCTCCTGAGATTCGGTTTGAGGCCGAAGGGTTACGGGTTCTGCTCTGCCATGGGTCGCCTCGTTCGGAGACGGAGTACCTCTTTGTCGAGCGGTCGAATGGCTACTTGGCGCAGTTCGCCGGGGGTGGAACCGCCGACGCCCAGGCCGATGTGATTTGCTTTGGACATACCCATGTGCCGTATCACCGCGAGGTCAAGGGGACCCACTTCATCAATGCGGGCAGCGTAGGTCGGCCCAAAGATGGCGACTCCCGCGCCTGCTGGGCGGTGCTGACTCTGGATGCCGGGAAGGTGACCACCGAGTTCCGCCGGGTGGAATACGATGTGGAAGCCGAAGGCCGCGACCTCGTCGCCGCAGGTCTACCCGAGTACTTCGCCGAGTACCTTCGCTACGGCGGCCAGATCCCGGTCAGAACTGAAGCGGGCTAAAGGCAAGCGCGAACTTGCTCGGATCCAAATAGCGCAGGCCGGGGAGCTGGGGCTTGGTCGGCTGGAGCGGACCGTGCCCGGCCCAGACATATCCGCTGAACCCGCCAAAGCTCGGCACCATGCCCCAGTAGTGTCCGACAAAGGGGAAGGTCCGGCGGAGGTTCGCCTCGATTTCTTCCAATGAGTAGGGGCAGAAGAGCAGGTTGTCGGCCTGGGTAACGACGAAGCCATTCGGACTCAGGATCCGGAGGCAGTCGGCATAGAAAGCGTCGGTGAAGAGCGACTCGCTGATCTCGCCTTCTTCATCTTCATAGGTGTCGGTCGCGTCGATGACGATGAGGTCGTAGGGTTCGAGGTCGCCCTTGACGTAGGGAAAGGCGTCGGCGATCTGAAGATGGACGCGGGGATCGTCGAAGGCGCCATTGCTGACGGTGGGCAGATGCTGGCGGCTGACCTCGACGACTTTGGCGTCAATTTCGACCAGATCGATCCGGGTGATGCTGGGATAGCGGCAAAGTTCGCGGATCACTCCGCCATCTCCGCCGCCGACGACGAGCGCGCGCCGGGGTTCGGGCACCGCCGCCAAGGGAATGTGGACCAGCGATTCGTGGTAGGCCTTCTCGTCGAGCTCGCTGAGCTGGATGTGGCCATCGAGCAGGAGGATCCGGCCAAAAACCTCGGTATCAAGCACCTGGATCCGCTGGAATTCCGACTGCACATCGGCCAGTTCTTGGCTGACTTTGACGGTCATGGTCAGCTTGTCGCTGCGGATGGGGAAGGTGTAGGTGCCGGTTTCCACAAGTAGGTAGGATACCGGCGAAACCCAGACCCGCTTGTCCGGAGCCGGTCCCCTAGTCCGCGTTGCCTGAGTCGATAGGACTCGAAGTCCCAGTAAGAAACCACGACGGTCTTCGAAAACATCATTCTCTTGAACTCGTTCGACAAGAGCGGCGACTAAGCGGCGGCGATCCATGAAGAAGTCCCTCTCGACACGTGGTCGGGAGGGACTTTTTTGTCGTTGGTCTAAAGGACCTTACGACTGGGTGGCTCGGCGACGCCGGGCGAGCAGGCCTAATCCAGCCGCGAGCGCGATCATCGTCCCAGGCTCGGGCACCGGGTTCAGCTGGACCTTGTCAAAGTTCATCTGCACTCCAGTGGTCTTGAAGAATCGGACACTGAGCAACTTGCCGAGATTGGCATCTGTTGCATCAGCGGTGTATTCCAGCGTCAGCGGAACAAAGCTACTCGGGGCGATGGAAGTGTGGTCGAAGTTGATCGCCTTGAGGAGCACGCCCCCGGTCACGTTGCCCGATTCGACTGTCCCTCCGGCATACAGCTCCATCCGGAAGCTTCCAGCAAAGGAGTCGGCACGACGCGCTGCAAGCACGGAAAGTGTCGACGTTCCGACGAGCAGTTCGGCTGCGGTCTGCTGGGCGATCGAGGTCCCATTGCCGTAGAAGATTTGCGTTCCCTCGGGAGCCTCGGCGTTGAAGAAGCCATACCCTGGGAAGATATTCCAGTGGCCGGCTTCGCCAGCCTTGGTCCAACCGGGGAGGCCATCGGTGAACCCACCATTGCCGTATGCTGGGGTCTCAAAGTTGCCGTTCACAATCCACGCCGAAGCGTTGCTTGCGAGGAGAGCCGCAAAAGTCAATCCAACTAATTTTGATTGCATGGCCAGAAGTATAAGACAACAATTTGCGTCAGATAGGCCCTTAGCCCTCAAAGCTAGTAAAAAAACTTGTCACAAATGGGGATCTGTGCGTTCTTTTTTGATTTATTGCTTTCGGTCCCACAAGTTTTGCCTTACCATTGAGCGTTGAGGCCCAGGGGCTTCAGCGAATCGGGCGGAGGCTCACCTTGAGACACGCGAACCCATCGATCTCGAAGTGCTCCACCCGAATGGGTTCCCCTCCCTTGAGTTCGAGTTCGGCGCTGTAGGTCGTGGGGCCTTGGTATTTCCACTCTTCGATAACGACTTGATCTCCGACAGTCACCCGGACTCCGTCGTCGGTGGTGACTTCCAGGCGGTACTTTCCGGCGGGGAAGTCGAGGCGTCCGGTCGAGAGAGTTGCGAAGCGCTCGCTAGGCCCGCCGGCAAACGCCGCGCCCCACCAGTTCTTGTTGAGCTCGGTGAGTTTTTCCGTGAAGATCGGTTCTTGGTCGAAGACCTCTGCTCCGATCTGCCGGGGGTCATTGGCCTCGGACCAGGGGTAGTAGCGGACTTCCCAGTCGATCGGAAACCGTTCGCGGGAAAAGCGGAAGCGGACCGCTTGACCGGCGGGAGTCACCACGCCTCGGTAGTCGGTCGATTCGGTGCCTACGTATTCCAGTTCGATCCAAAAGTCGTTCGCCTTACCCCGGGGGACCGAGACCTCGAGTTCATCCCCGATCACTCCGGTCTGAGCCGAAAGTTCGACGCCCTCCGTTCCGGCAACAAATCGCCAGCGTCCTTTCGGCCCCAAGGTTTCCAGACGAACCCGCAACGAACCGTCGGGTTCGGCCTCGAGGGCGCGCGGCCAAGCTCGGGGGGACCGAAAGTCGTAGGGACCCCATTCATCGACCAGGATGTAGCGACGACCCCGCAGGGTCCCGGGGGGGAGAAAGGCGCTTTGTCCGCCCCGCATCCTCGCCGGAGCGAGCTTGCGGACCTCAGGCGTTGGCTCCATCTTCAAGAACTCCCGGGTGAGGTCCTCGAAAGCGCGGAGGTAATCGGCCCGAGAGAGCCCACCGATTTCCACGCCGTTCTTGTCGACCCGTGGCGGCAGAACCCCCTCGATCTTTGTAGCTTTCTCGTCGGCTGGTTCTCCGAGGCTCCTGACGCGGTCGAAGGTGTTGCCGCGAACGAGTGTGTTCTCCGATTTCTTCACCGAGAGGGCCTGGGTTGAGGTCCCTCGGAAGAGGTTGTCGGTGATCGCATTGTCTCGGTTGCGGGTATCGCGGAATCGGCCATAGCCCCAGTTGGGATCAACCCGGTCGTTCTGCCAGAGGACTACCCCCTCATGGTCACCGATGAATCGGTTTCCGACGATCTGGTTGTTCTGGCCATGCTCCCAGGCAATCGCCTGTCCATTCCACGCGAAGAGGTTGCCTTTGACGAGGCTGTCGTAGCTAAATCCACCCCAAATGCCGTGCCAGCACTCCATCACGAGGTTGCGCACGAAAGAGTTTCGGCTAAAGGTGGCCTCGATTCCGTTGGTGGGGGCGTGAGACCAATCGTTCATATAGAGCAGATTGTCGTTGCATCCGCCCTTGCCGCTGTCCATGGTGCTCTGCCCAGCCCAAAGAAAGAAGCCGTCTCCGCCATGGGTTACCGAGTTATAGGCAAAGACATTGCGGTGTGATTGCTCATAGATCAGGATCCCGGTCGAGTCTTGCCCGCGGTTGTAGACACCATGGGAATAGCCTCGGACGCACCAGTCGATCTGGTTGTAGAGGACCCGATTCTCACGGCTGCGATAGAGTCCAAGTCCGACCGCGCTCAAAAAGGAGAAGTTGTTGTTCCAGATGAGGCCATTGTCACAACGAGTCAGCATGAGTCCGCATTGACCGCCGGTTATTCGGGTGCCCTTGACCTCAAATTTGTCGCACCCTCGCAGGTAGATCCCCGCGCCAAAGCGGAGCCACTCGTCCTTTTCGTTCTGGTGGAAGCTCATCCAGTCGCTGAGGTCCTCTCTTTCGAGGTCGCTCTTGAGCCGCTGCTTCCAGTTGTAGCTAAAGTCCGAATCAATAATGCGGAGACCGGGCACGTTCTCGGCTCTCAGCCCAACCTTGTACCCGTGGACCCGCAGATTTTTGATTGTGATGTTCTCGCCTTCGACTCGTACCCCGAGCCCTTGTCGCTGGTCGGGCTCGGCGGTCGCGGGGCTCCCTCGCAGGGTGAAGCCTTTGAAGTCCAAGACCAAATCCTTGCCCCGGATAACCAGGGCCGGTTGGTCCAGGCTTGGGCTCGGGGCGACCTGTCCCGACCGGGGCAGATCCTTTTCGGACTCAATCAGGATCGGAGTGGCATCGGCGGCGACCATCTGGCTGAGAAAGGCGAGGGCCCACATTGGTCCCTCTAGATTACAGGTTTTTTGTAGGTCCTATTGGTCCTATTGGTCCTACAGGACTTATAGGACTTATAGGACTTATAGGACTTATAGGACCTACAAATCTCCGTCACTCTAGTCGGCTCGGAGGAGCCACTCGTCCCAGCGGGTGTCTTGACCGAACTGAGTCAGGCGGTAGTCCGAGGCGTAGAGCCCGAATCGCTGGCGAGGGCTAGCCTCGATCGAGATCCCGGTGCTGCCCGCGGAGTTGGCATTGTGGCCCTCCCAAACGATGGCCGCGTCGGCAGCGGCGATGACCTGGTCACAGGCGGTCCGGACCGCGTTGGAACTGGCCGAGTTGCGGATCCGGCTAAAGAGGTCCTTCAGATCGCGGTAGTAGCGGAAGATCGTCGGGCTGTAGCTTTGGGCGGCCGTCCTTGCCGCCTTGAAGATCGGAAGGACTTCCGATTCATTGGCAAGGAAGACGCCGGCCGCGTTGTCCATCGCGAGGGCGAGTTCATCCAGTTGGGCAGTGTCGAGCACGCTTTGGGTGATCTTTCGGCTGGCATAGGGCGGATTGTTGAGCATGCCATCGACAAAGCCCTTGCTTAGCGTGCGTGTCAGGCCCTTCGGGTTGTCGCGGAATCCGCCAAAGACTGCGTCGTAGGGATAACCCTCTCCGGGAGGGCTCTCTTCGCTCCCGATCACAAAGTCGGCGAAGGGACGGGCTTCGTAGGCCACCTCCAGCATCTGCATCAGGCTGGCGTCCCAAGCGAGGATATCGAACCGGTGGCCGTCGAGAGCCTGGGCGATCTCCCAAGTCTGGATCGCATTTCCGGTTTGGTCGTCAAAGCTGACGGCTCGGGTCGAGCGGGCGCTCCGATTCCAGCCAGAACCATGGTTCCAAACGATCAGTGCGTATCGGTTGGCTGGATACCGAGCCTTGCCCCATTGGATGAAGTCGTTGAGAGTCTCGGGGAGACCCATGTCGGTGTCCGCGGCGAGCTGTTGAATGACCGGGCTTTGGACGCCTTCCTGGTTGTTTGCCTGGACGAGGAGTCGCCGGGTTCCGTCAAAACTGGAGCTGGCAAAGATCTCTCGCGACTGCTTCCACTGGACGACAAAGCGGAGGTCTGGGTTGTTGGCGACCCGCTCCATTTGATCCACGTTCAGGTCGCTGTAAAGATAAAGATCGTTGGCGGCATTAATGTAGACCAAAACCGTCCACTCTGATCGCGTCGCATTGGGTTCTGCGACCGAAACTCGGGCCGATCCGGTCAAGCCACTGGCCGTGTGAGTGGCGCGAACTTGACCTTCCCCAAGGTTGCTGGCGGTAAAGACTCCTCCCGACGTGACATTTCCAACGCCACCAAGGACCGACCAATCAAAGGCGCCGGACTCGGTGAAGACCGCCCGATTCGAGGCGTCAAAGGCAGTCGCATAGAAGGAGCGGCTGGCCCCGTTCTCAAGCAGTACATCCACTGGATTGACCCGGATTCGGCTGAGTGCCGAGCCGACCGAGGTTTGGACGTTGACTGCTCCATTGACCGTCACCGGCATCCGGATCTCGCCGAGCCGAGCGCCGTTGGCATCAACTCCGGAGAAGAGGTTGGCAACGAGCAGATACTCGCCGCCCGGGATATCGGGCAAGACGATCGCATCGCCTGAGGCGCGATTGAGGAGCAAGCTCGCGACGTTGTCCCCATCCGGCTCTTGAATCGTGATGACTTGCGATTGGCCCGAGCCCCCGATGGGATCAGCCCGTCCAGACCATTCGGTCAGATAGCTGATATCCCCCGGAGAGAGAATGGTCCCGCCACCGGTGGATCCGCCTCCGCCGCCACATCCAGCCACAACGAGGGCCGCAAGCGCGGCGAGAGGAAACTGCCAAGGTCGAAACATCCTAGGCGAAAGACGCGAGTCACTACCCATCCGTTTTGCCATTTTGCCATGGAGATACGGCATCCATCATCCAAAGATCAAAGATAGCGTGCGCGATCAAGGATCGATTCAAGAATTGGCCGAGTTACTCTCGGCTTATGGGGTGCATCTAGGCGAAGATCCGAGCCAGATTCACGGCCTCGGATTTCCGGTCGTGGTCGAGGATTCGCTGGGCCAGACGCTCTCCATCGTGCTGCCTGAGCCCGCCCTCGCGCCCGTACTCGCGACCGATCGCGTGGGGCTTGTGGTGGCCGACGCTAGCGGTTTCATCCGCGTCTCTTGGGGCATCGCGCGCTATCGAAACTATCTCTTGGTCGGGGAAAACCTTCTCGACACCGAACTCGCTCTCCTCGTCGAATCTGGCTTCCGAGGCAATTCGGGATCTGTTCTTTTCGACCGCATCCGTTTCTACATCGGTGAGTTCTGCGAGCGCACGCAAACGCTGGCTATCCTTGTCGTCGAAGCTGAAAACGAATCTCGGGCCTTGGCCGAAGCCGAAAAGGTGGGTCGGAGTGCCGAGCTCATGCGCAAGTTGGGAGCAGCCCTTACGATGCATCAGAATCTGCATCCGCTCGCCCTTGCTGCGGTCCACGAACTTTCGAGCGTCTGCGAACTCGCGGCGTGTCTTCTCTGGGTGACCGAGCCGGGTTCAAATCGGATGTCCCTCGTGGGAAGCGTTGGTGCGAGTCGTCAAGGAACCTCGGCGGTCACCCAGTTGGATCCCGAATCGGAGATCACCTGCATGGCCGAACTCGTCGCCATGAGCCGCCGCGAGTATGTGGCCAAGGGGCTTCACGAAAACGTGATGACGAGCCAACTGGAGGCGCGATTCTGCTACCTGACTCCGGGGGCGATTGGAGTCTTTCCGATGATCGTGGGCGAGAAAGTCGTCGGCGTCCTTGAGGTGATCGCCCGAGAAGGAGACGCCTCGTTCATCGAGCAGCTGGATCTTTTCCGTACGGCGAGCGAGCACCTAGCCCTGGCCGTGAATAGCTCGATGCTATTTGAAAACTTTGAGCGGTTGGCGACCAATGACCCTCTGACCGGCATCGCCAACCACCGGGCGATGCAAGAATTTCTCCAGCGCCGGGTCTTCGAGAGCCTGAGGAATAACACGATGATGGGGGTGATGATGATCGACATCGACCACTTCCGTAGCTTTAACGAAGAAGAAGGGCACGATGTCGGGGATCAGTGTCTCAAGAAGGTCGTGGAGGCGATCCAGGCCTGCATCCGGCCCTATGACCTAGCCGCCCGTTATGGTGGCGAGGAGTTCACCGTCATCCTTCCCGGGACCAATCCGGCCGCTTGCGAGCACGTCGCCGAGCGGATTCGGGAGAAGATCGAGCAGATCAGTATCGTGGGCTCGACGGGAAATATTCGCCAGGTGACGGGGAGCATCGGCTGTGCATTCTTCCCGAACACGAGCCGCGATCCGCATGGGCTGCTCAAGGCCGCCGACAAGGCGCTCTATGAGGCAAAGAAGGCAGGGAGGAACCGCGTCGCCAGCTTCCACGGCGAGTTCCAGCTGGAGCACGTCCCGGTGACTTACGATCTCACCACCCTTGAGATCCTTCTGACCGAAGAAGAGAAGCAAGAAGGGCGCCGGCTGCGACAACTGGCCGAGCCCCTCATGCGTCAGCTTGCCGAGCAGCTTTGCTTAAGCAAGAACCAGGAACTGATGGTGCTCGGGCTCCTCAAGGTCGCGCCAAAGTACCGCCGGGTCCGAGATGAAGATTTAGTAGCATTTCAAAAGCTGGAAAAATCGCCCGAGCTGCGGGTGCTCCTACCGGCGCTTCACGCTCTCGACGAACGGTATGACGGGACCGGACCAAAGGGGCTGGTGGCGAACAAGATTCCGCTGCTCGCGAGGGTGTACGACGTGGTTCAGGACATCATCCTGAACAATGGCGCGGACTTGGCTCACGACCACGGCCGGTATGATCCGCACATCGTGGACCTTGCGGCCGGGTTCGAAGAAGCGGCCTGACCTAGGCGGTCCCTTGACACGCGTCTCTTGGGAAAGGTATCTTTCCGATTCTCTGCAGGCAAGGTCTGCCGTTGTATTCAGCCCGCTACGGTCGGCTGTGTAGAGCGGCAAACAGTCTGCCTCGAGAGAAATACACAACGCAGAACACTGGGTTTGACGCAAGCGAACAACACACGATGCCACTCGACAAGCAAGTAAAGCAAAAGATGATCTCGGAATACGGGCTCAAGGATGGGGACACCGGAAGCACCGAGGTCCAAATCGCCATTCTGCAGCAACGCATTCTTCAGATCACCGACCACCTCCGAACACACCGAAAGGACTTTCACAGCCGACGAGGCCTGATGCTCCTGGTTGGTAAGCGGCGGCGGTTGGAAGGCTATCTGCGTGCCAAGGACATCACCAAGTACCGGGAGCTCATCAAGAGCCTCGGCATCCGCGAAGTCAAGCCTCGTTAATACGAAGGCCCAATGATCCATTCACACGAATTTGAGGTTGGAGGCAAAACCTTCAGCCTCGAGACAGGACGGGTTGCCAATCAAGCTGGCGGCGCCGTCCTTCTTGGTTTAGGCGAAACCGTCATCTTATCCACCGCGACCATGTCGCAAAACAAGCGAGAGGGAATCGACTTCCTTCCCCTGGTTTGCGACTATGAAGAGCGCAAGTACGCCGTCGGAAAAATCCCCGGCGGGTTTATCAAGCGCGGAGGACGACCGAGCGATAAAGCCGTGCTCGTTAGCCGACTGATCGACCGACCAATCCGCCCACTCTTTCCTAAGGGTCTGCGCAATGACGTCCAAGTCATCGCCATGACCTTTGCCGTCGAGCAGGACAATCCGCCCGACGTCCTCGCCATCACCGCGGCCGGAGCCGCCCTTGCCGTCAGCGACGTCCCGTTTGCGGGTCCCATCGCCGGCGTTCGGGTCGGAATGGTCGACGATGAGTTCGTCCTCTTCCCCAGCAACGATCAGATTCAAACTTCCAAGCTTGATCTCGTTGTCGCCGGCCACAAGGGTGCCATCAGTATGGTGGAAGCCGGGGCGACCGAGGTCTCGGAAGAGACCATGGTCAAAGCTCTCAAGCTGGCGCACGATGCCATCCGCCAGATCTGCGAAGAGATCGAAAAGTTCTCTGCCAAGGTCGCCAAGCCGAAGCGCCAAGTCGAGCTCCAAGAGGTCGACAAGAAGCTGATCGCCGACATCGAAAAGGGTTCCGGAAAGGAAATCGCGGCCGCCATCGTCAACCCCGACAAGGCCTCGCGCGAGTCGGCCTTGGGCGATCTAACCAAGGAACTCGTTGCCAAGTACACCGAAAAGTACGAAGGTGACGCGGACAAGATCAAGCAACTTCCCGAAGCCGTCGACAAGGTGATCAAGGACACCGTCCGCAAACTCATCATCAACGATGGCAAGCGACCGGACGGCCGTGGACTCCGCGACATCCGAAATCTGGAAGCGATTGCTGGACTCCTGCCGAAGGTCCACGGTAGCGGACTCTTCACTCGGGGCCAGACCCAGGTCATGACGGTCCTGACGCTCGGTCTGCCCGGTGATGCCCAAACTCTGGACGGAATCGAAGAGGTCCCCGACAACCGCTACATGCACTTCTATAACTTCCCGCCCTATTCGGTGGGTGAAGTGCGACCCCTGCGCGGAGCGGGCCGCCGAGAAATCGGCCACGGCGCACTGGCCGAGCGAGCTCTTCGCCCGGTGGTGCCGATCGAAGACCCCAATTTCCCCTACACCTGCTTGCTGATCAGCGAAGTCTTGGAGTCCAACGGCTCCACTTCCATGGCGAGCGTCTGTGGTTCGACCCTGGCTCTGATGGATGCCGGTGTGCCGATCAAGGCTCCCGTCGCCGGAATCGCCATGGGCCTGATGTCCGATGGCAAGAAGTTCTCTGTTCTCACGGATATCCAAGGAATGGAAGACTTCTGCGGCGACATGGACTTCAAGGTNNCCGGGACGCGAGAGGGAATCACTGCCCTCCAGCTCGACACCAAGCTCGACGGAATTCCCGAAAAGGTTCTGGCCGATGCCTTGGCTCAGGCGAAGGAAGCACGGTTCCAAATTTTGGACGTCATCGAGGCCGAGATTGCTCAGCCCCGTGGCGAGATCAACCTCAACGCTCCTCAAGTCACCACCGTTCAGATCAACCCTGAGAAGATCGGCGCGCTAATCGGACCGGGTGGGGCGACCATCCGGCGCATCACGAGCGAGACTGGTGCCACCATCGATGTTCAACAAGATGGCCGCGTGCTGATCGGAGCGACCGACGGAGCCAAGGCCAAGGCCGCGATCGAAGCCGTGAAGGCTGTTACCGCGACCGCCGAAGTGGGAGCCGAGTTCAAGGCCAAGGTCAGCCGACTCATCGGACGTGGTGCCCTCGTGGAATACATGCCGGGCAAGGACGGAATGATCCCCACCAACCAAATCACCACCAAGGAGATCCGTCGTCCCGACGATGCTCTGAACGTCGGCGACGAGGTCAACGTCAAGGTCATCCAAGTCGACGCCCAAGGTCGAGTGGACTTCACCGCGATCGGTCTTCCCCAAGACCTCCCGATGCTCAAGGATAACGAGGGTGCAACTCCACCTCCGCTCGAGCAAGGTGGCGGCCGAGACCGAGATCGAGGCGGACGCGACGGTGGCCGTGATCGAGGTGGTCGAGACCGGGATCGAGGTGGACGTGGCGGATTTGACCGCGACCGAGGCGACCGCAACGATCGAGGAGATCGAGGCGAGCGGAATGACCGAAGTGACCGCGGCGAGCGCGGTGACCGGGATCGCAACGATCGCCCGGAGAAAGCCGTCGTGAGCCAGACAGAATCCGAATCCGGTTCGGTCGAGATTCCGGATGACTTCCCCAAGAAGTCGAAGGCTGCCGACGACGTGAACACCCGATTCCGACCCCGTCGGTAAGCGAGGTTCACGAAACCGTTGAGTGGTCCCTGGTTCCTTGGAACCAGGGACCTTGCTTTTGCAAAAAGTTCCCAATAATCATTCGACTTTTTGTCTCTTTTCAAACAAGAACGGCTAAATCAAGTACGAATACCGATAGGTCCAGAGACCCAATGTGCCCTTTTGGGCTTGGACTTGGGGGAGGACTCTGCTATCATGACTGGTATCGAATGCGCTGAACTTCTAAATTTTGCGCAAAACGACAGCGAGCCAACTCCCAGGGGGAATCAGAGACGATTGCGGAGGAAGGCCCGTGCATTGGAGGAAAACATGCTAGGCAAGAAACCAACTTTCAGCACGTTGCTGAAGGGAACAATGGCAGTCTTGGCTTTCGGCATCGCTACCGTGGGATATTCGCAAAGTTGCGGACACGACCACAGCACCGCCGGGGCAAGACCCGCCGTAAAGATCAACACCAAGAACAAGGTCGCTCAGCGACTTGTCGCCCAATTCAACGAACGGGGATCCAAGACTTGTATCCCGATGGCACCGATGCAAACGGAGTTCGTCTACTCCGGCAATGTGGCCTACGGTTCGCCCATTACGTTCAGCTACAACCTGATCACCTTTGAAGATTCGCCCAACGCGAAGCTCGAGTGGACGATGCCCGAAGGCGTCCGGATCGTCCGAAACCCGGTTTCGCTCAACAATGGTGAGTTCACAAAGGATCAGCCTTACAGCTTCACGACCCAGTTGGTGATCGACCGCCCGGGTACCTACAAGCTTTCGGCTCGAGTCGAGTCCGGTCAACCGGAATTTCGATATTGGAGCAAGCGCGATTTCTACATTTACGCCGATGCCAGCGGCATCCGCATCGAGAGCGAGCTCCCGGTCCCGGCCGAAGCTGGGGTGGAAGAAATGCCGGCTCCGGCCATCGCCACTCCGGCCGACGAAGCTCGATTCGAACCCAACTTCCTTCCTGCCCATTGGGGCACCCCGCACCTTCTGAGCGAGATCGAGAACACCGGTGGCGTGAACACCCAAGCGGTGGACACGACGATCAACGGAACGTTCCGCTATCGCAACGAAAACGGCGGTACGACGGCGGCCTATGGCACCCTCGTCCAGGCTTGGGATGATGATTTCTTCGGAGATACCCTTCTCGCGGAAGCCGTGGTCGATGTAAACGGAAACTGGACGCTTTCGTTTGATAACGACGTGGAAGGCTTCCCCGAAACCGGGCGTGCCGACGTGTACATCGTATTCCGCACCGAGAACGGAGCGGTTGGCGTTCGGGACTATGGCGGAGGAGCCTACACCTCTACGACGGCCATCGAGTGGCCCGACATCACCGACGGCACCAAGACGGCTCCGGGTTGGTATGCCGATTGGGGCACCATCGGAACTTCGGATAGCACCGAGCGTGCCTTCCAGGTCACCGACTCCATGTCGCGAGCTTGGGCCTACACCAACTTCGACCTTGGCGCCGACTGCCAAAAGCAATGGCTGGAATGGCGACTTGGCAAGAACGACGTCTGGCCAAACTACAGCCGAGCCAATAACACCCAGTACATCGGCGACCTCGACTTCGATAGCGAAGACGTGATCTACCACGAGTACGGCCATGGCCACATGGACTGGCTGTATGACAACAGCGATTGGCCCCCAGGAGCTGGCGGATCTCACAGCATCACTGGTCACTACACCGAAGGGCTGGCGATGAGCGAAGGCTACGCCACCTACTACTCCCACGGAGTCGAAGGTTATGACCGACAGTTCACGTATGAGCACCCGACCGCTGGCTACGACTTCGATAGCGACGCCAACTGGGACGGCGTTGGATCTGCGAACGGCAACAGTGACGACCAAAGCGGCACCGGTGGCCGACCCTCGGGTTACACCACCGAGTCGGTCGTGCAGGCCTTCCTGCTCGATATCGCTGATAGCCGAAACTCTCCGACCGACCTGTACGATCACATGTCGCTGAGCGGCGATGAGATCTACGACGTCATGCAGAACTACAAGCCGGGTGGACACAACATCTACACGATTCGTGAGTTCTACGATGGCTGGTATGCGCGCAACCACCCGTTCCGCGCCAAGATCAATGGTCAGATGATGGTTCACGGGATGACCCAGAACCGCAGCACCCGACCGGTGATCGGCATCTTCAGCCAAGGCTCATGGGGCGGTACCTGGTATCGCAACGGCTACGGCAGCGCGAATGTGACGGTCAAGAACTATGGTTCGCAGACCCAGAACATCCCGCAGCTATGGACCTGGCTGACAGGACCTGGCGGAGAAGACAATCCTGGCTCTAGCCATCTCGGGGCTGACTTTAACATCAATCTGGCCGCTGAAGCGACCCACTACATGTTCAATTCTCAGCCGCACATCCTGCCGACCCATCGAGTTCTCGGTAGTCACCGAATCCTCTACAGTTGGTATGCACCTGACGGAGGCTTCTATGGCCTTCTGCCGGGTGAAGCGGGAACGGGCGAGGCGATCTTCAAGAACGTCGTCGCCGACCCTGATGCAGCCGACTTCTGCAATGCTCAGGACGAAGGCAACTACAGCCCGATACGCAACAAGCTTCGAGTCTTTGCTCAAGCTGATGACTATGATGGCGGCATCCTTGGTTACTGGGTCCGCATCGGTACCTCTCCGGGGGCCGAAAACATCATGGGATGGACGTACACCGAGGCTCTGAACCAGACGAGCTTCGACAAGACATTCGACATTCCGCTGCAAGCGGCCGGAACGCGAGTCTTCGCTCAAGTCGCCGCCCGCAACACCGACGGCTTCGACACCTTCGCGAATACCGATGGAATCTTCCTCGGCGATGCAACGGTTGGCGTGATCAACAGCGTGGTGGACGACGGCACGACCCAGTCGAGCCTGAACTCCCTGCACTTCGTTGCCACGGGTAGCGACCCCGAATCGGGAATCGCCGCTTGGTGGTACCGCATCTATGATCAGAACAACAACGTTGTTCGAGCCTGGACTCGAGTGGTCTCTTCGGCCACGACGTGGGACTTCACCGCGACCGGGCTTACCCTCGTGAACGGGAACACCTACTTCGTCGAAGTTTCGCTGGAAAACAACGCGGGCTTCTACGCCTACCGGACCTCCAACGGAATCCGAGCGCTTGTGCCGCAAACGCTCAAGGGCAAGGTCGTTCTGCCGGATACTCTGGAGAATGGAAAATCGATCCAGATGTGGCTCCAGGATAGCAACTCGTTGACATGGGAGCAGTTCCTGACCCCATCCCTCAACGGGGTCGGTGATTTCGCCGTCGATGTGAGCTTCTTCGGTCCGAAGTACATTTACATCAAGACTAGCAAGCACCTCTGGCGAAGCAGGCTGATCAATGTCAGCGGCTCGGGGACCACCGTAGCTGGTACTTGGACGCTGATCAATGGAGACATCGATGGAGACAACTCGATCACCATCTTTGACTACATCGACCTGTCCTTCGCCTTCGACACGGTGCCTGGCGATGCTCGCTGGGATGCACAGTGCGACCTCGACGAGGACAACGCGATCACCGTCTTCGACTACATCATCCTGTCGAACAACTTCGGCACCGATGGCGATAGTGGTTAGTCGGGATCGATAAGTCAGTGATTCCTCTGGGATCATGAAGCAAGGCGTGCCCCTCGGCTCCATCCGGAGTCGGGGGGCACGTCGCCATAATTGTCAGGTTTTCGCCTAGTTCTGATTAAGGTCTTGGCATTTAGGGACCAAGGCGTCTACACTGTTGACAGGTATTTGCAATGCTCCGTGGACTCTGTCTTCCCACTCTATTTGGCTTAGGACTGCTGAGTTTGCCGGCCCTGAGTTCGGCGAATTCTGGTCTCCGAGCCGACCTCAAGTCCGTTGGGTCGTCGGCATCGTCTGACGCGATTCGCCTGCAACTTGATGTTCAAAGCCCGGAGCCTATTGAAAGGGCCACGGTGACCTTTTCGGCCCCAAGTGGCTTCTTGGTGACTCCCGGTGGCGGTTGGACGCGACCCAAGGCAATTGAGGCAAACGAGACCTATTCGGCCTATGCCAAGGTCACCCCTCAGCAACTTGGAAAGGGCAGTCTCTTCGTGACCCTACAGGGTCTGCAGAACGGAAAGCAGATTTTCGTCCAACGCGAGATGCTTCTGGAGGCCAAGGGTAGCCAGATCGTTGCCCGTTTGGTGACTGGTGGAGATGCAATGGTGGAGCCGACGAGCATTGAGCAGAGCTTTGTCGGAGAAAATTGGCAACTCCCCCGACCCGCAGAGAGAGATGAGGAGGCGATCGGCGGCGGCGGCCTCAACTCCTCTGGTGTGGACTGTACGGTGACGGGTCAGCTCTTGGCCTTCCAGGATGGTAACGTCGCCTTTGGCGTAGCTGGGGCTACGGTCGACGCTTACGATGATGACGGCCTCTTTAAGCAGTATCTCGGGAGCACGATCACCGACTTTGATGGCAACTGGATTTTCAGCTTCGACAACGATACCGATAACCAGTTTGGCGAGAGTGGCACGGCCGATTTTTATGTCAACTATGTCCCGACCAACTCTGCGGTCGGAGTTCTGCACAACCTATCTCTCGGGATTTGGTCCGTTCCTACGGAATATGGACGGCATACCCTTCGAGACATTCAGGACGGTAGTCGGGCATATCCCTCTGAGATCTTTTCGTTCGATGCCGGATTTGCCGCACTCGACGCCATGACTCGCGCGTGGGCACATATTTCATCGGATTACGGCTATTCTGCGATGCCCTTTGTTCGAACTTATCTGAACAAGGCTGGCTTCGGCTTCCCACGGTTCTTCGACTTTGGTGCTTACTTTGAGTCCGGAGAAGGTCGCATCTTCTGCGGGTCGCCCGACTACGCTAGGTATCGAACCTCCGTCGCTGCGTTCTATGGAGCGCTGTATCAATTTTCCGTGACAGGGTCGGCGATTCAGTTCGACATGGCCTATCTTCCAGGGGCAACCGACCAGGTTTCGCCGCAGCAAGCTTTTGGGATGGGACTCAGCGTCGCCATAGCAGCCGGGGCCTTTGGTTTCCCCGAGTCGCTGACGACCTTCGATTTTGACCGGCCAGCATCTTCCGTTGAGACGGTCAATTTTGAGATCAACCATGACGGGTTCGGTGCGGCCAATGGTAACGAAGACGACCAGAGCGGGACGGGCGGGCGCACGAGTGGCCATACGCAGTTAGCGGCGGTTGCTGGCTTCTTCCTCGACTTGATGGATAGCCGTCAAGACGCCCATGACTATATGAATCTTTCTCCGAGTCAGGTTCATGGGGTGATGAGCACCTATCGCCCGGGCGGGCTTTACACGGCGACGGCGCAACAGTTCTTCGATGGGTTCACGCTTCAGAACCGTCCTTTCCGTCCCCGGATCAGTGGTTTGATGATGACCCACGGGATGACCCAGAGCCGGGATGACTTCTCTCCGGTGGGACTCGTGAGCAGCAGCATCTCGGCCGTGCCCTGGACTCGGAACGGTCCGGCCAGTGCCACGATGGAGGTTCGGAACTTCGGTTCTCAGTCCACCACGATTCCTGCCTTCTGGGCGTTGTTGACGGGGCCTGCGGGTCAGCAGTCGAGTCCGACTCAACTGGGGATTGCGGGTCCTGTGACTTTGGCACCTGGGGCTGGTTACTTCTTCAATCCATCGGTTCGGAATATCCTTCCCGAGCACCGGGTGACGGGTACGCACCGGGTTCTCTTTGCCCAGACTTCTCCTGGAAATCAGTTCCGCGCAATGTGGGAAGCGAATTCAGGGGTGGCATGGGAGTACTACCCTAGCGTGGTCGCGGATACGACGGGTCCCAACTTTCTGAACGTTCAGGACGAAGGGAACGCGACGTACTCGTCTGCCTCGATGCGGATCACGGCCCAGTCGGATGATTTCAATGGCGGGATCGAGGGGTACTGGGTTGCAATTGGCGCGTTTGAAGGCGACACGAGCGTTCGTGGCTGGGAGTTCTTCCCCCGTTTGAACCAGACGAGTTTCGACATTACGTTGAGCTTCCCGGCTCAGGGTGTGGACGACGTTTTGTATGCGACGGTTTATTCTCGCAATACGGATGGGATCTTGAGTGCCCCGGCCTCGACCGATGGCATCCGCATCCTCGATGCCTCGCCTCCCGTAGTCACCTCGGTGAACGACGGAACGACGATCTCGAGCTTGTCACAGGTCAGCTTTTCGGCAACGGCGACAGAGCCAGATACGAGCGTGGATGCGTGGTGGTACCGGATCTACGATGAGTTTGGCAACGAGGCTCGCAGCTGGACGAACACAGGAATTGGCGGCTACACGTTCAATTTCACGGCCACTGGGCTGAGCCTGGTGAATGACCGTCGGTACTTCATCCAGGTTGCGGCGATGAATCGCGATGGGATTTTTGGCTACGGGATCAGTGATGGATTCCGAACGGCTCGAGCGGTTTTGGTGGTCCTTTCGGTTCAATCTCCTGACGNNACGTGAGCACGATCGGCAAACCGGTGGATCTTTGGATCAAGAATCCCGGGGTGGGGACCGGTGGCTACGTTCAGTATGTGAACCCGATCGTCAATTCCTCTCGCCTCATCTTCTTCGAGACCACCCACTTCGGTAACCGTGGGATCGTTCTTCGAATCGGCAAGCACCTTTGGAAGTTGCAAGACGTGAAGATCAATGCCAATTCCGAGCCCAACGTGGTGGGGACTTGGTTGTTGACGAATGGCGATGTGGACGGTGACAACATCGTTTCGATCTTCGACTACATCGAGCTTTCTCTGGCTTTTGGAACGGTCGCGGGCGATGCGGATTGGAACGAACGAGCCGACCTCGATGAAGATGGCGAAGTGACCATCTTCGATTACATCATCCTCTCGAACAACTTCGACATCATCGGAGACTTTTGAGCTGGTCCCCGGGGGGATGGACCCCGCTAGGATCGTGACGAGAGGAATGCCCCCTGGCACCAATCGGAGCTGGGGGGAGTGGTGTGATTCTTGTCAGATTTCAGACTAATAGACACCGGTGTCTAGGCATTTGTTGCCATCTTCGTATAGAATATCGCAGGGTAATTGCAATGTTCCGCCAGTACTGTTTTGTATCCATTCTCTCTCTTGGCCTTCTCAGTCTCATGGCATCGACTCGGGCTGAGTCGAGCTTGCGAGCCGATCTCAAGGTTGTCGGACCAGCTACTGCGGCCGATGCAATTCGCCTGCAACTTAAAGTCCAAAGCCCGGAGCCCATTGAACGGGCAACGGTGAGATTTTCATCTCCCAAGGGATTTCTCGTGACTCCTGGGGCGGGCTGGAGCCGACCCAAACCGATGCTGCCGGGACAAAACTACTCGGCCTATGCCAAGGTCACCCCGCAGCAACTCGGGAAGGATGTTCTCGCCGTCACGTGGGAGGGAGTCCGCAACGGAACTCAGGTCTCGATCCACCGCGAAATCCTCTTGGAGGCGCGGGGTGGCCAGATTTCCGCGCGGTTTCTGAATGAGGACGATCTTTGGGTGGTTCCGGCTAGTGAGGGCCAACCTGCCCCCAATTTTATCGGCAAAAACTGGAAACTACCGCTTCCTGCTCCCCTCGATCAGGAACCGGCTGGGGGTGGAGGGCTGAACACAGCCGGAGTCGACTGCACGGTATCCGGGACTTTTTGGGTTCGGAATGAGGAAAACCAGGACTTCGCCGTCGCCGGATGTGCAGTGGATGCCTATGATGAAGACGACCTTCTTGGGGATCAGTACCTAGGCACCACGATCACGGATTTCAGCGGGAACTGGACTTTCAGCTTCGATAACGACACCGATTTTGAGATTGGACAATCCGGCACGGCCGACTTTTTCGTCCGGTATCGACCCGCCAATTCGGTGACCGAGGTTCAGGTGCGACCCTTCGGAATATGGACGACGGACTCAACACTTCCGGATTACGGTCCGACAAACTTCAGCAATATCCCTGACGGAACACATTCTTACGGGCTTAGAGTCTGGACCGGATCCATCTGGCGATTCATTACCCATGACGCCATGACCAGAGCCTGGGCCCACGTCACCTTTGATTACGGCTACAGCGGAATGCCGTGGATCCCGTTTCGCAATGATTTTTTCTTTCCGAATGAATCTGGCTATAACTCGTTCGGGGCGATGTTCTCCGGTGGCCAGTCGTTTGTGTACGCCGGGTGGTCGGGGCACGGTAGGTATCGCGAGACCGTCGCCACGTTGTACGGTGCGCTTTATCAATTCGCGGTAACTGGCTCGGCGATCCAGTTCGACATGATGAATTTGCCGGAAGCCACGGCCCATGTCTCGGCCCAGCAGGCTTTTGGGATGGGGCTTAGCGCCGCAATCGGTTCGGGGACATTTGGGTTTCCTGAATCGCTCGGACTATTCCAGCCTAGTCGCGGTTTGGAGACCATCAACCTAGAGCAGAACCACGATGGATTTGGAGTTGTAAACGGCAACGAAGACGACCAGAGCGGGACGGGCGGGCGCACGAGTGGCCATACCCAACTGGCGGCCGTTGCCGGCTTTTTCATGGACTTGATGGATAGCCGTCAAGACGCCCACGACTACATGAACCTTTCCCCCAGCCAGGTTCATGGGGTGATGAGCACCTATCGCCCGGGCGGACTTTACACGGCGACAGCCCAGCAGTTCTTCGATGGCTTCACGCTTCAGAACCGTCCGCACCGACCGCGGATCAGCGGCTTGATGATGACGCACGGGATGACGCAGAGTCGGGATGACTTCTCTCCGGTGGGGTTGGTGAGTAGCAGTATCAGCTCGAACTGGACGCGCAACGGCGGGGCCGCGGCCGCGATGGAGGTTCGCAACTTCGGCTCCCAGTCCATCACGATCCCTGCTTTTTGGGCGCTTCTGACGGGACCTGCGGGTCAGCAGTCGAACCCGACCCAGCTTGGGGTGACGGGTCCGGTCACCCTTGCGCCGGGCGCCGGTTACTTCTTCAATCCTTCGGTTCGCCACATCTTGCCCGAGCACCGGGTGACCGGCACTCACCGAGTTCTTTTTGCCCAGACCTCGCCCGGAAATCTGTTCCGCGCAATGTGGGAAGCGAACTCTGGGGTCGCCTGGGAGTACTACCCGAGCGTGGTGGCCGATACGACCGGGCCGAACTTCCTGAACGTTCAGGACGAAGGGAACGCGACGTACTCCAACAATTCGATGCGGATCACGGCTCAGTCCGATGACTTCAACGGCGGGATTGAGGGGTACTGGGTTGCAATCGGATCGTTTAGCGGCGATACGAGCATTCGTGGCTGGGAGTTCTTCCCCCGGTTGAACCAGACGAGTTTCGACATCACGTTGAGCTTCCCGCCCCAGGGCGTGGATGATGTTCTGGTCGCGACGGTCTATTCACGCAACACGGATGGAATCCTGAGCACTCCCGTCGCTACGGATGGCATCCGTATCCTCGACGGCTCGCCTCCGGTGATCACGTGGCTGGACGATGGAGTGACCTCGGCCACGACGACGCAGATCGCCATAACGGCGACTGCCTCGGAGCCCGAGACATCGGTCGACGCGTGGTGGTACCGGATCTTCGACGAGTTTGGATCCGAGGCTCGTAGTTGGACCAATACGGGACTCACCGGTGGCACCTTCAACTTCACCGCGACCGGGCTGAACCTGGTCAACAACCGGGTCTACTTCGTCGAGGTCGCGGCGATGAACCGAGACGGGATCTTTGGGTACCGCACCAGCGACGGTGTCCGAACGGCTCGGCCTGTGCGCGTCGCGGTCAACGTGCAGCTTCCGGATGTGGGCGAGCGGTCCAAGCTCGTCGAGATCTACGTCAAGAATCCGGGTGTCGGGACTGGCGGTTACCTTCAGTACGCAACCGCCCTGCTCGATTCTGGCGGTGGGACCTCGTTCGAAACCACCTACTATGGCGAGCGAGGCATCCTCCTGAGAGCGGGCAAGCACCTCTGGCGACTTCGGGATATCAAGATCAATTCGGCCCTCACCTTCCAGGTCGCGGGGACCTGGACTCTGATCAACGGAGACGTGGATGGCGACAATGCGATCACCATCTTCGACTACATCGAGCTCTCGCAGGCCTTCGACACCTCTCGGGGCGAGCCTGGATTCCGGGAGAATGCCGACCTGGATGAAGATGGAACGATCACGGTCTTTGACTACATCATCCTCTCGAACAACTTCGGAATCGACGGAGATTATTGATCCGGTCCCAGTGGGATTCACCGGCTTGAGGCACGCCTCAAGTCGGTGAATCAAAGTTTGTTCTTTGCCGTCCACTTGGCCGCGGATTCTCCGGCCACAAACCCCGTTGCCCAGGCCGCCTGGAGGTTGTATCCGCCTACCGGGCCGGCAACGTCGAGGATCTCTCCGGCCAAAAACAACCCCGGGCAGACCCGGCTCATCATCGTTTGGGGATCGACCTCTGTCAACGGAATCCCCCCGGCCACGACTTCGCCTTTGGGCAAGACCACCTCGGCGACCCGTCCCAGGGGCCACCGCTTGAGCGTCTCGATCAACCGGTTGCGGTCCTTTTTGGGGAGTTGGCCGACCGGAATGGTCGCGTCTACATTGGCGGCGGCAGCAAGCCCGGCACGCGCGCGATCGGGCAGAAAGCCATCGAGCCAGGTGCTGACCTGTTTCTTCGGATGTTGCTGAGCAAAGGCCTGAAAATCGGCCCCCAAATCCTCGAACTGGCGGTCGGGGCAGACATCGACGGCGACGCGGCATTCCTCTTCGTCGATGTGTTCGGCCAAGACCCTGGTGATACCTAGGGTTGTGGGACCGCTCAGACCATGGTGGGTGAAGAGCAAGTCGCCCCGCCACCGCGCGACCTCCTTGTTTCGGGCATAACCGACCAGAAGGACATCGCGAAGGGCCACCCCCGGGAATCCCTCGGCCGGCTCGGGATCGGTGATCAGCGGGGCCAGCGCGGCCCGAATCGGCACCCGAGAATGGCCCAAGGAATCGGTCCAGTGCCAGCCGTCGCCAGTAGTGCCGCTATTGGGATAGCTGCTGCCCCCAGTCGTGATCACGAGTGCCCGCCCATCCACCTCGCCCGATTCGGTCATGATTCGGAACCTGTCTCCGTCCCGCCGAACACCGAGCACCCCGCATTGGAGTTGGGGACGAACCCCGACGTCTCCCAAGATCTGAGCCAAGATCGCGACCACATCCTTTGCCGTCTGGTCCACCGGAAAGATCCGTCCGTCGGGGCGGGTATAGACTCTCAGGCCGCGATCGGTGAGCATCCGAACGATTTCGGAGGGTGGAAAGCGATAGCAGGCCGGGCGGATGAAGCGCGCCTCACTTGGCCGAAATGCCCTGAGCACTTCTTCGAGAGGGCCGTCGTGGGTGATATTGCACTTGCCGCCCCCCGAGATGAGGATCTTGGTCCCGATGCGGTTTGTCTTTTCTAGCAGCGTGACTTCGGCCCCGTCTGTGGCCGCCTTCCAGGCCGCCACGATGCCGGCCGCTCCGGCCCCGATGATGACCACCGAATTCGCGCTCACTCCTTGATTCTATCGTTAACCGAGCCCGGTAGGCCGCACCGGTACACTAGCGGCAACACCGGGAACATCCGAAGATCACAAGAGGAAACCTATGAAAGCGGTCATCACTGGGGGAGCGGGGTTTATCGGCGGGCACTTGGCCGAGCGACTGGTGTCGGAGGGTCTGGACGTGCACGTTATCGACGACTTCTCCTCTGGATTTCGCTCGAACCTCGGCCGGGTGGAGTCGAAACTCACCCTCCATTCAGGCAGCATTCTAGATGGCGACCTCCTCAGCCGGGCGATGGATGGAGCCGGAGCCGTCTTTCACTTGGCTGCGATCGCAAGCGTTCCTCAGTGCACCGAGCATCCTGTGGAATCGCACCATGTGAACGTAACGGGCATGGTTTTGGTTTTGGAGCAAGCCCGAAAGAATCGCTCGCGAGTCGTCTTTTCCAGCTCTTCGGCGATTTATGGAGATGGTCCGGAACCGGTCAAGACGGAGGACCTGAAGCCGCGACCTCTGACCCCGTACGCGATCCACAAGCTTGCCGGAGAGCACTACCTTCAATCCTACTGCCGACTGCATGACCTTGAAGGTTTTGCGCTTCGCTACTTCAATGTATTTGGTAAGCGGCAAAACCCGAATAGTGACTACGCTGCGGTGATCCCCAAGTTCTTCCAGCGGGCACTGAACCACCAAAACCTCACGGTTTTTGGGACTGGTGAGCAGACTCGGGACTTCGTACATGTTCATGACGTCGTCCACGCAAACTTTTTGGCAATGACGGCAGCGGACGCCGATGGCTCGGCGATGAACATCGGACTCGGAGTTCGCACCGATCTCATCACATTAGGCCGCGCGATCATCGCTGCGACCGGCAACGAAGTCGATATCGACTTTGCACCTGCGCGCGCCGGAGATATTCTCCACTCTTGCTGCGATCCAAGCTTGGCCCGAACTCGGCTCAGGTGGGAAGCAAACTACACTCTAGAGAGTGGCCTTAGCGAGTATTTGAGCGAATCACATCCTGGTAGATCTGCTCAAGAAGCTTGAAGTTGACTTCGGGCGTGTAGTTTTGCACATAGATCGCTCTCGCACTCGATCTCTTGATTCGATAATCCTCAAGTGAGAGTTTGCTGATCAGCTCCGCAAGGGCTTGGGAATCGTTTGGTGGATAGAGCCAACCCCCATCGCCAATCAGCTCCGGAAGTGCCGCATGTTCGGGGGCAATCACGGGTGTTCCGCAGGCATAACCTTCGACCAAACTCATCGGAAGACCTTCGTAGACTCGGGAAGGAATGATGACGACCTCGGCCCGTTGAAGAATTTCGAGAACCTCTTGTCGAGACTTGCGGCCCCAAAACTCGATGTTGTGCCCTTGGGCTTGGACCTTAAGTTCGTCTAGCATCGGTCCATCCCCTATCACGACAAGCTTGAGTTCAGGTTCGGCCTTCGTCCAAGCCTTAATCAGTGTGTCGGCGCCTTTTTCCGCGGTCAGTCGGCCGACGAAAAGGGCATAGCCCCCTCCACCCTCGCCCACTCCGGGATCCGTCACCATGAAGTTTTGCTTGACGCTGAGTTTCTCGGCCGGATAGCCCCCTTCGATGTGCTTCCGCTTGGCGAATTCGGTAAGGCAGAGATATCGGTTGATGGCCGAATGATAAACCGACTTCTTTGAAGCCAAGAGGTAGGCGACGACACTGGATGCGGCACGGCTTTCTCGATAACAACTGTGCACGATTGCGGGCCACTTAAAGGATTTCGTGAGACAGTCTTCGCAGGCGTGGCCATCCCGAAAGAACAACGCATTAGGGCAAAGAAGACGATAGTTGTGGAGCGTCTTTACGACCGGAATCTTCATCTCTTGGCACGCCACGTAGGCGGCAGGAGACATGAAGGGGAAGGTGTTGTGAAAGTGAGCGACATCGGGATTTTCTTCCCGCAAGACTGCCTTCAGCTCTTCCTTCAAGGATTCGTTCCAAAGAGTCGTTTGGATCGACTCCTTCTTCGACATTTCTGAGAGTGCGTCGTTGCTCTTGATGAACTCAACCACACTGACCCCATTGGCTCTCAAGAGTTCAACTTCGCTCCGAAAGACGGTGTCTTCTCCGCCTGCCTGTTGGTAGGTTGTATGCGCTAGAAGGACCTTCATTTCTGGATTGCCCAATGGTAGATCATGTGGCCAACTTCCACCGAGGTCTTGAGCCGGGATGGGTCTGCCGGTTGGAGTCCTTTTACCAGTGCTGCTTCCAGTCGATCGGCAAAAGCTTCGGTATTCTCAGGATCAAAAATCATCTCAGGATCCGCAATTTCGGGGGCGCATCCCGCTTTATCGGAACAAAGAACGGGGACTCCGCTCAGGATCGCTTCATTGGCAACAAGTCCCCATACGTCCTCGAGGGTGGGAAAGACGAGCAGGTCTGCGCTGCGATAGACGCCCGGCATCTCGGCGGGTTTGCGCGCCGCCTCCCATTGAACGTTGACGAGTCCCAAATCTTCGGCTAACTGTTTGAGCGTCGCCTCCTCCGGACCCGATCCGACGATGAGAAGCGTAAACGAATTTCCTCTTTTTTGAACCAAGGCCGCCGCGCGCAACAGCTGATCAATGCCTTTCCGGTTAATCAGTTGACCGACATGCAACACCACCGGACGAGGCGAGAACTCTGTCCAGAGGGCGGGCAAATCTGGTCCAAACCGGGATTCGTCGACACAATTCTGGATCTGCAAGATGCGCTCTCTCGGAACACCCAAACTCAATAGGTACTCAGTCGAAGTTTGGCCGTAGCTGATCCACTTCTTCACCACGCGGACGAAGAACTTACGGAGCTTCAGCTTGAAGCCTCCTACCCCTCGCTCGGTATGGAGAGTCCCACCCCACCAAATCGAAACAGGTTTGCGGACTAGAAAGCCATAAAGGAGAGCGACCAGTGACCGAAAACCCATCTCGTTCGCGATAATGGCCTTTGGTCGATAGGCAAAAAGATCAAAGAGGAAGCCAGGTGTGATTTGCAGATAGCGATAGTCAAAGACTTTACCATTCACTTTTCGCGGGATCTTGAGGATGAAGCCCCAACTCTTTTTGCTCGTCCATCCTTTTCCTTGGAGGGAGTGGTCCCAGCTGGACCGGTTGGATTCGCTTCCACCATAAAAGACCTTAAAGTCAGCGTGCTCGGCAATTGAAGCGTATACCGGAAGCCTGTACGGTGCGATGATATTGACAAGGAGCGCCAACTTAGGCTTTGCCATGAATCACCTGCTCATAAAAAGCCTTAGTTTGTTCGCCGATTGTGCCCCAGTCATAGCGAGTCAGGTTAGGAGGATCCGCATCGTTTGCGCGGGTAGGGACGTCCAGTGCTTCTCGAAGAAACAGTCCTTCCAACTCCCCCCTATAGAGCCATGCCCACCTTTCACCAACGTCTGCCTGAAGTTCGGGAAGAGATCCAATTGCAGGCGCCATGATCGGCCGTGAGCAAGAGAGAGCATACAGTGCCGATCCTGAGTTGAGAATATCGGTGTAGGGGAAGATCGTAAAGTCGCACGCGACGGTATAGCTTTCCATGAGGTCGTCGCTGAGAAAGCGGTCGTCGATCTTGATCCTCGGGTCGCCCTTGCTGGCACTTTGGATCTCCATAGCAAGTTCGGCTTCGTTGCATTTTCCGGCGATGACCAGGAGCTCGTGAGCTTTGGCAATGTCCAGAAACTTGGTGACGAGGTCCGGAATGCCCTTGTATCGGCGCACCGCCCCAATGCTGGCGACGATCTTGGATTCCAGTGGCAGTCCTAATGCCGATCGGGCTTCAGATTGGGTCCACCTTCGAGAGAGTCGCGGCCGGTAGTCCCCGTGTGGGATCACCTCGCAGGGCAGATCTCTCAGGCCCGGATAGCGCTCTTGGGCCATCGCGAGGCTGCTACGGCTGAGAAAGACCGCCCCGTCGATCGTCGCCAGCCAACGTCGGTAGAAGGAGGACTCAAGCGCGGAGTGACGGCGTTCGTGCGGTCGCAGATTGTGCACGGTCCAGATGATCCGGGCCCCTTTCAGCTTCGCCAGTCGCATCCCGAGGAAGAGCTTTTCGAGAGTGAGTCGGGCTTTCCAGGGTTCCTTGCGGCTGAGGCCGTACTCCGGCCAATGCACGTGGACGATGTCCGGAGCCTCTCCCGAGAGGAGCTGCTTGAGGGCATAGTCCCGAACGCTCGCTCCGGCGGCCATGAGGGCATCACACAGTAGAGCGTTATAGGGATTGGTCTTGTTGCTCCAGCCAGGAAGTTGATCAATCAGCACGGGATAAGTTCTATTTTGGCTGACTCGGGCAAAAAGTAACCCTTCGGTTGCCCGAAGGGTTGAACTCGAACTAGTTAGGTGTTTTTGCTTGGATTAGAAGTGAAGGCGATTTACTTGCGTCGTCGGCGCATCATCAGCGCGCTCAGACCGCCGAGCGTGAGCAGGGTGGCCGGCTCGGGCACGGCCTCCACACCGAATCGGTAGTTGGTGCTCTCGCTGAACAGGAACTGGTCTGCCGAGTCCAGCATGCCGTTGTTGTTCGTGTCTTCGAGGATCGAGGCCTTGAGCTTGACGTCGTACAGCCCGGCCGAGGTGAAGGCCCACCCCACGTCCACGTGGCTACCAATTTCTCCGAAGAAGAGGTCGCTGCTGTCGATGCCATTGGACGTCGAGGCCCAAACCAGAGGACCGTCGTCGGTGTTGTTCCAGATCGAAACTTGGCCGGGGCCGGTTGCTTCTTCCAGGCTGACTCGGAACCACTTGGCCGGGCCCGAAGGAAGGCGCGGATCGTTGGCCGGGAAAGCGAGCCAGCGAGGATCATTGATGTCGATTTCTTCGGCACCGATTCCGACTAGGAGCTTGCCCGGAGTCTCTTCTTCGGGAGTCTGCCAGTACTGCACTCCGCTCGCGACTCCGATAAAGTCGAACTGAGATCCGGCCGGGCGGTTGGTTCGAGCGTAGTCACCGACGTAAAACAGGACTTCATCCGGTTCGAATTCGGTCTCGTTCTCGTGGTCGTGGACGCTCATCTCGAGTTCGCCGTCGTGGAAGTGCACGTCGACGTCGTAGTGACCTTCGGTGAGGACGGTCAGGGCTTGGGAACTGGCCACAAAGGTCAATCCCAAGGCGATAGCAAGTGTTTTGCAGATATTCATGTGAATGTTCTCTCCTTAAGTGGTGGTGAAAAATCGCGTAGTTAGGCTCCCTCTCCCGATTGGTCGAAATTGTTGGAGAGGATGATGTAGTCGAAGATCGTGATGCTATCGTCGCCGTCTACGTCCCCGTTGATGAAAGTCAGGTTCAGTCCCGAGAGACCATCGTTGGTCAAGGTGACGTTGCTGAGCTTCCGGCTGAGAAAGTGGCTCGGCTTGATCACGATGTCATATCCCGCACCCCGCAGGCCCGTGCTGACGGCAAACTCGCCAACGTTGCCGGCCTGGTTGGGGTCTGGGTCCATCAGGGGTTGGGTCTTTCTGTCGAAGACGACGCCGTTCAAGCTGATTTCGACCTTGATGGATTGGCTTTCTAAAGTTCCTGCAAAATCCTGAAGCGTGGCTTGGCCGGTGATCGGGGCGGCTCGGGTCTCGACGCCGAAGTGGACCGGAAAGGCACGGCTCAGGATCGGGGTCCCGGCGGTCGCATTGTTTCCATCCGGTTGTCGCACTTGGATCTTGAACTGGACATCGTAGGTTCCGGTGGTCGTAAATCCGAAGTTGAAGTGGAGATGGCTTCCGGCAAGGAGCCAGAGGGAATCGTTCGTCGTGATCCCGTTGGAAGTCGAGATCATCACCCGGGGCCCGGTAGCGGTGGACTGCCATGCGCTGAAAAATCCATCTGCGGCCACGTGGTGGAGGATCAACCTCGACCAGGCTCCGATCCCGGTCGCCCTTCCCGCCGACTCGGACGAGGGGTCAAAGGTATCGATCGAGGCTGGAGTCACCCCGTAGGCGGCCATGCCCAGGTAGAGGAGATTCGGATTTTGACCTTGGGGGAGCCGCCAGTAGGTTCCGCCAATGGGGACTCCGACGAAGGCAAAGCTCCCGGTCTCCGTTCCGGTATAGGTCCGGCGAGCATCGGGGAGCACCGTCAGAACCGCCCCGGAAGGGCCATAGGTGAACCCATTATCGTCGTCGTTGAGGCTAAGGCCAAAAGTGGACGGCGCCGAATAAGACAGGTTGATGTCCACGTGTTCCACGGAAAGCTCCACGACTTGAGCGTTGGATAAGACCGCAGAGAGTGCACAAACGGAAAAGAAAAGCGATCGCATAGGGTGGGCTTACTCCTGAGGTGGCTTACTAAAGTCGTAGAACGAGCGGGCGTACCCAAAGATCTTGAGCGCGGGGATCGACTTGGCGTGGGTATCGAGATAGAGGTAGTTGCTGGAACCCTGGGTCCGGTCGCCACTGCCCGAGCCTCCGTGGCGATCCACGGCGATGTCGGCGAAGATCCGGTTCCAAACGCGGCCGTCATCCCTCTTGAACCAATTTCGGCTGTGGGTGTGGTCTTGGGTAAAGCCGAAATTGTTCTGGCCCGGGCGGGGGTCCGCGATGATGAAGGTCGAAATCGTTTCGGTCGGGAGCGGGAAAGCGCTAAAGGTCGGAATGCTGACCGGAACCCCATCCTCATCAACCTCGGGGACCACCACCCATTCGTTGAGGATGTAGCTCGTGCCGCGTTGTTCCAGGCGTTGTCGCCCATTCGGATCGGCCGGGCTGATCCTGATCTCGTCGCAGTTCTTCACGTAGGGGGCTAACGAGAAGATCCAGCTCCGGTTGTCCTGACCACCGCTAAAGTGGGTCGATTCGGGGAAGGCGTCGGAGTTGTCGTCGGCATACATCACGAGTGCGACGCCGATCTGTCGCATATTGCTGAGGCACGCGGTCCGCTTGCCCGCGACCTTGGCCTGGGCAAATACGGGGAACAGGATCGCGGCCAAGATCGCGATGATCGCAATGACCACCAGTAATTCGATCAGGGTAAAGCCGCGCCGCGACACCATCATAGGGTCATTATGCTCCAAGCTCTTGGTTTTTGCAATGACTTGGCAATTAGTCCTAGTATCTTTTGGCCATTTTGGTGTCCGAATCGGGTCGAACACCTTGTATCATGATCCGGGGAAAACATGGTGAAGAAGTCAGTCTTTAATCGTTGGGGTGCCTGGGCTTGGGCCGGGGTCGCGGTCTTTGGATCCTGGGGGGCGTATACCGGGGCTCGACCGACGGACTGCCACGCCAGGTGTGGGGATGTCGCGGGACCGGTGGACGAAAAAGTCGTTCGTGAAGCGATGACCGCACTCAGAGCCGAGGCGAACCGGGTCGGCCATCAAGGGAACACGCCGCTCATGAGCGCCTGCTTTGAGGAGGGGACCGACTGGAAAATCGTTAATTCTTGGGAAGAAGCGCAGCGTCGTCTCGGGTGGAACGGGAGCTCAACAAATTACCAACTCGCCGCATCGTGGGGGCTCGTCGGGGGTAAGCCATCGACCGTGACCTGGAGCTTTGTTCCCGATGGAGTCGTGATTCCGGGTGCCGCTGGTGGGGTCACAAGCCCCAGCAATCTCTTTTCGAACTTCGATGCCCAGTTCGCTTCGATGGGTGGGCGGGCCGCATGGGTCCAGGCGATCCAGGCGTGCTTCGACCGATGGGAACAGCTCAGTGGGATCAACTTTGAGCGGATCACGGCGGGCGGTNNGTGGGATCGAGGTGATGACTTCAGTGCATTTGGTGAGCCGGGTCAGGTCGGTGATATCCGAGTCGGCGGGTATCGGATCACCGGTCCGGGAGGCGTGCTGGCCTATGCGTACTATCCCAACCCCGGATTTGGCGAAGCAGGAAACATCGCCTTCGATACGGGCGACAACTATGCCCGACCCGAAAACGACTTCCGCTGGCTGAGAAACGTGATGATGCACGAAATCGGTCACGCGATTGGCTTCGCGCATACTTGCCCGCGAGACCGCACTAAGCTCATGGAGCCAAACCTGAACACCGGCTTTGACGGGCCCCAGGTGGACGACATCGGTGCAGGTCAAGAGACCTACGGCGACCCAGTGGAGGGCGAACTCGATAACGATGTGATCGGCCGGGCGACTCCTCTCGGAAACTTGTCTGCGGGATCTGCGTTCTCTTTAGGCGCGGTGCCGTCTGACTCCATCTACCCGAGTCAGCCGATCCCGGCGGATAGCTCGGTCCTGAGCATCGTTCCCAACGATTCGGCCGACTACTTTAGTTTCTCGCTGCCGACCTCTGGCCTTGTTCGAATCACCCTGACGCCGGTGGGCCGAACCTACCCCGAAGGTCCGCAGGTTGGCGATTGTTCCCAGGGGGCCAACTACGATTCACTCCGACAAGCCAATCTGACCTTCGACCTAAGGAACGGCTCCAACAGCGTGATCGCGAGCGCAATCAATCGGTCCGCAGGCGAAGTGGACGACCTGCAACTAAACCTCCTGGCCAACCAGATCTATTTTGTCCGTGTGACTGCGGTCGGGGGCACCGCCAACACCCAGAAATACACCCTCCGCCTGAGTCGCCAAGTCGCGCAGATCAACTTCACTCCGACCTCGAGTCACCCCTTTATCGCATCGGCCCCCTACACTGCGACTCTGGAAGTGCTCAGGAACTCGGACAATTCGGTGTTGGCCACGCTTTCCGGTTCGGCGCCCCTTGGCGGCTTGATTTCGGGTCAGGTGGATGGAATTCCGGCGGGAGTCCCGATCTCGATTCGGACGCGGATGTTGAGCCACCTGTCTCAGCGCACCGCTTCCTTTGTCTGGGATGGATCGAGTCCGATCACGGTCCCGTCGAATGGTCCCTTCCTTAATGGGGATGTGGATGGCGATGACCAAGTCACCATCTTTGACTACATCGGGATCTCCGAAGCCTTCGACACTTCGACTGGGCAATCGGGCTTCAACGGCGCGGCCGACCTAGATCGCGATGGCACGATCAGTGTCTTTGACTACATCATCATGAGTAGCAACTTCGACCGGGTCGGCTCGACTCAGTGAAAAAGAGATCCCTAGCCTGCGATGGCAGGCTAGGGATCTCTTCTGGAAACTGGAAGTCAGGCAGAGATTAGGCTTCGACTTCGGCGATCTCGGCTTCCACTTCAGCCTCGATCTCAGCTTCTGCTTCCGGCTCGACAACCTCGACCGCGGCTTTCTTCTTCCGCTTGGTGGTGAGGCCCATTTCGACTCCCACCGCTTCGCCTTGGAAGACGGCCTTCAGCTTGACTCGTCGGGTCAATTCACCATCGCTCAGAGTGGCCCAATTCACTCGGTCAAGAGCCCACTGCCATCCGATGTCGTTGGCGGAATACTGGAATTCAACGCCGCCTTGAAGGATGTCGCCGAAGAGGGTCTTGAGGTCCTCGCGATCGCCGAGCACTCGCTCGCCCTCTTGGTAGTTCGGCAATAAACCAACCCGGACCTCGACCGGCTCTTCTTCGGGCGCGTTCTTGGTCTTCTTCACGGGCTCCGACATCGACTGGATCTGCAACAGCTGCTTCATCAGTCCCGCGGTCAGCTCGCCATACTCGGAGGTCCAGGCATATTGGGAACCCTCGTAGACGGCAAGGGCTTGGCGACCCGAGAGCACAAGCGCGGTGGCGATCATCGCCGCATCGGTTTGCTTGAGCTTAGGGTGAGACTTCTTGACCTGGTCCAAGGTCGATTCGGGCTTCGTCAGGTTACAAACGATCAAAGGGGAAAGCTCCTCAATTCGGTGGGAAAGTGGAGACGCTCAAAAGCGCTCCATAATCACAGGAGGATACCCCATCGGGGGTCAGGCAACACATGAAGAACTTGTGGCAATGGATGGCGATCGCGGCGCTTGCGGTCTTGACAGTCGGGTGTGGCAGTTCGGGTTCCGGAAGCGAGGCTTCTAAGGGCGGGTCTCCAAGCACCCCCGGAGGAGCCGCCTCGGGAGACAAGAAGTTCAAGGTCGGAATCGTTTTTGACCGTGGTGGACTAGGGGACAAGAGCTTTAACGACTCCGCCTGGAGGGGAATTCAGCGCGCCGAACAAGAATTCGGCATCGAGGTCCGAAAGGTGGAGACGAAGCAGGAGCGAGACTATGAGACCAACCAATCCGCTCTTGCCTCGGCGGGGATGGACCTGGTCATCGCAGTGGGTCTGAACCAAGAGACCGCCCTCAAAAAAGTCGCGGCAAAATTCCCCAAGATGAACTTTGCCATCGTGGACGGCAAGGTGGGCGCGCCAAACGTCCGCGAGTTGCGTTTCAAGGAAGAGGAAGGGAGCTTCCTCGTCGGTTATCTGGCCGGGCTGATGACCAAGACCAACAAGATCGGATTCGTCGGGGGCATGAAGCTGGACCTGATCTTGAAGTTCCAATACGGCTACATGGCCGGAGCTAAGCTCGCGAACCCGGCGGTCGAGATTTTGCCCGCCAAGTTCACCGACACCTGGGATGACACCCAAAAGGCCAAGGCCGCCGCCAACGTTCTCTATAGCGGCGGAGCGGATATCGTCTACCACGCCGCAGGCCGAGCCGGGCTGGGCGTCATCACGGCCGCCAAAGAGACCGGCAAGTTTGCCATCGGGGTCGATAGCGACCAAGATGACGTCGCCGAAGGATCGGTCCTGACCTCAATGATTAAGCGAGTCGACCAGGCGGTCTACAGTACGATCAAGGATCTGGTAGAGGGTAAGTTTGCCGCTGGAGAAGTGGTCTATGACCTCAAGCAAGACGGCGTCGGAATCAGCGAGCTGCGATTCACGAAGGACGTGATCGGAGCCGAAAATCTGAAGAAGCTCGACGAAATCAAGGCCAAGATCATCGCTGGCGAGATCAAGGTGCCAAGCACCGAAGCCGAGTTCAACGCCGGTCAGTAACGTCCGCTCACTCCGCAAGTAAGAACGAGGACCTTCCTACGGGAAAGGTCCTCGTTTTTCTCTTTGGAGACGGAAAAGGGAATGAGACGACTGGGGCTCGAACCCAGGACCCACGCCTTAAAAGGGCGTTGCTCTACCGACTGAGCTATCGTCTCGAACCCGATCTTTATACCCCGGCGCGGTACTCTTTTCGCGTGAAGCGAAACGCGGTGGTTCTTCTGAGCGGCGGATTGGACTCCGCGACCGTTCTCGCCATGGCGGTTCAGGCCGGGTTCGAAGTTCACGCCTTGACTATTGCCTATGGTCAACGGCACGAAGTCGAGCTCCGAGCGGCCGAGCGGGTGGCCCAGAGTTGGCGCGTTGCCCATCGTTTGTTCCAGATCCCTCTGAGTGACTTTGGCGGTTCGGCCCTGACTGCTGAGATCGAAGTCCCCAAGGACCGCGAAGAAGCCGAAATGGAGGCCCAGATTCCTGTGACCTACGTCCCCGCTCGTAACACGATCATGCTGAGCATTGCTCTTGGATATGCCGAAGTCTTGGGGGCGAACGACATCTTCGTCGGGGTGAACGCCGTCGACTACAGCGGCTATCCCGATTGCCGCCCCGAGTTCATTACCGCCTTTGAGGCTCTTGCCAATCTCGCCACCAAGTCGGGAGTCGAGGGCGAGCGAATGACGATCCATGCGCCTCTCATCAGCCTCACCAAGCCTCAGATCATCGAGCGCGGACTGGAACTCGGGGTCGATTACGCCCTCACCCACTCTTGCTATGACCCCGACGACGCAGGTCTGGCTTGTGGAAGGTGCGATAGCTGCCTGATCCGCCGACGTGCCTTTGCCAGCTTGCACCGCGTCGATCCCGCGTTGGCCCACTTGATCGCATGAGCAAACTGCGGATTGCAGAGACCTTTTACAGTATTCAAGGTGAGGGGACCTTGATCGGGACCCCGAGCTACTTTATCCGGGTTTCGGGATGCAATCTTCGCTGCGTCTGGTGCGACACGCCCTATGCTAGCTGGCACCCCGAGGGACCGATTCAAACTCTTGACGAGATCCTCGGGGAGGTGGACCGCGTCGCCCCGACCCATGTTGTCCTCACCGGTGGCGAGCCGATGCTTTTTGATGCCGTCGGCGAACTTTGCGAGGGCCTCAAAGGGCGCGGAATCCACATCACGATCGAAACCGCGGGGACGATCGACCGGAATTGGCCGATCGACCTTCTTTCGGTCAGCCCCAAGATGCGCAACTCGACCCCGACCGGGGATGCCTGGGAGCTCCGGCACGAGCAAACTCGCCTGGACCGAGGCCCGCTCAAGCGCTTGATCGGGAAATACCCAGTGCAAATCAAGTTTGTTATCGCATTTGAGAGTATGGAAGAAGATCTGCGGGAGATTGAAGAACTTTTATTGGATCTTCCGCCGGTCAAACCAGAACAGATTTTGTTGATGCCCGAAGGAACAGATGCGGAGCGGATTCTCGTTGGAATGCGTGCCTTGGTTCCGATCTCGCTTGAGAAAAAGTGGCGCATCTCACCCCGGCTACACGTCGAATTGTTTGGGAATACTAAAGGAACATGAAAGGACAGCCGTTCTGGATTTTCGCTCTTGTGCTCGGCGTGGCCGCGTGCGACCGTCCCGCACCGGCGACCCAGGGGATGCGCGCGATGCCACCACCCAAGCCGATGGCCGGGATGCCGACCGCCAAACCTGATCTCCCCGTCAATTTGCCGGGAAGCCCCACGTCGGCAACGACACCCACCGCGCCCGAGCCGACCGAGGCCGACCCAGCGGTTCCCGATACCGCGGCCCTCATCGGAGAGTGGACTGCTCGGCTGGTTATCCCGGAAGGTCAAGCCCAGCGCCTGACAAATCTGCTGGCCCAGCAAGAGGCGCAAGTAAAGGAACTCGGTCCTCCATCTCTCAAGCTCGAATCCAATGGAACCTACACCTTCACGACCTTTGGGGTCACTTACCGGGGCAACTTCCAGAGGATCAACACCATCCTTGAACTCGGGATCGCCGAGATCGGAGGAAAGCCCTTGGCCGACGCCATGAAGGATGGGATCACCGATGCAAAAGGGAACAAGATCACGCTCCCAGCCACTCAAGCAGAGTCGCTGAACTTCCTGATCAATGACGACTCCAGCGAGATCGTTTACGACCAAGGTCAGACCACCACCCGTATGGTCTTCCGCAAGAAATCTTGATCCAACCTTCCTCTGAAAAAGCCTGGGTGAGCCTCTGCTACGACGGTGGGCTCTTGGATCACCTTGAGACGGCTCTCATTCAGTTGAACCAGTTTGAGTTGCGCGGATCCTTTGGCGTACCTACCGAAGAGCTCCTAGAAAATGCGAGCGATTGGCGAAAGGCGTCGGAGGCCGGACACGAGCTGATGCAGGGCGTCCTCCTTAACCCCGCACCGGGACCCGAAACGACCTTGGCTGACGTGAGAGAGGACCTTCTTGATGCGGAGGAGCTGTTGCGCGATCTTCGCGGAGGGAGTTCTCCGTCGACCGTTGCCCTCCCTTGGGCCAGCCAAACCGGGCATGACTATGCGGCTCTCTCCACGGAGCTAGCCGGGCGCTATTGCGCCATCCGAACGGGTATTGAGGGGTTCAATCCTTTCGACCCGAGTCGGGCGCTCCGCCTCAAGATCTTTCCATGCGATGAGGCCAATGGGCGCGAGCTAATGCGGATCGCCCGACGGGCTATCGCCGAGCGGAAGTGGTGCATCTTTGCCTTCCAGGGCATTGGCGTCGGGGAGCCCAGTGTGGATGTCCGCGCCCATCTGGAGCTCTGCGCTTTTCTCGCCAATAGCCTGGAGATCGTCGAGGTCGAGCCGGTGGAAACCTTTGTTCAAATGCTGGAGAACAAGAGAAACTTGGAATCCCCCCTTCCACCTGGCGGTCTCTTCCTGTAGAATCCATACGTGGTTCCTACCCGTTCGGAGTTCATCCATCAGGGACTCCCTGGCAAAGTCGCCTTCTATGTCTTGATCTTGGCGTCCACGGCCTATGCCGCGTGGCGATTCTGGCAGCGGGTGCAAACTTGGCGTCAGGGAAAGCCGGTGACCTGGAAACAGGACTGGATCGGCAACGTCACTCGTTACATCGTGGCCCAGCGAAAGGTGCGCGCTTCGCGACCGAAGTCTGGCGCGCCGATGCACCTGCTGATCTTCTATGGCTTTGTTGCCTTGCTGATCGCGACCACCCTTCTTGCGGTCAATTCCTATTCACCCTTCAAGTTCCACCAGGGGACCTACTATCTGGTCTATGAAGCAACCTTCGACTCTTTGGGCCTGCTCTTGGTGATCGGAGTGGTGTGGGCGCTGGCCCGGCGTCATGGATTCCGCCCGAGCGTGGTGAGCCATGAATGGAAGGACCTTTGGGCTCTCTATCTTCTCCTCGCCCTCGGCATCACCGGTTACGTTGTTGAAGCGGCCCGGATCGCGAACGATCCCAAGCCATGGGACCACGTCAGCTGGGTCGGCAATGCGATTGCGCAATTGCTCCCGACGGTGAGCGACGGGGCTTATGTCGGGATCTGGTGGTTCCACTCGATTCTGGTGATGGCTTTCATCGTGGGGCTTCCCCATATGAAGCTGAAACACATCGTAGTGGCGATTCCGACCGCCGCTGGGGTGCCAGCTCGACCCATGGGTCACCTGGAGCCGATCTCGATGGAGGAGGTCGAAAAGACCGGCCAAATCGGGGTTGCCGAAGCCAAGGACTTTAGCCGCTGGCACCTGATGTCGGTCGATGCCTGCATGGAGTGCGGCCGATGCACCGAGGTTTGCCCGGCCAATGGAGTGGGGAAGATCTTGAACCCAAAACGGGTCGCTCAAGACGTGCTCGCGGCCAGCCAGACGGGGGCAAATGTTCCCTCCGCGATCAGCGAGGAAGCTCTCTGGGCTTGCACCACGTGCAACGCCTGCGTCGAGGCTTGCCCGGTTCTGATCCGGCACGTCGATTTGATCGTCGATGCGCGACGAAATTTGGTCGCGGAGGGCAAGCTCAGCGGGACCGCCGCCGTGATGCTGAGGCAGACCGGATCAACCGGTCACGCCTGGGGCGCCGCCAGGGGCACGCGGGAAGAATGGATGAAAGGCCAAGAGGTTCCGCTCGCCAAGGACAAGAAGGAGTTCGACACCCTCTTTTGGGTGGGTTGCGCAGGGGCTACCGACCCGGGCGCGGTTAAGACGACCAAGGCCGTCGCGGAACTCATGCGCCAAGCCGGGGTCGATTACGCCTGTCTGGGCAACGAAGAGCAATGCACGGGCGACTCGGCTCGCCGGGTGGGGGATGAATTCCTGTTCCAAGAGATGGCCGCCCAAAACGTCGCGACCTTCAGCAAGTACCAGTTCAAAAGGATCGTGACCCCCTGTCCGCACTGCTTCAATACGCTCAAGAATGAATATGGGGACTTCGGCGGCGAGTACGAGGTTGTCCACCATAGCCAGCTCATCGCCGAGTTGATCGATGAAGGAAAGCTGAAGCCGGCCCAGGCTCAAGAAGGCGGCGTGACCTATCACGATCCGTGCTATCTGGGCCGAGTCAACAACGAGAGCGATGCCCCGCGAAAGGCGCTCGGAGAGGAGACGCGACTGAACGACTATAGCGACGCCATCCAGCGCGAGGTCCTCGACGGGAACCGCAAGAACATCACCGAACCCGAGAATTACGGCAAGAAGACGCTTTGTTGTGGCGCGGGCGGCGGTCGTATGTGGATGGAGGAGGAGCCCAATCAGCGCCCCGCCAACCGCCGGGCCGAAGAGCTGATTGCGACGGGGGCCAAGACCGTTGCCCTCGGCTGCCCGTTCTGCCGCATCATGCTCGATGCCTCGGTCAAGCAGGTCGGCGGCGACGAAATCAACCTCGTAGACCTCGCCGAGATGGTCCGCGACGCCAACAAATGATCCGCGGGATTGGAATCGATCTGGTCTCGATTGCCCGCATCGAGCGGGCGATGGAGCGGAAGCCGGGGTTTGTCGAGCGGATTCTCACCGAAGCCGAGCGGGGTGAAGCCTTGACGGTGGCCTATGTCGCCGGTCGCTGGGCGGCCAAAGAGGCCGCGAAAAAAGCCTTTCCCCAGATCTCGGGCTGGCATCAGGTGGAGATTCTCAGGGGGCCGGACGGGTCTCCGGTTCTCCGCGTGAAGGGCGCCCCGCCGGGGTGGGTCTGGTGGGTCTCGATCACCCACGAACGAGACATGGCGGCGGCAGTCGTGGTGTCGGAGCAAGGAAGAGGGGGTTAGGGGAAACCCCTAACCCCAAGTACCTAACCCCTAATTCCTAATTCCTAATTCCTAATTCAGAACTTGTAACCGAGGAAGACGCCGAAGCTGTCGCCGCGGGCGTTGTTGGCTTCACTCGTGAAGAGGAAGGAACCTTCCACAAAGAGCTGTCGGTTGATTTCTCGACCCAAACCAACTCGTCCGGCATAGGTGGTCCGGCTCTTGGTGACATCGACGTGGGCAAATCCCAGGCCGACGAATCCATAGCTTCGCGAACCTTCGCCCTGGCCGGCGACGAGATAGATCTTTTGGTTGAGGAGGATCGGGACGATGTTGCCCTTCTTGCCGTCGATCGACTTCAGGAACCAGTCGGCGCTGATGTAGAGTTCGCCGCCCTTGGCGCCTTGAAAGCTCAGCGGGAGATCGAGTCCGATGGAGAACATGTTGCCGGTCACGCGGCGAGTGGTCGATTCGAAGGGATAGATCCCGCCGACTCGGAAGTTGAGGCCGCTCAGGTCGATCTCGTTAGCGGCAAAAGCCGGGGCCATCAGGGCGGATCCCGCCAGGATCATCAGTAATCGCTTCATGGTGTGCAAATCCTTTTAGTTGCCTCCCGGCGAACGCGTTCGGCTACCGGCATTTTTGCACAACTCCGGCGGTCGGGATGTTTGGCGGTCGGCTGCGGCGAGAAGGTTCGGGGAGCGGCGGTGGAGCGATGGGGGCGCAATAGGGGAGCAAAAAATGATCTCGGCGGGCTGTCGGGGAGCGATCGAAAAGCAGTTGGAGAGCAGTGGCGGAGTTCTCGCTCACAAATCTCTCCCACCGCAGCCCCTGGCTCTCAAACCCCCACCATTCCCCACAATTCCGCGCTAACCCTTTCGCCGCCGGCGGAACATCGTGGCGAGGCCGAGGCCCAGCGCGGCCAGCGTCCCGGGTTCGGGGACGGGGTCCAGGCGGGCGGTGTAGTTTCTGCGGGTGCTGAATTCGTAGAGGCGGACGTAGAGTTGGTCGGTGTAGGGATCCACAACCAAACCGTCGATCCGAGTTCCGGTCGGGAAGCCCATGGTCGTCGGGATGAGTTCCTTCATGGTGTCACCTCGATGCCAAAACCACTTGCTTTCACCGCCCGTTCGGGTGAT
>DDSL01000091.1:0-1362 GCA_002343825.1 Chthonomonas sp. UBA2391
GCCGCGCTGGGCCTCGGCCTCGCCGCGCTGGCTCGGCGGCGTAGAATGCAGTCATGAGCGAAGTCAAGGAATACACTCGCGATCGATTGACGGTGATCTGGGACGCGGCCAAGTGCACCCATAGCGGACGCTGTGTGCGGGGGCTGCCCACCGTCTTCAACCTTCAGCAGCGGCCCTGGATTCAGCTCGACAAGGCCACGATCGAGGAGACCATGGCCCAGGTGGATCGGTGCCCGAGCGGGGCCTTGAGCTATCGCCTCGGGGCTGACATCTCAGAAGAAAGCTCGATATAGTCGAAGATGGTCACCTGACCGTCCTTGTCGATATCGGCCTTGGCATGCCAGTTCCAATCGCCCTCGATGGAATCGAAAGCCATCGAGAGCTCCATGTAGTCCCACAGCGTGAGCTTGCCATCACCGTCGATATCGGTGTAGGTTTCCTTCATCACCGGCAGCCAGGCCTGATACATCTGGTCATATCCGGCCGCCGAGGGGTGCAGGTTATCGACCATTTGGGTTTGAAGGTTCGTAAACGTTTCGGCGGTATAGGCCAGGCCGATATCCAAGCCCTTCTTGCGCAGGTTGTTCACCAGAACGGGGATGCCGAAATTGATCTCTCGCAAGACTTGGCTTCGAGTTTGGTCGCGGCGGGGCGGAACGGTGCCGACCACGACTCGCAGGTTCGGCTTGATGTCGATGAGGTCGTAAATGATGCCCTCAAGATCGGTGAGCGCATCATAGGCGCCACGGTCGCGGTTGACGTCATTGGTTCCGGCCAAGAGCAGGCAGAGATCGGAGGCCAAAACGTGGGACTGGATGGACGGAAGGCGGTTGCGGATTTCGCCGATGGTGTGGCCCGAAAAGCCAGCGTGCTGGGTCGAGACCTGTCCTGGCGCGGCGTTGTTGGTCCATGGACCCCGGAACCGGATCCCCGTTCCCCGATTCAGAACCGCCGATTCCAGTCGGGACCGGTAAGCGCCGGGGGTAAAGCCGCTTCCAAATTGGCCAACCGTAATGGAATCGCCAAGGGGCAAGACGTTCAGCGTCGTGGCCGATGCCGATTGAGCCGATGCCAGCATTACGCCAGCCCAGAGTGCCAGTAATTTCCTCATCCCGATCTTCTCCAAACGGAGCAACGGCCCGAAAAACTCGGACTGCGAAACTTCATTCTAGAAGCAATGGATCGGAAATCGTCGTGTTGACCGCAAAATCCCGGTGAGGTACGAGGTAAAGCCAGTATAAATGCGGTGTCTCCATCGCAAGATCGCGGGATTTTGCTGGTGAAACTATCAGAGCCTTTAGCGCAGGTTGGGCCGATGCTATACTATTGGGTGTCCCGCGCAGGGGTATAGCTCAGTTGGTA
>DDSL01000091.1:1386-33423 GCA_002343825.1 Chthonomonas sp. UBA2391
TCGAGTCCTGTTGCCCCTGCCACTTTCAGGTCCTCGCCGCTTGCGAGAGCGTGAGGGATTCTCCGCCCAGGATCTCTTCCTCTTCCGTTCCGGAATAGATCACGATATCGAACCGGAATCGTCCCGGGCGCTCGAATTGCACATCGCGTCCCCAAGGGAGTGCCAGAGTAAAGAACGTCCGCCGAGTGTCGGGTTCGCTGCTGTCGGGGAGTTCAAGGAGTCCGTCCCACGAGGCGAGCATGTGGCCGTCTTCGTCGATCAGCCGGATTTCCATGGGCACGACATCGTTGATCTCGGTGGGATCGGTTTCGATCTCAACAGCCAGAAAGCAGGGGTCCAAACGGGTTGGGAAGGAGCCACTATCGATCCGGCTAAAGAGGCCCACCAAGATGGGATTTCCTTCTTGGAGTCGCCCGGCGTATTGACAAAGCCGACAGAGCGCCAACCTCATGGGATTAGTTTGCGTGATCCGTTCAGCCCGGCGCACGGTGGATCAGTCAAAATAACGGTCATGCGGTTCGGCCACATTCTGCTCGTGTTTCTGATCAGCCTGTTGGTCGTCGGGTGCAAAGAGACACAAACGGTGGGAGGAAAACCGATGCCCAAGCCGGTTGCCTCGATCGTGAGCCTCAGCCCGAGCACCACGGAGATCACGATGATCGGGGCGTTTGACCGATTGCGGGGTCGGACCCGGAGCTGCAACTTTCCAACTGGGCTCGACTCGGTCGAGATCGTGGGCGACGTCAAGCCGCTCTACGAAAAGATCGTCGCCCTGAAGCCCGAGGTGATCNNGTATAGCCCCGCCGATATCGAAAAATTGAAGTCGACGGTTCCAGGCGCGACCCTCGTTGAGTTCAATGCGAAGACGGTCGATTCCTTCATCGATCAGCTTTATCGCTTTGGTTCGGCCACCAACACCGAGCTCGACATTAGCCGGTACGTGGACAAGATCCGGGCCGCTCGATCCCGCTTTAGCAGTAATCCGACCCCGGCCAAGGTCGCGGTAGTGATGGGCGGCGGAAGCGAACCGCTGATGGTCAACGGGACCAAGTCCTTTTTGGCCGACGTCGTGCGAGCGGCGGGGATGGAGCCGGTTGGACCCGATACCGATAAGTTCACCCCCACCAGTCCCGAAGCGCTTTTGGCCCTAGGGGCCAAGGCGATCTTTGTTCCCGAAGATCCCAATGTCCTCTTGAACGATCCCAAGCTAGGGGGTCTGGAGGCCGTCCGTAACAAGAAAGTCTTCGGAGTCGAAGCCGACGTTCTGCTCCGGGCGGGATCTCGGGTGGACACCCTCATCGATGCCCTTGGGCGCCTCTCCCAACGCCTTTGACAACCCAAAAGGAAACAACCCACTTGACCCCACAGAATCACGCAGAGATCGGAGTATTTGGCGGATCGGGCTTCTATAGCCTGCTCGAAAACGTGACCGAAGCCAAGATCGACACCCCGTATGGCCCGCCCAGCGATAGCGTCTTTTTGGCCGAAGTTGGCGGACGCAAGGTCGCCTTTTTGCCGCGGCACGGACGCAAGCACACGATCCCGCCTCACAAGATCAACTACCGCGCCAACGTCTGGGCGATGCGGGCTCTAGGTTGCAAGGCGATCATTAGCCCCTGCGCAGCCGGATCGTTGCAGGCCCACGTTAAGCCGGGTGACTTCGTCGTGTGCGATCAGTTCGTGGACCGGACCAATGGTCGGCAGGACACCTTCTTCGACGGACCGATCGTGACCCACCTTTCGCCCGCCGAGACCTATGACAAGACGCTGCGCCAATTGGCGATCGACGCCATCAAGGCCCACGGAATTCCTTGTCACGAGCGGGGCACGGTGGTCGTCATCCAGGGTCCGCGCTTCAGCACGGTGGCCGAGAGTCAGTGGTTCACCAAGGCAGGCTGGGAAGTGATCAACATGACCCAGTATCCCGAGGCCTATCTCTGCCGCGAAATGGGAATGGCCGTCGTCAACATCTCGCTTATCACCGATTTCGATTGCGGAGTCGAAGCGGGGGTTGAGGCCGTCAATGCCATGAGCGTGCTCGAAGTTTTCAACATGAACGCCGAGCGCATTCGTAATGTCGTTTTGGACATGATTCAGAAGATGCCCGCCGACCTCGATGCTCTGGGAGCGAAGGATGCGCTCACCTACAGCCGGGGCGACGGTCACGCCATGAGTCCGCTCGACATGCGACTCTTCGAATAACTTCTTGACTCAAGAAGACAGCAGGTTAAACATCACATTGAAATCGGCAAGATTGCTCACCTTGATCCTGGCTTTTTATGGCACCGTCGCCGCTAGCCACGGACAGACCCGAATCGAATTGGGCGCAGAGACGGTGGGTGGGCAATCTGTTCCCATAACCTTTCCTCCCTGTGGCACAGACCCCTTTGCCGGCCCCCATGTGGAGTGGCAGGGCCAGCGGTTCCCGATCGTGGGGGACTACCTCTCGCGTCCGCGGAAGGGGGACGGAGGATGGGGCGAGTTCGTCGCGGGGTTCCGGAACTCCGCCGCCAGCGGGCAGAAGATGATGCCTTGGAAGGCGAAGATCTTCGTCCTCAGTCGGGTGGATCTTTTGGCTCAGTTGCCCGATGGTACGTTTCGCTATCGACGGGCGGATATCGATCGAACTCAGCAAGAGGTGGTGCGGCAGGCTCTCGCTCGGTTCCGAGCCATGGTTCTGGGGACGACCGGCCACCAGATCGATGTTCAACTCAACCTGGAGATCGACTCCGATCCCGAGCGAACCGAGATCAAGGCTGGCACGGCGAACCCACTTGGTCCCGAGTTTTTGCAGCGGGTGATCGCTCCACGGGTCAATAGCCATGCTTTTGATGCGGATGATGGGGTGGACCGCGGGCCGTTCCATGGAATTTTTGTCATCCACGCCGGACTCGTCGATCCGGTTCCCTTGACGGAGATCCAGGGGATGCCGGTGAACTCGATCAGTTACTTCACGCGGAGCCCGCTGGCGGATGGAGACCGGCTGGCCCTGAGCCTCTACGCCTCGTGGGTCCGTCAGGTCTCGTGGCGAGCCAACGCGGTTGGCTACCGTGTGCCGGTCCTTCGCGAGGCGTTTGACAACCCATTCCTGACGACGACGGCTCAGTTTGTCGGACCCCAAAGCTGGGGGCCGATCCTTGACCTGAGGGCCACAGAATCGTCTGAGCGGTTCCGACGGTGGTATCGAGCGGGTCGGGCTGCACCCGCATCTTGGGCGTCGGTCGCCGAAGATCCGCTGGCCCGGTTGCCCCTCTTGACTGAGGACTCGGCCGAAGCTTGGGCGGGCGGGGCTCTCGATCCGATTCTGCACTCTCCCGGAGAAAGCTCGGTCATCCAGCGCGATAAAGTCGCCGTCCCGTTCTGGAAGGCCGGTATCTTTGGCGCGAAAGCGCCACAAGGCACTCAGGCCGTCGGTTTTGTTGAGGGGCGCTGGCAGAACGCGGTGCTCTTTCAACTCCCCTCCTCGGGAGCTACTTCCGAGGCCCAGATCCTTGGATTTGCCCCGAACCTTCCCCCGAGTGCCCCTCCCGAAGCGCCCCGATTCTCGCCTGCCTATCAGTCGGTGATGCGGAGCGAGGGCAATCTCCGGGGCGAAATGGCGAACGATCCTCAAGTTGGCGACTACCTCGAAATCACCGAAAAAGGATTTTTCCGGAGCGGAAAGGTCGATGTGGCGATTCCAGAGGCAGGCTTTGCCGCGATGGACCTTAAGGATGCGCGCGTTCTGCGGACTCAGGTCAAGGCCGGAGGTCGCGACCACTTCGCCCTGAGAATCGAATTCTCCAACGGTCGCCGCGGTTACGTGTGCTTTGGGGCCGCGCCGCCGATCCCGGTGGGCGTGCCGCTCCGCGAAGAGCCTTGGATCGTGGTCCCCATCGGCGCCCTGAACCAGTGGTCCCCGGTCGAGATCGATCTGAACCCGCTGTTTGAGGCAGTGGGAACAACTCAAATCCGCCTCATTTCGGTCGCTCCTGAGCCGTATTACGAATACTTTGAGCGGATCGAAGATTCGTCGATCACCTTTTCGCTCGCTCCGCTGCGTTTTTCGGCTGATCCGGTGACGGCGACCGCTGCTCCGGAGGTGCCCGCCTCCGAGCTCGACGCGCGGATTCGTAAAGCTGCTCAGATCACTGAAATCAATGCCGAGGCGGTGGATCTGCTGACGGGCCTCTTTGCCGAACGCGACCGCCGCGCCCGGATCCAGGCGAGTTATGCTCTCACGAAACTGAGCGCCCCCCAATTTGTCCCTCAGCTGGCCGAAGAGTTGAAGAGCGCCATCGGTTGGAACGCGGCCATGGCAGCCCAAGCGCTGCTGTTCCAAGGGACTCCCGAAGCGCTCGACGCTCTGAGAACGCCGCTTGCCCGCGGACCCTTTGATCACAACCGCCAGGTTGCCACCATCGTCGCCGAGAAGTCGAAGGATAAGGCTCTGGGCGGGCTGCTGNNGCTCTATGCAGCACGAAGTTGGCGGACCCGGGCGGCTGCGGTGGATGCATTGATCAAGCTGAATTCTCCCGAAGCGACGGTGATCGCGGTCACCTTCCTCCGAGAAGATGTCCCGAACGTTCGCTTGCAAGTTGTCGAACAGATCGACCCGACCAACGAACTGAGTTCGCGCCGGATGATCCAAGCCGCAGTGAACGACGCGAGCGAAGTTGTCCGTTGGGGGGCGATCCAGCGGATCCTCTCGGCCGGGACGGACGCCCTGAAGGCAGAAGCCATCAAATCGGTTCGCGAAGAGAGCCCCTGGGTGCGCACACAAATCCTGAATTGGATCGGTCAACAAGCCAAAAAAGAGTATCGGGCCGAGGTTCTCGCGGCTTTGAACGACCCAGTCGGAAGCTGCCGAGTTGCCGCCCTTAAGGCGCTGGGGGCGCTCGGGCCCGTTCAGGTGGAAGAAGTCGCGCGATTGGCTGCGGACCCCGACCCGCGGGTCCATGCGGCCTTGTTGGACCTATTTGAATCGAAACAGTTGAAATTGCCAGCCGAAGCTAAGGCACAATTGAGCCAGAGCCTCGACCCCGAGGTCGGGCGTCGGGCCCAAGGTGCGCAATGAAAATCGCAATCGGTTCGGATCATGCCGGCTTGTCGCTCCGCGAAACCCTGATCGGCTGGCTCGAGGTCCAGGGCCACGAGGTCGAAGTCTTCGGCGCAACGACCAAAGACTCGTACGATTATCCGGATGCCGTCGACCTCTTGGTCCCGAAAGTACTGAGTGGGGATTGTGGACTGGGAGTCCTGATCTGCGGATCGGGGATCGGCGTGAGCATTCGGGCAAATCGCTATCCGGGAATTCGGGCCGCACTCTGTTGTTCTCCCGAACATGCAGAGGCGACGCGGAGTCATAACCATTCCAACGTGCTTTGCCTTGGGGAGCGGTTCCACGCGCCCGAGACGGCGGTGAAGATTCTCGAGACCTTTTTGTCGGAACCCGAAGATCACGACCCTCGACACGTTCGTAGGATCAAAAAGCTGGACGCGGCGGTTGAATAAACCATTGGACCCAATTTGCACATGAGCGACTCAAGAAAGAAATCGACTTTCCCCATTTGGCTTGCCCTGAGCGGTGCCCTCGCCATCGGTGGCGGAGCGCTCGTTCGGGACCGGGTGGAATATGGCAAGCGCTCTAACTTCGTCGCTTCGCTAAGCCGCGACACCTTGCTTGCTTCAACCGAAAAAGAGATCCGCATCGAGGAGTCGGACTACTACTCGATGGTGGTGGATCGACTCAAAGCGAGCTATATCGACAGTGTCGAAGATGAACAAGAGCTCGCGATTGGAGCCGTCCGGGGGATGGTCCAAAGCCTTGACGACCCTCTGGCCAGCTACATGAACAAGGAGCAGTTCGAGGCCTTTGCCGCGATGCAGCAAGGCCGCTTCTATGGCATCGGGGTCGAGCTGCGGTACGTGTATTCCAAGAGACCGAGCAAAGAAGAGCGGGCGACGGCGGAAGGCGAAACGACTCCCGTCGACTTGGCCGACTTTATTCCCGACCTCGTGGTGAGTGCGGTAGCACCGGGTTCGCCAGCCGAAAAGGCGGGGATTCTTCCGGGCGACCGAATCGAGAGCGTCGGCGGCAAGTGGGTCCTCTCGACCGAGGCGATCAAGGCCTGGCGGCTGGAAAATGAGAAGATTCGCAAGAGCAAAATCGACGATGCCGAAATGGACCGTCAGCTCCGCGCGCTCCAGGATCGATCCCAGAGCGGCGTGACGCCGGCCAGGGCGCGGGACAAGATCACGCTCGCGACCACGGGATCGATCGAGGTCAGCTGGAAGCGGGATGGAAAATCCCAAAAGGCCACCCTGACGAATCAGGTGACCACCGTGCCCCCGGTCGAAAAGCGCCCCGATGGATCTGTTTCACTCCGACTCTTTTCCGGAGCCGCAGAGAAGCTGAAGCCGTTGCTAGAAGGAACCGGCCCGCTGACGCTGGACCTGCGCAACAGCACGCTGGGGAGCACCGAGGCGATGCGCGAGGTTCTCTCGCTGGTTGCCCCGGCTGGAGTCTATGGAGAATTTATCAACGAGAATGGGCGCCCGCCCGAGCCGCTGGAAAGCAACGGCAGCGCGACCAAACGCCCCTTGACGCTGATCGTCGATGGTGCGACGCGGGGAGCCGCCGAAGTGTTGGCCCTGGCCCTTCAATCCGGAGGACTCGCCAAGCTGGAGGGACCCAAGATGGCCGGTGAACCGGCGATGGTGAAGGTGGCCGTGTTGCCCGATGGAAGCGGATACAGCTTGCCGACGGGCCGGTATCGAACCGAGGTGAAGAAATGAGCATGGGCAAGATGATTGGATGGGTGACGATGGTCGCTCTCGGAACGACGGCCGGTTTCTTCGGTAAAGATTGGAGCCAGGGCAACTTCTCGTTCGATGCTCTGAGCTATGTCCGCCCGGCAAGTGTCAGCAATTCGAAGCGGCCAGAGGTTAAGCCGGCCCAGACCTTCGCTCAAAACTTCCGAAGTATCCAAGAGGATTACGTCGAAAAGCTGGATCCAAGGGAGCTGAAGCATGCGGCGATGGAAGGACTCGTCAGCAGTCTTGGCGATCCTCATACCGTCTTCATGGCTCCGGATCTGACCGAGGCCTTTAGCAAAGAGACGCAAGGTGCCTCCGACTTTGTCGGCATAGGCGCGCGGCTCAATCCCGATCCGCAAGGTGCGCGAATGATGAGCGTCTTTGACGGGTCACCCGCGGCGGGTGCGGGTATGAAGCCCGGCGACCTGATCATCAAGGTCAACGATAAATCGGTCGGCGGCCAACCGGTGGATCAGATCGTCCGCCAGATCCGCGGGGTCGAGGGCACCCAGGTCAAGGTCACGGTCCTGCGCGCCCCCGAGGATGGTGGCCCGCTCCAAGAAAAGAGCTTTAGCGTCAAGCGCGGAAAGGTGATCGCCCCGACGGCGGACGGGTTCTTCTTGCCCGAATCGAAGATCGGCTACATCACGGTCTATCAGTTCGCCCAGAACACGGCCGAGCAATTTGCCAACAAGCTCGACCAGATGGAGAAGTCGGGAGCCAAGGGCTACGTGATCGACCTGCGCGGGAACCCCGGAGGACTGCTCGAAACGGCCACGGTGATGCTGAGCGAGTTCGTCAGCAACAAGCGCGTGGTGACGATGAAGCGGCGCGATGGCGAGGAGAACGAGGTCAAGACGTACTCGGACTTGCGGCGCGACCAAGCACTGCCGGTGGCGATTTTGGTCAACGAAGAATCGGCCAGCGCCAGCGAGATCTTCGCCGGGGTCATGCGCGATTACCGCCTGGCGACCCTGATCGGGGAGCATACCTACGGCAAGTCTTCGGTTCAGAACCTGTACTATTTGCCCGATGGGTCCAGCGCCAAGGTGACCATCGCCAAGTACTTCTTGCCGAGCGGTTACGACATCATGCGCAAGGTCGATGAGGAAGGCCAATACGTCAGCGGCGGCCTGAAGCCCGATATCGAGGTTCCCCTGAACCTCGGCCCGCGCACCGTCGTCGGCGACCCGAAGAGGGACAACCAACTCCAGCGAGCGATCCAAGTCGTTCAGAGCAAGTTCTGAACCACTTAGGCTAATCGGACGGGCAGCACGCGGACCCGGCGGCTGGGTTCTTGGCCCACTGCTTCGGCGGTGAGTCGGCGGCTTTCGACCATCTGCAGTTGCAGCCTTCGGACCCGAGAATCAGCCGGATTGAGCTCGACAGGCTTGCCGGTGGCGATGGCCTGGTCGATTGCGGCCAGGGCCTCGCTCAGGGCCTGTTCGTCGCCCTCTTTCGACTGCGATGCGCCCTGGGCGAGCTCTTCTAGCGCGGCGGCAATCTGGCTGAACGTGTTGCTCTTGACCACTGAAGTGGGCAGAGGCCTCTGCAGATCGCGTAGCTTAGCGGGGCGGGAGTTGTAGGTCGATTTGATCGCGATCACGGCGTCGGCTTGGGCTAGATCATTCACGATCACGGCATTGACTTTTCGCTCGCGGATGGCGCGCTCCAGCCGAGTCCGGGCGATGCCGTACGGAAAGACACGGAGCATCTGGGGAACCTTGGTGGCCGCCTCGGATCGGGGCTCGCGAGGTTCGCGGGTCTTGCCGTTGCCGGATGGCGAGACCTGCGTGGGCTCGCTTGGAATCCGGCTGAGAGCGGGGAATCGCTCATTGAAGCCAGGCGCCTCGATGTCGGGGGAAACCTCGCTCTGCACCACCTCGACCGATCCGGACTGAGTGCGGACGCGGATCTCGGGCTTGGCGGGCACGCCCCTCAGGATTAAGTCCACCGTCTTCATGACGTTGCTATGGACAGCCAATCGGTCGTAATCCAGCAGTTCGATCACGACATCAAAGGTGGGAGGAGCTTTGCGCTCAAGGACCGTCTTTTGAGTTCCTCGGCGGCGAGCTTCGTCGTCGCTCAAGGTGACGGCCTGAATCCCCCCGACGAGGTCGGCCAGGGAGGGGTTGAGCATCAGGTTTTCAAGTGTTTGACCGTGGGCGGTGCCGATGAGTTGGACGCCACGTTCGGCGATCGTCCGGGCCGCATTGGCCTCGGCTTCATTCCCGATCTCGTCGATCACGATGACCTCGGGCATATGGTTTTCAACTGCCTCGATCATCACCGCATGTTGCTCGGCGACGCGGGTGACCTGCATCCGTCGAGCGTTGCCGATTCCTGGGTGAGGCACGTCGCCGTCTCCCGCGATTTCATTGCTGGTATCGACGATGATGACGCGCTTACTGGCCTCATCGGCGAGGACCCGGGCGACCTCTCGCAGCTTAGTCGTTTTCCCGACTCCCGGCCGACCGAGGATCAAGATGGACTGGCCCGACCGGACGATATCGTCGATGATGTCGATGGTCCCTTCGAGCGCGCGTCCTACCCGGCACGTCAGTCCGATGACTTTTCCGTGACGATTTCTCATGCAAGAAATCCGGTGCAGAGTGCGCTCGATCCCGGCTCGGTTGTCATCGCCAAAATCCCCGACGGACTTGACAACGTATTCCAGGTCGTGCTCGCTGACGAGGACGTTGTTGAGTCGTTCAACGCGGTCGCGGTAGCGAATCTCGGCAAAGCGCCCGTAGTCGAGCACGACTTCGATCAGGGAATCGAGGTCGGCTGCTACCTGGAGGCGTTCTCTTACCACTGGCGGCAAGATGTCGAGAAATTGGGGGAGGCCGTCGGAAAAGATGGACATGAAGTCGGGCGTTTCAACGTCCGGGTGCGCCATAAATCAGGGACGGGGGTGCACCCGGAAAAGGGGCGTTTGGATTGTTAAAGTTCGGTTAAGTCAGCCAGGGTCACGGTCGCGGTTTTGGTTTGCCCTGCGCTCCAGAACTTTACCTGAACTTTTTCGCCGGGCCGCTTATCCGCGAGGGCTCGTTGGAGGTCGATAGGATCATTCATTTGGATGTTTCCGATACTCAGTAGGACTGAAAATCGGGAGATTCCGGCAGTGGCGGCAGGGGATCCGGGCTGAACATTCATCAAAAGCAGGCCTTTTTCCGGGGGATTCGCTCCCGCGATTCGGGCCACCTCGGCTCGGTATTCGCCGACGCCAAGTAGCCCAGGATACTGGTGCGCGAGAACGCCGAGTTGTCCGTAGCGTGCTCGACCGGTGCGGATGATGTCTTGGCTGATCCGCTGGACCCGGTTGACGGGAATGGCAAATCCGATCCCGACCGATCCGCCGCTTGGCGAAGCGATGGCGGTATTGATCCCGACCAACCGCCCCTGGCTATCGACCAAAGCCCCGCCCGAGTTTCCGGGATTGATCGCGGCGTCGGTCTGAATGGCATCGATGAGATACATCCCCCGTGGGTTTCGTCCGCCCTCGGTGAGGTCCACGCTCCGGTTGAGACTGCTGACCACGCCGACGCTAACCGTCTGCTCATAGCCGAGCGGGTTCCCAGCCGCGATGACCCATTCACCGATTTGGAGGGCCTTACTGTCCCCGAGTTCGGCGGGAATCAGGTTGTTGGCTTCGACTTTCAGAACCGCGAGGTCCGACCTTGGGTCGGTTCCGCGGACGGTTGCCTTCAGGATCCTGCCGTCGCTCAGATGGACCCGAACTTCGGCCGCCGGGCGGTCCGAACGAGGATCGACCACCACGTGATTGTTCGTGATGATGTAGCCATCCTGGCTAATGATCACGCCCGAACCCTCGCCTGCCTGTTGCAGCATCGTCTCGTTGCGCATCCAGCTTCCCCCGCCGGTCACGACGAGGGTGTCGATGCTCACCACCGACTTCAGGATCCGCTGGGCGGCTTGTCGAAAGTCGATCGAGCCAGCCGGAACTGTGGCCCCAGTATTGGCGAGCCTTCCCTCGACGATGCGGGTCGGTTGGAAGGTCAATGCGGGCTCTTTGCGGCTGTTGAGCCATTCATTGAGGCGGAGAGCGCCGAACGTGGCGAGTCCACAGGCCAGGAATACGAGAACAAACTTCTTCATGCAGGTCCAACTATTGGGAACGGAACTTTGGCGGATGGGGTTCCCCCTTTCCGGTCGCGGGGCTGGCCGCTCTGGGGCCGAAGTCCCGTGGGTTCACCCGTTGACGCGGTCGGCACGTTGGGTTCCCACGGGGCCGGGCGGGGTGTTAGGCGTAGCTCGGAGAGGAAAGAATCTTCTTCGAGACGACCTCCCCCGATTCGGTGAGGTCATAGACCAAGGGAACGCCGGTCTCGAGGTTCAGCTCAAGCACTTCTTGTGGTGAAAGCTTGTCGAGCTGCATCACGATCGAGCGGTTCGAGTTGCCATGGGCCACGACGAGGACGTTTTTGCCTTGGCGAATATCGCCCAGGACGCACCGCTCGAAGAAGGGAAGTGTGCGCTCGGCCGTATTCTTCAAGGCCTCTCCATTGGGCGGGGGAACGTCAAAGCTCCGGCGCCAAATGTGGACCTGTTCTTCGCCGTATTGCTTGCGCATGTCGTCCTTGTTCATCCCTTGGAGATCGCCATAGTGGCGCTCGTTGAGAGCGATGTCCTTGATGACTGGGACGCTCGCGCCCATCGAGTCGAGGATCAGTTCCAGCGTCCGCTGGGCCCGCGTGAGTCCGCTGGTATAGGCCACCTGAAACGGGGTTTCTTTCAGCAATTCCCCGGCTCGGCGGGCCTCGGACTCGCCTTTGGCGGTGAGGGGCACATCAACCCAACCCGTGAACCGGTTTTCGAGGTTCCAGAGCGATTGGCCATGGCGAACTAAAACGAGGAGTGGCATGCCCTCATTGTGCCACAGGCCACTAGACTTGGAATCCAGGCCGAGTCGGTGCTGGAGGAGGGGGTGGTGGGCTTTCCGATGGCGCGACGTGACTCCACTTTCTCCAGAGCGCTTCAAAAGGACCCATCTTGAACTTTCTTGACCACAAGTGGGCAAAGGTCAGAACGACGACTAGCATTAAACAGGAGATGCCAACGTCTTGACTCACCGAAGTCTTTCCGAAGAGGCCGAATCCCCAGGAATAGTAGATCGTTGTTCCGAGGAGGGATTGGAGCAGATAGCACGAGAGCGCCATCCTGCCCACCGGTAGCAAGATCCGGCCCACAAAGCCGAGCCCGCTCCGCCAGAGGTGGAGGCCCAGTCCCACGATCCCGACGGCAAAGAAGGGGCCGCCAAAAAACTCGACCAAGAGCCAACTCGGAAGGTCCCGCCCCTGGGGCCAGCCCCAAAAAACAGTCGCGTTCAACGGCAATCCAACTCCAAAGCCGATCAAGATCATCTTTTGTCTCCAGATCCGACCGATCTCGGTCTCCTCCCAAATGCGGTTGCGGGCGGCGAGGATCCCGAGCAGGGCGAGCGGAAGGGCAAAAAGAGTGAAGAGGAACGACTGCCCGAGCATCATGGGCGCCCAGGCAAGTCGCTCCGCAACTTGATCCAGATAAGAACCCTGGGCATAGACCTTGATTTGGTGGGAGATCGTCTCCGAACTCCCCTGCTTGTTGAGTTCGCTCAGAAAGCTCCCATCGCGGGTGAGCCCAAAGAAGAGAAGCGAGATCGGCCCAAAGACGACCCCAAGGCCCACCGAGATCTTCCAGATGGCTTTTTGAATCCGGTCCGATTCCCAGGTCACCATGCCGGCCAAGATCAAACCTAGCGCCGTGTACATCAGCAAGATGTCGCCAAACCAAAGGGCCACGAGGTGAAGGGTCCCGAATCCGAGCAGAATTCCGTATCGCTTCAGCCCGGCCATCGGCCATGTTCCATTTCGCAGGGCGCGCTCGGCCTGCAGCATCAATCCGATCCCAAAGAGGAGGATCAAAGTCGAGCGCCACTTGCCGTTGATGAAGAATCCCGTGAGGGTGGTGAGGATCCCGTCGAATTCGGTCTGGCCAACGCGCGAACCCATCAGAGAATCCTCGTAGGGCCTCGAAAAAGCCGCGATGTTCGCAAAGAGAATGAGCAGTATTGCGAGTCCTCTTAATGCGTCTACCGAAACAACTCGACTTTTTTGCGCTTTCTGCGCACTCTGATCTTGTTTTTCGGTAGACAGGGTAGTAGAATAAATTCCAGGTATCGGATTCATGGCTCTGCAACTGGCTCTCTTTGATCAATCTGAACTCGCGCCCAGCCTCCGCGTGGTGGGCCGGGCTGAGGTTAGCCGAAAATCGGATGCTCCCATGGTCCGTCCGGCCAGCGGCTTCCTCAAGGCCTTCGATTTCGCCCTCAATCCCTACCACGGGTGCGCCTTTGGATGCACTTACTGTTATGCAAAGCATTTCGTTGCAGAGGATGAGAAGAAGATTGGCTGGGGAACTTGGGTTTCGGTGAAGGGCGCCCTAGGTCCACTTGAAAAACTGTCTGGAGCGACGGTTTACATCGGTTCTGCCACTGACCCCTACCAGCCCTTGGAAGCGACCGAGCAGATCACTCGCCGGGTATTGGAAACCCTGCTGCAACTGCGGACCCCGCCCCGCGTTGTGATTCAGACCCGGAGTCCGCTGGTCCTCCGCGACGCCGATCTTCTGAGCCGGTTTCCCTTTCGAAGGGTGAATCTCTCGATCACGACCGACTCCGAATCCGTTCGCCGAGAGTTTGAATCGAGCTGCCCGTCGATTTTTCGGCGGATGGAGGCGGCCGAGCGCTTGGTCGAGCTCGGAATTCCGGTTGGAATCTGCGTGGCGCCGATGTTGCCGATCCAGGAGCCCGTTCGATTTGCTTCCACGCTCCGGGGTCTAAGGGCCCAGCGCTATGGTCTTTCCTGGTTCCACCGAGATCGCGGAACCTTTGCGGCTGGCACAGACCGAGAGGTGATGGAGCGACTCAGAGAAATCGGCTGGACGGAACTTGAGTTCCAGCGCGCGAGCCGCATTCTCCGCGTCGAGCTACCGTTGATGGCGAAGGGGAACGTCTTTGATCCGGAATAGCCTTCTCCTCTTGCTTTGTTGGTTGCTTGGCTGGGGGTACCCTCCAAGTTCTGTGAGTGCAAAAGAAGGAATCACATCTCGGGAACAGAGCTTCGCCGATTGGTACAACGACTTGGTCTTGCGTGCAGGCCTGGCGGACTACAGTCCGGTCCGCGGTTGCATGGTGATCAAGCCCCACGGCTATGCTGTTTGGGAACTCATGCAGCGGGCTCTGGACGACATGTTCAAGGCTACTGGGCACCAAAACGCCTGCTTCCCTTTGATGATTCCAAAGTCGTTCCTGAGCAAGGAAGCCCAGCATGTCGAGGGCTTTGCAAAGGAGTGCGCCATCGTCACCCACTACCGGCTCAAGAACGACCCGAACGGGGGCGGGGTGGTGGTCGATCCGGAGGCACGCTTAGAAGAAGAGCTGATTTTGCGTCCGACCAGCGAAACCATCATCTGGGACACCTATCGGGGCTGGATCCAGAGCTACCGAGACCTGCCGATCTTGGTCAACCAGTGGGCCAACGTGATTCGTTGGGAGCGACGGACTCGGCTCTTCCTTCGCACGACAGAGTTCCTTTGGCAAGAGGGGCACACGGCTCACGCCACCGAAGTGGAAGCCGAAGAAGAAGCTCGGAGAATGCTCGAAGTCTATCGCCGGTTTGCCGAAGATTGGCTCGCCGTCCCAGTGTTGGTCGGTCTGAAGACTGAGACCGAAAAGTTTGCTGGCGCGGTACGGACCTACTGCATCGAGGCGTTGGCTCAGGACGGCCGCGCGATTCAAGCTGGGACTTCGCACTATCTTGGTCAGAACTTTGCCAAGGCCTTCAACTGTCAGTTCACGAGCTCGGAGGGCAAGCTAGAGTACGTCTACGCCACCTCGTGGGGAGTCTCGACCAGGTTGATCGGGACCCTCATCATGGCCCACTCGGATGACAAGGGCCTGATCGCCCCGCCCCGATTGGCCCCGATTCAGGTCGTGTTTGTGCCCTTGGGGCGCGACGCGGAAAGTCGCGAAAAGACCTACGCGGTCGCGGACGATCTGGCCAAGAAGCTGGGTCGAACGCTTTGGAGTGGCCCCGAGCTGAGCCCGGCCCGGTACGAAGTGCCTGAGCTAGAGCACCCCATGGGCTTGCCGATCCGGACAAAGGTGGACAAGCGGGAGAAGGAGTCTCCGGGGTTCAAGTTCAACGATTGGGAGCTCAAGGGGGCTTGCATTCGGATCGAGATCGGTCCCAAGGACCTGGAGTCCGAAAGCTGCATGATGGCTATTCGAGACACAGGTGAAAAGGTCAGCGTCCCCCTGGGGGAAATCTTGGAGAGAATCCCCGGCGAGCTCGACGCGATGCAACGCCGGCTTTATGCGAAGGCCCAAGAGTTCCAAAAGGCACAGACCCGCCGAGTGGATTCATGGGAGGAATTCGAAAAGGCGTTTGAGGGCGAGGGCGGCGCTGGTCTGGTTCTTGCCCACTGGGACGGCACAGCCGAAACAGAAGCCGAGATCGCTGAACTGACCAAGGCTACCATCCGATGTCTGACCTTTGAACCGGATCCTGAGGACCTCCAGCCCGGAACATGTGTTCGGAGTGGGAAGCCCTCAGCTCGCCGGGTCATCTTCGCTAAGGCCTACTGACCTTGACGCGGCCCTCGACGGTGGCGGTGACCTTGCCAGCTGCCTTGAGATATGCGATCAAAGCATCGATGTCGAGGAATCCGGTGTCGTACCGGTACCCCTTGGCGTCGCGAAGGGCCGTGTAGTCGTCGCCGCCCTTGGCCATGAAGTTGTTCACCACAACCCGGTAGGTCTTGGTTGGATCCACCGCAGCCCCGAGGAAGCGGACCGAGGTAACTCGCGATCCCGCTGGCTTACGGAAGTCGAAATCGACCTGAAGTCCCTTGCTCACCTGAGTCACTCGGTCCCGAGCGGCTCCGTTCTCCAGGGTCGCGATGATCTCCGCCCCAGACAGATCGAGCACCACCAGGGTGTTGTTGAACGGCTGCACCGAGATCGCCTCGCCATAGGTGATCGGACCCGCGTCGAGGCCCCCGCGGACCCCTCCCCGGTTCATGAGGGCCATGACCGTACCTTGCTTTTCCGTTGCCGCGAGCATCGCGTCGGCAATCAAGTTGCCCATCGGAGATTCGTCTCCCTCGCCCCGGGGGATCTCTGCGCTCGCCTCCCCGACGACCTGGGATTGAAGGGCAAGGATCGGTCGTTGGAAGGCGACGATGGCACTTTCAATCACTGGGTCAGGTCGAATCGATTCCTCGATGGGGATCGGCTCGGCCCGGTGGACCTTGCTCACCTCACCATCCCGATTGAATTCGATGGAGAGGACTCCGACCACCTTGCCCCACTCCCAGGCTTGGGCCACCAGCACCTTGCCGACTCGGGTTGGATAGGGGCCCATGGGCTCGGGGAATCCTTCGATCTTGGGCCCCAGATAGGAGTGCGAGTGGCCCCCGAGGATCACATCGATATCGGGGTGACGCTTCGCGATTTCGAGGTCCATTTCATATCCGCAGTGGCTCAGCACGACGATCTGCCGAACGCCTTCCCGGGTGAGCGCATCGATGCTCCGCCGCAGGGATCGATCGAGATCCAGCAACTTGATGTTGGGGCCCGGAGCGGCGATGGTGGGCAAATCGGGAGTCATGAGGCCGATGAGTCCGATCCGGTCGCGGCCGATCGTCAGGGAGGTGTGGGGCTTGACGTATTGGGCAAGCTCCGGCTCACCCGCAAAGTCCAGATTGGCGCAGAGCAGGGGGAACTGGACGGCCTTGGCGAATGGAAGCAGCCCCATCGGTCCGTCGTCAAATTCGTGGTTGCCGAGCGCCATCGCCTGGTAGCGCAACAGGTTCATGAGGTGCCCATCGGCGGCGCCCTTGTAGACGTTGTAGTAGAGCGTGCCCTGGAAGGTATCCCCCGCATTCAAAAAGACGGCGCGCTTATCTCGTTCGCGAATCTGCTGGAAGAGAGTTGAAATCCGGGCGTAGCCACCGTAGGGCTTTTTGTTCACCATGGCGGGCTCGACTCGCGAGTGGACGTCATTGGTGTGCACAAGCGTGACGCGAAACGCCATGGCTGCCGAACAACATGCGGCGGCAAGGGCGAACGAGAAAAACCGGTTCATGCCCGCAGTTCTACCCGGCAAAGGTTAAGGCCCGACGCTAACCAGAAGCCTGGACCCGAACGGCCGAACGTAACTTGGCCGCGGCAGCGACGTTGGCCCGGTGCCCGCTGCGCTCGGCAACGACGTTCAACAAGACGGGCGGCAGCCCGGCCAGGTAGAGATCCCCGATCAGATCCAGCAGCTTATGTCGGGCGGGCTCTTCCGGGAAGCGCGCAGCGTTTTCATAGCCACTTACTCCAAGAACGAGGGCAGTACTGGCATCCAATCCCTTCCCCAGACCAGCGGCCTCAAGATGGGGAAGCTCCTCCGAAAAGCAAAAGGTTCTGGCCGGCGCCACTTCCTCGGCATAACGCTCCGGGGTCAGTCGGAGCTCGAAGTCTTGCACGCTGGGCCAGCGCTCGCCGGTTAAGAATTCGTAGCGCCACCAGCCCTCGCCTCGGCCAATCGCGACGCTATGGGTTTCGGCTTTCTCATACACGCGAGCAAATAGACCCTCGACTTCCATCGTTCCCAGGGCCTTTCGTGGAGCGTCCAAAAGAGCTTGCATGTAGGGAGCCGCGCATCCGTCGGCGGCGGGGAGTTCTCGGCCCGTGACCTCGATCTCGGCGTCGGTGATACCAGCCGCGGCCAGGGCACTCATCAGGTGCTCGATGACCCCAATCTCGCCGAGTCGAGTGCAGCGGGAGGTGTCGGTGACGTTCTCAGGAATCGCGGCCAAGCGGTTTGTCCCTTGCCGAAAGTGGATCCCTTCGGTCCCGCCTGAGACCAAGACTTGGGTGGGCTCGCCGCAATGGAGGCCGGGGCCCTCAAAGGTGAGATCGGTATCGAGGGTCTGGCGCTCAAAGGTCATGATTCGCCTAGCTTATCCAATGCAGCCTCGATGGCTTGGAGGCGCTTGACGAGGTCAGGGAGCTTTTTTAGAGCCGCCATTTGACGCAGCGTTTCGCGAACGGGTTGAGCGGGGAGTCCAAAGTACTCGCCGGGCGATTCGACATTCCCAAAAGCTCCGGTCCGGCCGGCCAAGGTGACCCGGTCGGCGATCGAAACGTGGTCCTTCACGGCGCTTTGTCCGCCCATGATCACTTGCGCCCCGATCGTCGCGCTTCCCGCGATTCCGGCCTGGCTCGCAATGACCGTGTGGGGGCCGATCTGCACGTTATGGGCGACCATCACCAGGTTGTCGAGCTTGGTGCCATCGCCGATCTTCGTCTTGCCGACGGTGGCCCGGTCGACGGTCGTATTGGCCCCGAGGTCGACGCTCCGGCCTAGCTCGACCGATCCGACTTGAGGAATCGGCATGAGTCCCGCTGGCGAGGGGGCATAGCCAAAGCCGTCCGCGCCCAGCACCACTCCCGGAAAGAGCCGACAGCCCTCACCGAGGGTCACCTCTTGCAAAAGTACGACGTGGGGATAAAGCACGCATCCGGCTCCCACCGAGCAGCGATCTCCGATGTAACAGAACGGATGGATCTCGGCTCTGGCCCCCACTTGGGAATCGGGCCCGATGACCACATAGGGGCCGATCTTGGCGCTGGGATCGATCTGGGCCGAGGGATCGACGACCGCGGTCGGATGAATCCCGGGCGAAAGCGGGAGCGGCCGCCGGAAGAGATGGAGAAACTTTGCGAATGCGAGCCGCGGAGTGGGATGCAGGATCTGATTGGCGGTGAGCCCCTCAATCGGTTGACTCAGGATCACCGCCCCGATCTGGGAATCCTTGACCCGTTGGAAAAACTTCTCCGATTCGGCAAAGCAAATTCCTTCAGAATCGCTCTGACCAGCCTCGATCGGACGAGAAATTCTCTGTTCGGGGTTGCCGATCAGCTCACCTCCGAGGAGGGGGACGAGCTCAGCTAGCGTCCAACTTGGTAGCTCTTGCGCCATTCTGAAAATTCCTTGGTTCGGTCGAGGGCCCTCGGACCAGCCGGGGCCAATTGGTAGCCGTGGATCTTGAGGAAAAGTTGGAGCTCATCTTCCACAGACCCCTGGGATGCCGGGCTCGCGACACGTTTGGGGCGACCGGTGGAGATCCGCGGGAGAGCCGGGAGCGGCTGACTCTGAGCCCAGCGGGCTGGTGTCAGCAGTTCGAGCGGCTCCATTTGCAGGTTTTCGGCCCGGCGGTCCACGTTCAAAAGGCGGTCGAGCTCGTTTTCCTTGGCGAGGTAGATGGCGTCTTCCAACTGGGCCCGGCGGACGCGGATCTCGGCCAGCGAGGTCGCGTATTCGGTCTGAATCACGGCCAGTTCGGCGTCGAGTTTTTCTCGGAGCTCACGATCCAGTCGCTTGATCTCGGTGCGGAGTGCCTCGATTTTCTCGGGGGCTTCGCGGCCCCAGTCGGGTCGGTTCTTTTGGTTGGGGCCTCCGGGGTCCGGAAATCCGACCGAGTTTGAAAGTTCGAGCACGATCGGGAGCCGGGCCGATCCCGAAGCAACGAGAAGGGGGCGGACCTCGTTAAAGGCGGCGCCGAGCCGTTCTCTCAGCCTTCGATCAGCCTCCTTTCGATCCGCGGACTCGACCGCGTCCAGGGCGCGAATTTCAGATCGGGCGAGGGCCTCCAGCAGGCGAGTCCGGTTCTTCCGCTGGGCAGATGGGTCGAGCGGGGGGATCGGCTCGATGGTGGGTCGAAGGTTCGCCTGGGGAAGGCTGCCACCGGCCCCGATCCGGCCGACAGGTTCGGGGGTAGGCGCGAGCAGGCTTGGGCCGACGGCAAAAGTTGGGTTCCTCTCAGGGCCAGATGTCTCGGGGATTTGGGAAAGGTCCACCGAGACGAGTTGAGGAGCTGGACTGCAACCCGAAAGAAGGGCAGCCCAACTCAATACCGCCAGTCCCCAGGCGAGGCCTGGACGAGACGGGCCCTTGACGAGGAGACGGCGCACAGCTATCGCTTGGCGTTCATGGTCTTGATCGTGGGTTCGGTCAAGTCGTTTGCACCATACGGGGCGACCGTCGATTCGATCACGACGGTGAATCCTTGCGTCTTAGCGGTGTCGCGCAGAGCAAGCCGAGCGGCTTCCAGGGTCTCTTGGCGGAGCTTGGTCTCGAGCTGAGACATCTCACCCTGCATCTCTTGGTCCCAGCGTGGAAGGATGCGCTCGGCGACCGTGCGGGCTCGATCGGCAAAGTCGCGCAGAGCCATTTGCTCGGCCTCGGTCTGGTTGGTCTTTTGCAAGATCTCGTTGCGCCGCTTGTCCGAGTCGATGACTTCCTTCTTGATCTTTTCGATCTCTGCCTTATCCGCTTCGGTGGGGGTTGGCTTCAGACTGAGTTCGCGCAGCTTTGCGGCCTGATCCAGGGTGAGGATGCGATAGGTATTGACGAAGTTCAGCAGATCCTCTCGGACCGCGAGGGCGTTCTGAAGGTCTTGGTTTGCCTTTCGTCCCCGGTCACTCTCGTTCAAGACCCGGTTGAGGTCCACCACGCCGGTCTTTTCCTGGGCTGGCTGAAAGCCCGAAAGCATCATGAAGCCGATGCTTCCTGCGGCGACGATCCAGCCCATCCATTTTGTGTTGAGTTTCATTTCTTTTAAGTCCTTTTTAGAAGGAGCCTCCGATGGAGAAGTGAGTGCGGCTCTCTCCTTTGGGAGTGAACCCGAAGTCGATTCGAATCAGCCCGAGCGGGGTGCGGAATCCGACTCCCGTTCCGTAGCCGAGGTGGAACTTGGCGGTGCGACTTTGTGAGAAGTCGTTAAACGTTCCGTACCCACCCCAGGCGCCGCCATAGTCGACGAACCCGATGATGTTGAATTGCCGTTGGATCGGGTAGCGATATTCACCCGACGCGGCAAAGACGTTTTTGCCCCAGAAGCGCTGGTCGTTGTATCCGCGCAGCGAGTCGGCCCCTCCCAAGAAGAACTGTTCGAAGAACGGAACCGTACCGAGGATCGTGCCGTAGCGAGCGCGGAAAGCGAGGACCTGCCGGGGATTCCCGATCTTGGTCAAGTCTTCGGGGCGCTTGCTGAAGAACGTCTTGTACTCGATTCCGGTCCGGAGGAAGCGGCCCTTGCCCAGGATGTCGGTGTTGGATCCGACGCTACCCCCGACCCGAGTGATGTTGATGAATGCGGGCTCGATGGTCAGGCGGGTGAAATCCCCTTCCATCGGGTCGAGGGGCACGTCGCGGCGATCTCGCGAGACCTGAGCCAAGAAGGTCAGGATCGTCCCATCTTGCTGGACGAACTGGTTCCCGGTGAGTCGGAGTTTGAGCGTCTTAATCTCCTCTCCGCTGAGGCCGACGGTGCCAACGTATTGGCGACCGAAAGGCCGCGACAGACCGATCTGGAAGCCGGTGCGGCGCTCATCGAACCGCTCGGAATCGGGCGAATTGTTGTTGTTGAATCCCGAACCGCCGAAGTAACTGAAGACCCGGCTGAAGACTCGGGCCGAGAGTGCGGTGTCGCGCGAATCCATGAACGGATTCGAGTAGTCGATGCTGCTGGAGAGGCCCGTTCCGGCGGTGTCTTGTTGCAGGCTGAGGATGATGCTCTGGCCGGTTCCGTTGAAGTTCGTATCTCCGAAGCGGAGCTGCCCCGCGAGGCGGCTCCGCGGGTCGAGCGAAGCCCCCAGACCAATCTGGCCCGTGTTCAGCTCCTTCAGGTCGAGGTTCAGGTCGCTTCGACCGGTTCCGGCCAGCGGTTCGGTCGCCTGGATCGATTCAAACCATCCGGTGCTTTCGAGGCGGCGGATGTCGGCGTCCCACTTAAAGCGGCTATAGGCTTCGCCCGGCTTGGTCTTGATCAGGCGCCGGATGATCGATGGGCGGGTTTTGCGCAGGCCCGTTACGACGATATCGTTGACCTGGCGTTCGCGGATGACGACGTTGAGGGTCCCCGGGGCTTCTTCCAGCGGATCGATATCGGCCAGGGCAAAGTAACCCTCCTTTTGGTAAAGCTGGGCGATCGCGAGAACGGTGGGATCGACGGTCCGCAGGTTAAAGACCTGGTCGATTTGCTGGGTGATCTGTTCGCGGATTTTCTCGCTCGGAAAGACGGTGTTGCCCGAGATCCGAATCTCCTTGATGACCGGATTCTCGACGACCTCCACAAGCACCTCGTACTCGAATTCGGTGATCGGCCGACCGAAGACGCGGACTTCGCGGAAGAGTCCGAGATTCTCGATCGAGACGCGGTCCTCTTCGAGCCGGGACTCGCTATAGGCCTGGCCCACGGTGAGGGTCATCGCGGTCAGAACCGAGTTCTGTGGGATCGTGCTGAGTCCGCGGATCGTGACACGCTGAACGGTCGGGGTGGCCTGGGCCGATGCCGCTTGGGCAAGAGCGAGTATGAGAAGTGCGGATAGTCCTTTATGCAAACGCGATCCCTCCGAGGATGTGCCTTCGGTCATTCTAGACGAACGGGGACCCTGAGCGTTATCACAGGTATCCAGCAAGTCGGGTCCTGACGGAAGAAGAAAAGATGCCCCGGCACTCTTGGAATGCAGGGGCACGGTGAATCGAGAAGAACGAAGAAGACGGATTGAGCTTATTCGTCGCCGAGGAGATCGAAGTTGCTGCTGAGGATGATGTAGTCGAAGATCGTGATGACTTCGTCGCGGTCGAGGTCGGCCGCTTCGTTGTAGTTCAGATCTGCGGTGGTGGCATCGAAAGCGTCGCTGATTTCGATGTAGTCGAAGATGGTGACCTGGTTGTCGTTGTCGACGTCACCGTTGGGCAACGAGGCGTCGACAGTCGTCGGGGCGGAGTGCGACAGGGTCACGTTGGGAACGACCTTGCGGAGCCAAGAAACGCCCTTGAATGCGATGTCGTAGGTGCCTTGGAGCTTCGTCTGGAATTGGTAGCTGCCATCCGGGCGGACCCATGCAGACGTCGTGCGGACGATGTCCAGCGTGCCCGGGTTTCGAATCTCGACAACGGCCGGGATCGGGTAATTGGCAGTGGACGACAGATCTTGGAGGGTCAGGGTTCCCGAAACCGACGAGAACTCATTGTCGGGGATCAGCAAGAAGGATCGAAGAGTTGACTCGCCGATCAGACTTGAGACCACGATATGGCCGGAATCGTTGATCCCGGTACAGGTTCGGAACTTGATTCCGTCGGGAACGTCAATCGCCAAGTCATTGAGGAGTAGGCCTTGGGAGGTTTGCCAGACCACGGCAATCGGGTCGATGTTTCGAATGATGGTAGATCCGACCGCTACTCCGGAGTTGTTGATGTCGTAGGCTTCGGTTCCGCTCAGATTTCCTACCGGCTTCAAGAGTTCGCTTACGGTGCCCGTGCTCAAATCCCAGATCGAAGCGCGCCGGGTGTCGGAGGTCAGATTGCTGGATCGGCCCACCGCGAATCCGAGATTGTTGAGCGCGTTGGCTTCACCGCGGTCGGTGCCAGCAAGGACCGGCAACTTAGTCGCGCCACCTAGGAAGTTGTAGACCAGCGGCTGGTCGGCAGTATCGCCCAAAAGTCGCCCTGCGCCGACGATTTGGTTGTTGTCGTTGATGTCGTTTGCGACCGAAGCGGAGTTCGCCGTACCCGTGGCCAGGTTAAAGGCGGCGCCGGTGGATTCGTACCGAACGGCCCTTTGACTAGACGAAGTCGAGGAGGTGCGGGCTGAGCCAACGATCGTACCGGCGGTGTTTATCCCCAGCCCCTCGCTGCGTTCGCCAAGGGTCCCCAAGGTTTGGGCGGTGCTGGTCAAGACATCGAAACGGACCGCGCGCTGACTTCCTGCCGAGCTGGTTGTGCGCGCTCTACCGGTGGCGATTTGGCCATTATTGAGGGCCGTGAGACTTCGGGTGGCGCTACCGAGGTTCGGAAGAGTGAAGACGGTGCTCGTCGCGGGGTCGAGAACCTGGGCGGATCCGAAGATCACGAAGTCGGAGTTGTTGATCTTGGAAGCCGTACTGCTGCCAAGCTCGACGACTCGGTAGAAAGTTTGGGCCGAAGCTGCGATGCCCATGGAGAGGACGACGCCAGCGGCGAGGAAGCGGAGGGAGCAATGGGTGTTCAGCATGGGTAATGTCCTGGGGGATTTTTTCAACGGGAATCGGATGGACGAGAAGAGCCGACTCGGCTATCGCCAGCTCGCCCGGCTTCAGTCAACGTCTCTCCGCTCGAAAGCTGTTGCGCCTTCCCTGGAGTTGAAGGCTCGCTTGCAGTTGGGGATGCCTTGCCTGCATCGGAGGAGCCACAGCCGAGGCACCCGAAGAGCAACACCATTCCCACCACGCTACAGATTGCGATTTTCATGAAGAGACATTCCGTCGAAGATGTTTCATCATTCGCCGATTTTTTCGAAAATGAGCGATGTCCCGGCGTTGAGGATGTTAAACTTCAGACGAAGGTGGAAAATTGTCTGAAATGAGTGAAGAGAAAGCCATGAACCCACCCCAAATGCCTGCTGGTAAAGATTCCTTGCTTCGAGGCAGGAGGCTCAAGGAAGTGCGGATACGTGCAGGGTTGACTATACGGGAAGTAGCACGCAACGTCGGGATCGACAAGAACACTCTCCTAGCTCTGGAGGCCGGCAAGCGGGTCCGGGAGTCCACTCTCACCCGAGTCTTTAATTACTACGGGGTCTTGCCCGTGATGGAACCGATTGTTGCGGAAGCACGATCGGAGGGTTCTCACTATGCCAAGGATGAGATCCAACCTGAGCACTGGTATCGACTTTTTTTGGACAACGTCGAGGAGCCCAGTGAGGTCTCAACGGCAGAGGCTATCCGTGACCCGGCGGTTCGCCGGCGACTAGGGCGCCAGGGGCTCGCGAGCCAGTTTTTTAAGCGCCTTCCCTGCAACTTGAACCAGGGCCGACTCAAAGCCGCGATTTTCGAAGTCTACGGGCCAAGTGGTTGGAGCCAACAGCCGAGCGGCGAAGCCTTCATTTATTGCCTCCAGGGTTCCCTCCGGTTCCACATCGGCGAAGAGTCCTTCATCCTAACCCAGGGAGAGTCGGCCACGATCGACCGAACCGTCCGGCACATGCACGAATTAAACGAGGCATATGGTGAGGGGCCGGCAATCTTCCTCTACGTCCAATGTGACTAACCGAGGGAGTTTGGAGCGGGTGGCGGGAATCGAACCCGCATAGCCAGCTTGGAAGGCTGGAGCTTTACCACTAAGCTACACCCGCGCAACGCCCGGCGTAAGATCCCCGTCTCGTCCGAACTTGGTGGAGGGGGTAGGATTCGAACCTACGTAGGCGTGCGCCAACGGGTTTACAGCCCGTCCCCTTTAGCCACTCGGGCANNCTTTACCACTAAGCTACACCCGCGTTGGAACAGAGAGAATACCCCGAACGGGTACTTTAGGGGTGATGGGTAGTGCTTCGGCTCTCGTCCTCTTGGCCGCATTGATGCAGCCGCCGACTTCTGGCTCGGAGGTGCGGGCGGCGGTCGGTGATGTTCTCGCGATTCAGGTCATCAGCGCGCCGGAGATTTCGGGCGACTATGCGGTCCTGAGTGATGGTAGCGTCACGGGTCCCGCTTTCGGTCGTGTGCCCGTTGCCGGTCTGACCACCCAGGAGATCGAAAAGAGTCTGGTTAAGGCCCTTTCCAAAAGGCTCAAAGATCCCAAGATCAATGTTTTTTACCGACTACAGCGGCCGCGTTTTGTCTATGTGGTGAACGTGGGTGGGGCCAGCAGCGAGCAAGCTTCGATGACGAGTACCGCGACGGGGTCGGCGGTCCCTTTCGCGACCGAATTGACTCTGCGGAAAATTTTGGCCACGGTCAACCTGGGCTCGACTCCAGATCAGCTCAGGCTGACTCTGACCCGGGGTGGAAAGGCGGTTCTGAGCGAATCGCTCACGACGATTCTCGAGAAAGATTCGGCCTCGGGGAACCGGACTCTGGATCCTGACGATGTCGTGACCATTGAGCTCGCCCCCTACGTTCGAGTANNAGTATGGGTAACCGGGAGCGTCAAGTCCCCGGGAGAATACCGTCTCTCAACCGCCTTGGATGCTTATCAAGCCGTGGCCCAAGCAGGCGGGATCGTTGAACTCGCCGACGAAGAATATGAGATCGCCGTCCGCCGCGGACCCGAACTCATTTCCCTTCCCCGAACTCCACAGCCCGATCAAGTCCAACTGCCACTCCAAGCCGGAGACACCATTGTCGTCAGCCGCCGGGCGAGTATCCGCATCGCGGTGACGGGCGAAGTTCAGGATTCGGGTGAGTATCTCCTGCGTAGCGATTTCAGCGTGAATAGCGCCATCGCCAAGGCGGGAGGAACCTTGCCGACGGGCACTCTCAGCAACGTGGTGGTCCTCCGCAAGGGGCAGATCTTCCGGGTCGATAGCACCGGCCCCTTCTTTGGAAAGCCTGCCACCGACTTTCCGCTCCAAGACGGAGATGTCGTCATCGTTCGGCGAAACGAGCGCGTGGTGATCGTTCTGGGTAGCGTCAAGGATGCCGGGACCTATCCGCTAGAAGATGGCCAAGAGTATCGGGTCAGCGATATGCTGGCTCGGGCTGGGGGATTGGTGGAGCGAGGGACTTTCCGCCGAGTTTTCTTGGCTCGACCTCAGCCGGATGGCAAGGTGAAAGTCATGGAGCTCAATCTCGATGAGTTCCTGAGAGACGGAAAGGAGGCCGCGAACCCGATGGTGCAAGCCGACGATATCCTGCTCTTCAACCCGAGCCGGAACCTCGCGATCCAGGATGTCAGCACGTTCCTCTCGCCCTTGATCCTGCTCGACTCGCTCTTGCGGCGACGCTAAGCAGTAAATTCGAGGCTGATGTCGAGGTTGGGGGCGCTATGGGTGATCGCCCCCACGCTCAGGACATCGACCCCGGTTTCCGCATAGGCGCGGATCGTCGAGGCGTTGAGGTTTCCGCTGGCTTCCAAGATCACGCGACCCTGGGTCTGGGTGACTGCTTGGCGGACCTGCTCGGGAGACATGTTATCGAGCATCACGACATTAGCCCCCGCGGCAATGGCTTCTTCGAGGTCTTCGAGTCGGGTGATCTCGATTTCGATTGGTACCAGGTGGCCCAGTGGGGCCCGGATCCGAGCCACCGCCTCGGTGATCGAAGGAGAAGCGGCCAGATGATTGTCCTTCAACATGACTGCATCGAAGAGACCCATCCGGTGGTTGAACCCGCCGCCGCAGCGCACGGCGTACTTTTCAAGCGCTCGCAAGCCCGGGGTGGTCTTGCGGGTATCGACGATTTTGGCCCTCGTTCCTTTGACAAGGTCCACCAGCTTTCGGGTGGAGGATGCAATTCCGCTGAGGTGGCCGAGAAAGTTGAGCGCCGTTCGCTCGGCGGTCAGGAGGGATCGGGTCCGGCCGGAAACGCTGGCCACGACATCCCCCGGTTTCACACGGTCGCCGTCGCCGAAGTGAAACTCGAACTCGACCCCCGGATCGACTAGGGCAGAGGCCACGCGGGCAACTTCAAGTCCGGCCACAACCCCGGCCGCTTTGACCAAGAACCGAGCCTGGCTTGTTTGGTCGGGTGGGATCGCCAGGGCCGAGAGATCTCCGGCTAGGCCGAGGTCTTCATCGAGAGCGATTCGGACCGCGCGTTCGACGAGGTGGGGGGCGATCATAGGGGGACGAGCTCCTCTTCAAACTCCACCGCCCAGGTGTCAGCAGTGGAATCCCATCGGGTGCGGCTGTGACGCTTCAGTTCCGAATTCAGCTCTGGGTAGTCGCGTCGATAGTGAGCGCCCCGACTCTCTTTGCGGATCCGCGCAGCTTCTGTAATTGCCCAGCAGATGCGGGCTCGGTCGCGCAGGCGGCCGGGTCCTGCGGTCTCATAGATCGATTGAAATCGCGTCCTGGCTTCCAATAGTCCGGCTTCATTTCGGACCAGCCCGACAAGATCCCACATGGTTGTCCGCATCTCGGCCACCAGCCCTGGATCGGGGTCGTCGGCCAGTCGAAAATCTTGGTTGTGATACGGGTTGGGGAGCGGCGGTTCGGTGTGGTCTAGGCCTAGGATGCTCTGACCAACCCTCTTTCCAAAGACCACGGCTTCGAGGAGTGAATTAGAGGCCAACCGGTTGGCGCCGTGGACACCGGTCGAGCTCACCTCTCCGCAAGCCCAGAGTCCGCTGACCGAGCTTCTTCCGTCCAGATCGACGGAGACTCCGCCCATGTGATAGTGCGCGGCGGGGACGATCGGAATGGGTTCGCGTCGGGGGTCGATGCCGATCTCCATGCAGCCATTAAACACGGTCGGGAACCGCTCGGGGAAGGATTCTCCAACGGCTGCGCGCGCGTCAAGGGCGGGGGTTCGGCCCTCCGCCAAGGCACTCCAAACTCCGCGGGCCACGATGTCGCGAGGGGCGAGTTCGGCGGCAGGATGGATCGGCACCATGAACCGTTGGCCAGTTTCATCGATCAGATGGGCTCCCGCACCCCGCAGAGCCTCCGTGACCAAGGGGAGCGGATCGTGAACGGAGCGGAGCGCGGTGGGGTGAAACTGGACGAACTCCAGATCGCTCATGACGGCTCCAAGTCGCGCGGCGAGGGCCAATCCGTCGGCGGTCGCTTCGGGCGGGTTGGTGGTGTAACGATAAAGTTGACCCGCGCCCCCGGTGGCTAGGACGATCGCTCGGGTTTGGAAAAAGATGAGCCGGTCACCCTCGACCACCACGACTCCCCCGACCGCGCCATTGGCATCGAGGTCGATCTTGAGGGCCCGGGCGTTTTCATGGATTGTGATATTTGGGGCGCGTTGAGCGGCGAGGGCCAGGGCGCGGACGAGTTCTCGTCCGGTTGCGTCTTTGTTGGCGTGGAGTACGCGCGGATGGGCATGGGCGGCTTCGCGGGCCAGCTCAAAGTTGCCATCGCTATCGAGATCAAAGCGGGTGCCGATATCGGCGAGGAACTGCACCGCGTCGCGGGCCTCCTCGGTGAGGACTTCGGTGACTTCGGGTTCGCTCAGCCCTGCCCCGGCATGAAGTGTGTCGGCGGCGTGGAGCTTGGGCGAATCATAGTCGGCAATCGCGGCCGCCAATCCCCCCTGGGCCCAAACGCTACTCGATCCGCTGACCAGAGTAGCCTTGGTGATGACGTGGACCTTTTGGCCCGCGCATTCCAGCGCGGTTGAGAGTCCGGCGATCCCCGAACCTAGCACCACGACGTCAGCAACGATGATCTCCATGCGTTAACGCTGGAGTCTACGAGATTTCGGGACGGTAGGGTTTTTCTGCGCTCCTCACCGAATCCTCACAACTTGCCGCTACAATCCGGAGGTGCGCGTCCTCCTCGTCGAAGATGATCCCGACATCGCCCAAGGGGTGCAGACCGCCTTGCGACGGGCGGGGTACGAAGTCGAATGGTGCGCGGACGGGGACGCCGGGGAAGAAGCCGCGATGCTCCATTCGTTTGGCGTGATTCTCTTGGATTGGATGTTGCCTGGCCGTAGCGGGATTGAGATCTGCCGGACCTTGCGCGAGATGGAGATCGCGACCCCGATTCTCATGTTGACGGCTCGTGACGCGGTGGCAGACCGGGTGGCCGGGCTCGATGGTGGGGCCGATGATTACTTGGTCAAACCGTTTTCGGTCGAAGAGCTGCTGGCCCGAGTGCGAGCATTGGCCCGTCGTGAATCCGCGGTTCGATCGAGCGTGGTGCGGGTCGCGGATCTCGAAATCGATACCAAGGCCAGGATCGTGCGCCAAGCGGGCCAGGTCGTGAGCCTCACCCCCCGCGAACTGAGCTTGTTGGAGGCTCTCGCCCAGAACCCAGGAAGAGTTCTGACCCGCGAGGCGATCTTGGAACGGGTCTGGAACAACGACGAGGCCCTGCCCAACACGGTCAATTTTCATATGGCGAGCCTGAGGAAAAAGGTGGACCCTGCCGGGCGCCTCATCAGGACGGTGCACGGGCTTGGCTATACCCTTGAATCGAAGGAGGATCCCTCATCGCCGGATCGCTAGCCCGCCGCTTGGTTTGGTTCAATGCCCTCTACTTGGCTCTGGCCTTGATCGGGACGGCGGGACTCGTGGCGTGGGCCAGCCACCGGTCCTTGATGGCTACGGTGGATCAGGATCTCTCGGCGCGCGCTCAGGATCTGGCCCGGATGGAGGGACCGGGTCCCGGTCCTGGGCGAGGAGGCATGGGTCGGGGGCGCCCCGAAGGTCCTCGGCGACCGTTAGGGCCCGATCTTCGCCCGATCTTGCTGGACCGAGACGGCAGCAACATCATGCGCGGCGACGAGCGCGGACCGATTGACCGGGACCTTTTTTTAGCTGCACTCCGCGGAGAGGAGACCCTGGAAACGCGGGTCGTTGATGGAGTGCCCACCCGAATTGTTTCGGTCCCCCGGCTCGACCGCGATGAGATCGTTGGGGCGGTCCAGATCTCGCGGGAGCTCGGGTCGTTCGATCTTGCGAGACGGGCTCAATTCGGGGCCATCGCCCTCGCGATTCCGCTGGTCGTTCTGGGTTCGATCCTCTTGGCCCGGAGGTTTTCGGGCCTGGTCTTGCGGCCACTTTCTCGGCTAACGGCGGCGGCGGAGCGGATCGCGGCTGCGCCCGAACGGTCGGAGGTGATTTCGATTGAAGATCGCGACGAGATTGGTCGACTCTCGGAGGCTCTCAACCGGATGACGAAGAGCCTGCAGGGGGCCAATCAAGCCCTCGCCGACTCTCTGGATCGTCAGCGACGGTTTACCAGTGATGCGGCCCACGAACTCCGCACCCCGCTCACGAGCATTGGATTAGCGGCCGAGAACGGACTCCACCCGAGCGCGACTCACGATGAGCAGGTCGCAAGTCTGCAAACCATCGACCGCCAAGCTCGGCAGATGACCCGACTCACCGAGCTCCTTTTGACCTTGGCCCGTTTGGACCACGCCCAAGAACCGCTGCCCCTCCAAGCCACCGGGGTCTGCGCCATGGTTGAGGAGGTGGCGGCTTCGCTGGGCCTTTCCTCGGACCCACGGTGGAGGAATGAAGTGGCCCCCGGCTTCTCGGCGATGGCCAATCCCGATGCGCTCCGCCAGATCTTGCGGAACTTGATCGAGAATGCAGCCGCTCATACCCCTGGGGATGGAAGGATCCTAGCCCGTTGGCGAAACGATCGTCTCGAGATCGCCGATTCTGGGCCCGGGATTGCCCCCGAGCATCTGGCTCACCTCTTTGATCGGTTCTATCGCGTAGATGCTTCGCGGACGCGGCAGAGTGGTGGCTTTGGGCTAGGTTTGGCGATCGCCCGTTCCTTGGCTCAGGCCAGCCTCGCGACCTTGGGAGTCGAGAGCGAACAGGGGTCGGGAACGATTTTTTGGATTTCTTTCCCTGAGGGTGCCGATCTCATAACTTCCTCATAAAAGCTTGGCAAGATAAACCCAGCCGAGAGAGATCGGCGCAAGGAGTACCAAGAAAATGAAAAAGACCCTCATCCTCAGCTTAGTCGCGGCGAGCCTGGTGCTCGGCACCTCGATGGCCTCGATCGCCCAGCAGCAGGGCGGCGGACCGCGAGGCGGAGGCCGTGGCCCCGAGATGGGCGGCCCTCGCGGCGGCCAACGCGGACCGGGCGGCGGAATGATGCTCATTCAAATGAGCACCGTCCAGAAGGAACTGAAGCTCACGTCAGCCCAGTTGCAGGCGATCCAAGACCTGCGCCCACCCCAAGACGGTGGCGGGCCTCGGGGTGGCGGTCGGGAAGGTGGTGGACCTGGTGCTGGTGGCCCGGGCGAACCCGGCAAGGGACCGCTTGACGAGATCTTGAGCAATGAGCAGCACAACCGGCTTCAGCAGTTGGTGATGCAGTTCAACGCTCCGATGTCGATGCTGGATCCGCGGGTCGCCGAACAGCTGAATCTGACCGATTCGCAAGTTCAGACCATCGAGTCGCTCGTCCAAGATCTGCGACCCGGGCGAGGACCCGGCCAAGGAGGTCCACGCGGCGGTGGCCAGGGTCAAGGTCAAGGTCAAGGTGGCGAACGACCGGATTGGAACACGATGCAGGCCAAGAAGGCGGCTGCTTATGAAAAGGCTTGGAACGCTCTGAGCCAAGCTCAGCAAGCCGAATGGGGCAAGATCGTCGGCAAGGCCTTTACCGCTTGGGAAGAGCCAACCCGCCCCCGCTGAACAACCTGCCTGCCCGTTCGAACAAGACGGGCAGGCCTTCTGGCTCGCCGACCCGGCCCGATGCCGCGCCCTCGCTCCGACTGCGTCGGAGCTC
>DDSL01000136.1 GCA_002343825.1 Chthonomonas sp. UBA2391
GGTGGGCACTGATCCGAGATCACGCACGGGGCGTGAACGTGGCTCCGTCCAGTACATCGCAACTCACGAACTGCCCCGGCTGGAACTGTTCTGCTTTCTGACGGGCATCGGTCGGCACGAGATGGATGGGCAGCCCCGCATCGACAACTACTGCACCACCGTTGACCGCCCGCACCGTTCCCTGCACCCTGCGAGGGCGGCCGTAGACCGGCTCGATGTACTCACCGCCGGTCTGCACCACGTCGATGCGGCGCGACTGCGCCTTGACCACCCCGACCAGCCGGCCGCCGACTCTGGCGGCGATCTGCCCCTCGGGGCGGAGGTGGAGTTCGTAGTTTGTATTCGGGATGCCGAAGCGAATGTAGCCCGGCTTGGTCGCTGTTTCGGCGACAACTTCGAGCAGCGTGCCGCGAGCGAGGGTTGGGTCGATGCGTGTGGTGGGCGATGGCGTAATCATCGGGGCCGAGTGTATGAGGCAAGCCGGCCCTGCGCATCGTGTAAACAATGCATGAATTTTTCGACTTTTGTTGGCCGACGGCCTGGACGAAGCCATCATTAGGCATGACACTCTCCCGCCGTCACCTGCTTCAACGCGGGGCCGCTTTTTCGCTGGGCTTCGCCGGTCTTCGCCACGTTCTTGCGGCAGGTCGCATCGAGACCCCCGCGGATTCGGGCTACGGCCCGCTGGTACCGGATCCGAACAAGACTCTCGACCTACGNNGGTTTACATACCGCGTGATCTCGCGCCGGGGTGAGACAATGTCGGACGGACTTGCCGTGCCCGGCCAGCCCGACGGCATGGCCGCGTTCATCGGCCCTGCGGGCACCACGATCCTGATCCGTAATCATGAACTGGGTCCGACGCACACGAAGCACGGACCGTGGGGGGTCGGTCACTCACTGCTCTCCCGCACACCGCGCGACAAAATTTATGACTACGGCAAAGGCCGAAGCCCTGCGATCGGTGGAACGACCACGCTGGTCTATGACACCAAGGAACACCGGGTGCAAAAGCAGTTTTTGAGTCTCGCTGGAACGTACTTGAACTGTGCGGGCGGGCCGACCCCGTGGAACACATGGCTGACCTGTGAGGAGTGCCACATTTCAGCCGACAAGGACATCGAGAAGGACCACGGGTATGTCTTTGAGGTCCCCGCCACCGCGGCGATGGAACTCGCCCCGCCGGTGCCACTCAAGGCGATGGGACGCTTCTACCACGAGGCCGTGGCCGTCGATCCCCGCACCGGGATCATTTATCTCACTGAGGACCGGGAGGATGGCCTGCTCTATCGGTTTATCCCCAACCGCCGCGGCGTGCTGCGGGAAGGAGGCTCGCTCCAGGCTCTTGTGGTCCGCGACCGTCCATCACTCATCACGAACAATCAGTCGGGTGCCCCGACCATCCATCGGAGCGTGCCCATGGCCGTCGAGTGGAAGACACTCACGGAAATAGACACCCCCGACAACGACCTTCGTCACCGCGGCTTCGCGGTCGGCTGCGCCCGTTTCGCCCGGGGAGAGGGGATGTGGTGGGGAGACAACTGCACCTTTTTCGCGACAACCGACGGCGGTGCCAATCAACGCGGGCAGATCTGGCGTTATACCCCTTCCGCCGACGAAGGGACTCCGGCAGAGGAGCAGCGCCCCGGCACAGTTGAGTTGTACCTGGAGCCGAACGACGCATCCGCTGTGGAGAACGCCGACAATATTACGGTGGCACCCTGGGGCGATCTGTTCATCTGCGAAGATGAGGCCGTGGCGGGCGATGACGTGAATCGCCTGATGGGCGTCACGCCAGATGGGCGCTTCTACCCCTTCGCTCGGAACTCGATGAGCGCTTCCGAACTGGCCGGGGTCTGTTTCTCACCCGATGGCTCCACGATGTTCGTCAACATTCAGGGCAACGGCCTGACATTGGCCGTCACCGGCCCCTGGAAGTCACGCTGAAAGCCGTTCGCGGGACATTCCCTCTCGTCACGACCAGACCTGCTCGGGCTTGTTGTTCATATTTCAACCGCTGTCCTACGCTTGATGCCCTCCGCGAGACCCGGTTCGAGCGGACGCGTTTCCTCCATCAGATGTTCATTTCTTTGCTTTGGGAGCCACCATGCCCGCCGCCATCACGATGCAATCCGGCCGCCTCAACGTCCCCGATGAGCCCGTGCTTCCCTTTATCGAGGGCGACGGCACCGGGCCGGATATCTGGCGTGCCTCGGTTCGAGTCTTTGACGCCGCGGTCGCCAAAGCCTACGGCGGAAAGCGCAAAATCACGTGGAAAGAAGTGCTCGCCGGGGAGAAGGCCTTCAATAAGACCGGCAACTGGCTGCCCGATGAGACCCTGACGGCCTTCCGCGATTATCTCGTGGGCATCAAAGGCCCGCTCACCACGCCCATCGGCGGCGCCATCCGTTCGCTCAACGTCGCCCTCCGACAGATACTCGACTTGTATGTCTGTCTCCGCCCGGTCCGCTGGTTCAAAGGCGTGCCCAGCCCGGTGAAACGCCCCCAGGACTGCGACATGGTGATTTTCCGCGAAAACACGGAAGATATCTACGCCGGGATCGAGTACGCCGCCGGAACGCCGGAAGCAGCGAAGGTCCTCGCTTTCTGGGAGCAGACTTTTCCCAAGGAGTTCGGCAAGATCCGTTTCGGGTCGCAGAAAGCATGCGCCGAGTGGCAAAAACAGTTGGAGGCGATCGGCTCGCCTAAGCGGGAGACGCCGGTGATGGTCGGTGTGGGCATCAAGCCCATCAGCAAGTGGGGCACGGAGCGCCTGGTTCACAGCGCCATCGCCTACGCCCTCAAGGATAAACGCAAGTCGGTGACGCTGGTCCACAAGGGGAACATCATGAAGTTCACCGAAGGGGGCTTCCGAGATTGGGGCTATCGCGTCGCGAAGGAGTTCTTCGGCGCGGTCGAGCTCGACGGCGGCCCCTGGCACGTGATCCCTGAGGGCAAGCGCGGCGCCGGAATCGTGATCAAGGATGCGATCGCCGACGCTTTCCTCCAACAGATCTTGCTCCGACCGAAGGAGTACTCGGTCATCGCGACCTTGAACCTTAACGGGGACTATGTCAGCGACGCCCTTGCCGCCCAAGTTGGCGGAATCGGGATCGCCCCTGGTGGCAACCTGAACTACGTCAGCGGCCACGCGATCTTTGAAGCCACCCACGGCACCGCGCCCAAATATGCCGGTCAGGACAAGGTCAACCCCTGTTCGGTGATCCTCAGCGGAGAAATGATGTTCCGCTATATGGGCTGGGGCGAGGCCGCCGACCTGATTCTCAAGGGTGTCGAGGGAGCCATCAGTAGCAAGCGAGTCACCTACGACTTTGCCCGACTGATGGACGGTGCGACCGAGATCAAGTGCAGCGAATTCGGCCAGAACATCATCGACCACATGGGCTGATCGCCGTGATCGAATCGGCGTAAGGGAAATTCGAACCCGAATGTCCGCGATCACTCAACTCAAGAGCCTCTTTGCCCGAAAAGGCTGGGAGGCTTTTGAGTTTCAGGTTGAAGCTTGGGAGTCCATCGCCCGAGGAGAGAGCGGCCTCGTTCACAGCGCCACCGGTACAGGGAAGACCTTGGCCGTCTGGATGGGGTTGCTCGGTCGAGCCCTCACGGAATCCCCACCTGGACTCAAAGTCCTCTGGATCACCCCTTTGCGCGCTCTGGCCCACGATTCCCTCCAAGCTCTTGTTCGGGGGGTCGACGATGCTGGACTGGATTGGCGGGTCGAACTCCGCACCGGCGATACCAGTTCCACCGAAAAGACCAAGCAGGTCCGCGACCAACCCGACGCGCTCGTCACCACTCCCGAGAGTCTTTGTCTCTTGCTAAGTCGCCCCGACGCCCGGGATCTCCTCGGCAGTCTCCAGGCCGTCGTCGTGGACGAATGGCACGAGCTGCTCAGCACCAAGCGGGGCACCCAGGTCGAGCTTTGCCTCAGCCAACTCCGGGCCTGGAACCCTGCGATTCAAACTTGGGCCATCAGCGCCACTCTCGGGAATCTCCATCAGGCCATGGAGACCCTTCTCGGAGTTGGATCCGAGGGAAGATTGATCAGTAGCAACCTCCCGAAAGAGGTCGTGGTCGACTGTCTCTTGCCCGAGACCATGGAGCGGTTCCCCTGGGCGGGTCACCTTGGTGACCGAATGCTCCCCCAGGTGATCCAAGCGATCGAGGAGTCGGAGAGTTGCCTTATCTTCACCAACGTCCGGAGTTCCAGCGAGATCTGGCACCAGTCCATTCTTGCCGCCCGGCCCGATTGGGAAGGAGAAATCGGCCTGCACCATGGTTCCCTCGATCGGCAGGTGCGGGAAGCGGTTGAGCAGGGAATTAAAACGGGCCAACTCCGAGCGGTGGTTTGCACCAGTTCGCTCGATTTGGGGGTGGACTTCTCTCCAGTGGACCGGATCCTCCAAATCGGATCGCCAAAGGGGGTGGCTCGGCTGCTTCAGCGGGCCGGCCGTAGCGGTCACCGTCCGGGCGTCCCGAGCCGGGTCACCTGTGTTCCCACCCACGCCCTTGAGTTGGTGGACATTTCGTCGGCCCGCGTGGCCATCGAAAGCGGTCATATCGAGGGCAGGGAAGCCCCCGAAAATCCCCTCGATGTCCTCTGCCAACACCTCGTGACCCTGGCATGCGGAGGTGGATTTAAGCGAGAGGAGACCCTTCGGACTATCCGCCGAGCCACCAGTTTCCGCAACCTCAGCGAGTCGGACTTCGACTGGTGCCTGGACTACATCACTCGCGGGGGCGACGCCCTGGCTGCCTACCCAAACTTCAAAAAAGTCGGGGTTCTGAGCGATGGGACCTACATCATTCGCGACAAGAAGATCGCCGTTCAGCACCGGCTGAACATCGGCACGATCGTCAGTGATGCCAGCGTCAATGTGAGATTCCTAAGCGGAGGGTCGATCGGGACGGTAGAGGAGGGATTTGTCGCCCGGCTGAAGAAAGGGGATCAGTTTCTCTTTGGCGGAAAATGGTTGGAGTTTGTTCGGCTGAAGGACCTGACGTGCTACGTCACTCGCGCGACCAAATTCAAAGGCGCGGTTCCGCGCTGGGCCGGTGGGCGGATGCCGCTGAGCAACGAGCTCGCCCGAGCCATCCGGCGCACTTTGAGTGAGGTCCGCGAGGGGGTGATCGACAGTCCGGAAGTCCGGTGCCTTCTTCCTCTCCTCAAGTTGCAGGCCGAGTGGTCGGCCGTGCCCGATGAAGGCGAAATTCTCATCGAGGCCGTCGAGAGCCGCGAGGGAAGTCACCTCTATTTCTATCCCATAGAAGGTCGGGCGGTACACGAGGGGATGGCAGCCCTTTTTGCCTACCGGATGAGCCGAGAGCGTTCGATCACCATGACCACGGCAAGCAACGACTACGGGTTCGAATTGCTCTCGGATCAGCCTCTGAACTTCACGCCGGCATTATTCAAAACGTTGATCTCACGCGAGAACCTCCAAACCGACATCGAAGCCAGCCTCAATGCCGTCGAGATGAGCAAGCGGCAGTTTCGAGAAATTGCGCGGATCGCAGGATTGATCCAACAAGGCTACCCCGGCAATCAACGGAGTGTTAAACAGGTGCAGGTTTCAAGCGGATTATTGCACGATGTCTTCGTCCAGTTCGACCCCAAGAACCGGCTCTTGGAACAAAGTCGCAGGGAAGTGCTGGAACGGCAACTGGAGCACTCTCGGCTCGGACGGGCCCTCGACCGCCTGGCCAACTCGAAGCTCTTGGTGACGTCCCCACCTCGGACCACCCCTTTTGGTTTCCCGATGATGGTCGACCGGCTTCGAGAAACGGTCAGCAGCGAGAGCGTAGCCAGCCGTATCGAACGGCTGGTCCAAAGCTACGAAGAGGCTTAGTGCGATCCGGGGGATTCTCGCCGAACCAGTCCCGCGCCAACCGTGCGGCCGCGAGTGGCACATTCCGGACGACCGATCACTTCAATGAGGATCGTTTCTTTGGGCAACTCGGAAAAGCGTTTGCCGACCACTTCGGGATTGATTCGGAGGTCGTATTCCTTCTCATCTTGGAAGCGTTGGAGGACCATACTAAGTCTGTCGCCGTATCCCATGAGCCGACAGCCTTCGGCAGAGGTCACCCAACCAGGCAAACTTCGAGTGTCGAGGTCGGGAAGCGTCGGCTCTTGGCCTCGGGGAACTTCCCAGTCCAACAGAGCTCCGTAGAATTCACTGACCGAATGCATCACTTGAACGCACGGTGCCATGCCGCACCTCGTTTTGACAGGAGTCATGAGGAGAAAGCCGGTCCCACCCAAGAGGAGGAGCGAGGTTCCGAAAACGACAAGTCGGCGGTGCTTTCGTGTCATGACTCTTCACCTAGTATTCTATTGCAAAGAAGTGCAAAATCCAAGCCTTTCGATCGAGTTTTTTGGAGAAACTTTGATGCTCTTGGCATCCGGGGCCGCGTTTCTGCCGGAGCATCAATTGCTAGTGGTGAGCGACCTCCATTTGGGCAAGGCAAATGCCATGCGTGCTCGGGGTGCCGCAATCCCCAGTGGAGCCAGCCGCAGGACCCTCGATCACCTCAGTCGGGACCTCCGTCAGACGGGGGCAACTCGGCTCTGGAGTCTAGGCGATTTGTTTCATGCGCAAGAATCCCATCGGGGTGAGCTGCACGAAGAGATCCGGCGCTGGACCGAGGAGCATCCGGGAGTAGATTTCGCCACGATCTATGGCAACCACGACCGGCGCGCCGGGATCCCGAGCGAGTGTGCGTTCCGGGTTCTGGCCGCGGAGAATGCCATAGGCATCGAGCTGCACCATGAGCCGCCAGAGGAAGTCACGGGTCCAGGATTTGCTGGCCACCTTCATCCCGCCGTGCGGGTCCAGGTGACGCGCTCCGATACTCCGAAACTCCCGTGCTGGTGGTGTCGAGATCAGCTCTTGGTGTTTCCGGCCTACGGTGAGTTCACCGGTGGGGCCGTCGTCATCCCAGCGCCGAGCGACCGCGTCTTCGCCCTCGCTGGGGACCGAGTGATAGAGATCCCCGCCGCAAAATGCCAACCGCAGCCCTTGTTTGGCGGGAGATCTCGCTAGACCTCACAAGAAAGATCCAATAAAGTCATAATATTGATTATCGGAAATATCTGGATGGGGTTGGTTGACGCATCGCCAACTAGCTCGCGAGCGGCTTGGTGAAGCGCTGAAGCTCGTGGTCCAGGGCGTCGCAGGCGCGGTCACAGAGATCGACGAGGTCTTCGGCGACCGAGTTTCCTGAACCCGAGCTGTGCTGGCGCGTCCACCAGACGGCCAGAGCTCCCAGCCCGGCGCCTACCAGCGCGGCCCCCAAAATCCAACTCCCATTCTTCGCGGCTTGATCTTCGTGCTTCATTGTCTTATTCTCTTTAGTTGGCTATTCCACACCCAAGGTTCAGGGCCTTGAAAATTCGGCTTCATTTCTAGTAACTTTATGTCTACATGCCTGGTTCCCGCGCGCCTCGAAAGCCTTCCTTGAGCCCGACCAAGATCACCACCTTTCTCGCGTGCCCAGACAAGTTCTATTGGACTTATCTCAGCGATCAGGGGCGGTACTACCTCCGAAGCAAAAGCTACTACAGCTTTGGAACCACCCTCCACGGGGTTCTCCAGAGGTTTCACGACGCCCGGGACCAGGGCGTCCAAACGGTGGATCAAGCGGTCGCTGCACTCGAAGATTCTTGGATCGAAGCCGGATATAACACGCCTGGAGAAATGGCTGAGGCCATGGGTGAGGGCAAGGTCATCCTCGAAAACTATATCCAGAAGTTTGAAACCACCGAGCGGGACGCGACCACGATCATGATCGAGCGCCAGCTCCGCCGGGACATGGGCGAATTTACGCTCATCGGCCGGCTAGACCGGGTCGATGAGCACGCGGACGGCACCATCGAGGTGATCGACTACAAATCGGGCCGCCAAAGCGTCGAACCCAGCGATATCGAGTTCGATATCGCCATGAACTGCTACATGCTCCTGCTCCAGCAAGGTTATCCGGAGCGGCCGATAAGGGCCACGATCATCGCCCTCCGTTCAGGAGAATCCGCCAGCGTGGACCTAGAGCCCGCGAGGATGGAGCAGTTTAAGGAGGATCTCAGCGAACTCGGTCGGATCATCTTGAATCAGGAGTGGGAGGGCCGGGTGCCCGAGTACAAAGATCTTTGCTCGAACTGTGACTTCTTCCCTCTTTGTCAACGGGCCGGACTCGTCGTTCCTAGCCAATCCCCGGCAGAGTTCGATTTCGGTGGATAAAAAAGAAGTTTCCCGAAGCCGCTGGGCAGCTCCGGGAAACTTGGATGCGATCTTGGAAGATCGTATTACTTGCGTCGCTTGCGGAGCATGCATCCCACGCCGATCGCGAGAGCGGTCATCGTCGCAGGCTCGGGGACGACGTTGACTTCGAGGTCATCGAAGAACGCCGATCCGCCAGCAGACTCGGGCTGGAGGAAGAGCATGAACAGCGAGCCCTTTGCCGTGCCTGCAGGGGCAGGTCCGAGACTCATGGTCAGCTCATGCCACACGTCCGGGGTGGTGTTGGCATTGATGAACATCGATTCCGAAAACGCGAGGTCGTTGTCGCCCGCGTCGCGGTAGATCAGCTTGAGCAGAGCCCAGTTTCCGCCGCTCATCTTGTCGCCGCTGAGGGTCATGCCATAGCCCTTGGCGGTGGCCGATTGGCCGGGAAGGATCGAGAAGTTCTGGAACGCACCGGACACGTTGAATCCGCCGCTGAAGTTCCCGAACATCTTCATCGAGTGGAGGCCCGTTCGAGAGGCATCATCTTCTCGGAAAGTGTTGCCAAACCGGATCCAGTTGGCGGCGTCGGCACCGTTTCCATCCTCAAAACTGCCGTTGACGATAGCTGCTTGGCTCGCGACAGCCGCTCCTACGAGCAGGCCGATGGTGAGCATCTTCTTTACTTTGTTGAAAGCCATTCTTTCGTTCTCCTTTGAACCAGTATTCGATTCAGTCGAAACGTTTCTATCGTATCACAACTTTGTCGAACTGCTTGTATTGTAATCCGAAAAACTCAGATCCGCAAGAAGATCAAGTGAAAATACGTGTCGAGAAACGGAAAACCCGGTCCGGATGTGCTTCAACCGGACCGGGAGCATCGAGCGACGATTACTTGTCTTCTTTGAAGTCCGCGTCGATGACGTCTTCGCCCGGGGTGCCAACCCCCGCGCCGACCTTGTCACCTTCGGGTTGAGCGCTCGTTTGCGAAGCCTGGTACATCTTCTCCGCAAGGGCATGGGACTCACTCTCTAGCTCCGCAAACGCTGTTTGGATCTCGTCTGCATTGTCCGATGCGACAGCCTTCCGAACGGCCGCGATCTTCTCTTCGACTCGACTTCGATCCGCTTCGCTGATCTTGTCACCTTGATCGCGGAGCATTTTCTCCGTGGAGCCGGCCAGTTGGTCGGCCTTATTCTTGATCTCGGCCGCCTCGCGGAGTTTTTGGTCAGCGTCGCTATTGGCCTCGGCCTCCCGGACCATTCGGTCGATCTCGTCGCGGTTCAAGTTGCCCGAACCGGTGATCGTGATCTTCTGCTGGTTGCTGGTGCCCAGATCCTTGGCGCTGACCTGCAAAATCCCGTTCGCGTCGATGTCAAAGGTGACCTCGATCTGCGGGACTCGCGCCGGTGCGGGCGGAATCCCCGCCAAGTGGAAGCGGCCCAGGCTCTTGTTGTCTCGAGCCAACGGGCGCTCGCCTTGCAGGATGTGGATCTCGACTTCCGGCTGGTTGTCGACAGCCGTCGTGTAAACCCTGCTCTTCTTGGTCGGGATCGTAGTGTTCCGGTCGATGACCTTATCGAAGATCCCGCCCTGGGTCTCGACCCCGAGGGAGAGCGGAGTGACGTCAAGCAGCAGGATGTCCTTGACTTCCCCGCCCAAAACTCCAGCCTGAATGGCGGCTCCGATCGCGACGACTTCGTCAGGATTGACGCTGCGGTTTGGCTCCTTGCCTGTGAGTTGCTTGACGAGGTCTTGGACCATCGGCATTCGGCTAGAACCGCCGACCAGCAGGACTTCGTTGAGCTCGGTCGCACTCAACTTTGCGTCTTCCAGAGCGGTCGAAACCGGCTTCTTGATTCGCTCCAGGAGCCCGTGGCAAAGCTCTTCGAACTTTGCCCGGGTTAGAGTCACGTCGAGGTGTCGGGGCTGATTGTCAACCGCCGTGATGTAAGGCAGGTTGATATTCGTCGTCAACTGCGAACTGAGTTCGATCTTCGCCTTCTCGGCCGCCTCACGCAGTCGCTGCAGGGCATCCTTCTGTTGCAGCAGGTCAATTCCCTGCTCCTTCTTGAACTCCGTGGCCAGGTAGTCCACGATCGCTTGGTCGAAGTCGTCTCCACCGAGGTGGCTGTCACCCGCTGTCGATCGAACTTCGATCAGACCTTCGCTCACATCGAGAACGGAGACGTCGAAGGTTCCGCCACCAAGGTCGAAGACTAGGATCGTCTCGCTTCCCTTCTTGTCAATGCCATAGGCCAACGATGCGGCTGTCGGTTCGTTGATGATCCGCAGAACCTTGAGGCCTGCGATTTCACCGGCGTTCTTGGTCGCCGTACGCTGGGAGTCATTAAAGTAAGCCGGGACGGTGATGACCGCCTGATCGACCGTGGTTCCCAAATAGGCTTCGGCGTCGGCCTTCAGTTTTTGTAGGATCATCGCGCTGATCTCCTCCGGCGTGAAGTCCTTATCCAGCGCCGGGACATGGGCGACGGCCATTCCCTTGCTGTCTTCCTTCACACGATAGGCGACCCGCTTGGTCTCGTCCACGATTTCTGAATACTTGTGGCCCATAAACCGCTTGATCGAGCTGATGGTGTTCTCCGGATTGACTACAGCCTGGCGCTTGGCCACGACCCCAACCATGCGTTCGCCGTTCTGCTTGAAAGCCACAACGCTCGGCATGGTTCGCGAGCCTTCGGCCGTCGCGATCACGACCGCCTCGCCACCTTCCATCACAGCGACCACTGAGTTGGTCGTTCCTAAGTCAATTCCTACTACGCGTCCCATAATTCTTTTCAGGTAGTGAGTCTTTCGGATTAAATCAACTTTAGTCCATGACGCTCACTACTGCTTCTTCAACGCGGAGAATACCCGAATGGTTCCCGGGTCAATGGATCGAATTCGGCGTAGTGCTCTACATCAATCACGCAACCTTAACACAGGCCGATCTAAACTCCCCTCCATGCGGCGTCGTGCCTTCACCTTGATCGAACTCCTCGTGGTCATCGCGATCATCGCGATCCTGGCCGCGATCCTGTTTCCGGTCTTTGCCCAGGCAAACGATTCGGCTCGCAAGACCCAGTGCCTCAGCAACCTGAAGCAGATCGGGCTCGCGATGATGATGTACAACAACGACGCCGACGGGGTCTATCCGCTTTGGGCTACCCAAGTTCCCCCGATCAACGGAGGAACCTCCACCAGCCTTCCTCCCGACCTACAATTGAAGCCCTATACCAAGAGCGACGGAATCTGGAAGTGCCCCAGCGACACGATCCCAAGGACCCCCGCTACGGGATACAACTTCTGGGACGGGAAGTACCGGGACAAGCCTCTCGCCCGGAGCTACGCTTACGCCGGCAACATCAACACCGTCGAGGCCAATGGACTCGACAACAATACTGGACTCTATGCATTCATCCCGATCAACGGATTCATCCGCGCTTGGCGACCCAAAAGCGAAGGGCAACTGGACGAACCCGCGGGAACGGTCGCTTGGATCGAGCACTGGCCGACTGACCTACGCGACCAATGGATGGGGCAGCTGAGTGGAAGCGCCTTTATCAACTGCGATGCGTGGAAGCTCGCCGGTCGAAAGGTCCCTGCGACGACTCCCGCCGACCAGCTTCCGAGAGGCTGCACCGGCGACCAAAACCGAAAACCTACGCCGGGCCACCAAGACCGAGGACACTACATCTTCGCCGACGGCCACGCGGCCGCGATCAGTTGGGGAGAAATCAGAAAGAACGACTTTCAATACTTCAAGGTAGCGAAGAGTGAGAAATCCTTCAACCCCTAATTCGGGGGAACCCAGAGCGTGGGATAGTCTTCGGGCTCGCCGAGTCCGGCGCTGACGGGACCCTGGAGGATCTCCAAGAAGCGCTCTTCAAGCTCGGCCTCATCCCTCACGATTCGATCAAAGCACTCGTTAAAGAAGGGCGGGAACCGCTCTCCGGTTCGGGTGACGATCGCCTTCCCTGCCTTGGCCTTGGCTTTTTCGAGCAGGTCGCTCAACTCGTAGTTCTCTCCTGGTCGCTTCTCGCCAACGGTGAAGAGCATTTCGGACTTTTCGGGAAGTACCGAAAGGATCACGAACTGGAACTTACGGCCCTGGAGTCGCACGAGTGACTTAAAGAGATCATCGCACTCGGTCTCGTCAAGCTCGCGGCGATGCCGAAAGGTAGCGTAGTAGGTGACGTCGTCGGCTCGCCAGTGCGGCAGCCGTCCTCTCCAGATGCTGAAGTTCTTCCACGCCATCCTGTCAACAGTACCGAATTCATCTCGCTAGCGTGAAATGACTTGGCGGAACGACGCAGAATCGCGTACTCTATCCTCATGCAATCGCTACGCCGCGCCACTCTTCTAACCGTTGCCGGATTGAGTTTGACCCACACTGCCCAGGCCTTCTATTTCTTTGGCTACGAGAGCTTTCCGAATAGCGCCGATCGGCTGGTTGTCAACAATGCCGCGAGCAAGGCTTTTGGCCCCGAAGATGACCTTCAACTCCTCCCCAACATCGGAGATGTGCAAGGCTCAGCGTTTCGCGACGAGCAGCTGGACTTGGCAGCGGGCTTCGAGACCCGGTTCCGATACGAGACAGTCGGTGGACTCGGCGATGGCTTCGCTTTTCTGGTCGCCTCGGACATCGGCACCGACTTCCAAGGCGGAGGCGGACAGGATCTCGGTTATTCTCAGGGTGGGGCTGATGGGATTGCCATCGAGTTTGACTTCTTCGATAACGGCCCAGGCTTTTGGGCCAGCGGCGTTGGCGATCCTCCGGGAGCCCACATTTCGATTCAAGAAGCCTTTTCCGCCGATCCCGTGAACTCGTTGGCGGCCGAGCTGTCTTCCGACCTCTTTGGGACCCGAGAAGTAAGGATCCGCTACGACGGCTATCGAGAAACTCCCGGAAGGCTTGAGATTTTTGTCGACGAGATTTCTCAGCTCGCGATCGATAACTTTAATCTCCAGGACTATCTCTTGAATGGAAACCAAAACGGCCTCGCTGGATTCACGGGTGCCAACGGGGGCGCATTTGGGCAGATCTTGATCAAGGAATGGAGCATGACGGACTTCATTCGCCCGATTCGAGGCGTGGTGACGGTTGAAGGGTTCGAAGGAAACTATGACGGAATGGCGTTCCAGTGTGACTTCTTCCGAAACAACGAATTCTTCAATGGGGTTGGGACTGGACTCTTCCTGGGGAACAACTTCGGGTTCTCCACCAACTGGATCGGATCCGCGGATGCCTACATCAAGGTCGGTCCGTCGCTCTCGCAGCGTTTCTTCATCGACGTGGACCAGGTTAATGGGTTCGACTTTGGTCCGATCCACCTCTCCACCACTGGCGACATCGACAACGATGACGCGGTGACCGTCTTCGACTACATTGAGCTATCCAACTCGTTCGACCTGAGCCAGGGAGATCCCGGATACAACAAGATGGCCGACCTTGATGGCGACACCAGTATCACCATCTTCGACTACATCCTGCTCTCGCAGTTCTTCGATCAAGTCGGCGAAAGACCGCAGTAGGCCGGTTGGGGGTAGGGCGTAGGGATTAGGTCATTAGCGTTCCCATCCAGTACATCTAGCCCCTATCTCCTAACTCCTAACTCCTACCCCCGAAGCCTGAGCGCCTCTTCTACGGCTTTCTTGATCTGAGGATCTTCGCCGCGGAAGTACTGTTCCGGAGTCACCGGTACCTCGTGGTCCGGGCGTTGGCCCATGTTCTCCAGCGGAGTTCCGTCCATTCGGTAGACCCCCGCCGTCGGCATCCGAGCGCTCGTCCCATCGACCAGGCCGAGTTCGTAGGTCCAGATCACGTAGCCCGGGGTCGGCATCCCGACGAGCGTCGCGAGCCGACTTTGCTTCATGGCGTACGGGAACATTTCCGCATTGCTGAAGCTGCTTTCGGCGTGCATCACGACCGTGGGGAGATCCCACGCCCGGTCTGGGGCAAGTTCGGCTTCGCCATCGCGGTCAACGTAATAGCTGTGGGGTTTGCGCTCCAAGATGTCGATCAGACGGTCGCTGATGTTGCCCCCGCCGTTGCGGCGGACGTCGATGATCACCGCCTTTCGGCCTTGGATTTCTTGCCAAACTTCCATGTTGAACATGTCGAAGTTGCTGCCGCCCATGCCCGAGATGTGCAGATAGGCGACCTTTCCTCCACTCAGTTCGTCCACCATCCGCCGGTTTCGATCCACCCAGTTTCGATAGGTCAGGTCGCCCCACTCGCCGCCGCTCATGGCGCGGAAGGTCACTTCCCTTGCCCCCGATTCAGTCGGGGTCGAATTCACGAGCAGCTTGATATCCCGCCCGGCTTGCCGACTCAGGACGGCCCAGAGTTTTTCGTTCAGTTCCACTGGTTGACCGTTGATGCGGAGGATGAATTCGCCCGGCTTGATTTGGGTCTGGCGGAAAGATCCCGGGCTTCGCGGTGGAACGCTCTGCACCTTGATCCCCGGCCCAGAATGCGAGTAGTCAAAGGTCAGGCCCAGATGCGCGACCGGCTCAGTCCCCGGATTGCCTCCAGCCGGCCCGACTTCGGCGTGACTGCTTTCCAACTCGCCAATCATCATGTTCAGCACTGTCGCCATCTCATTGCGGTGATAGACCGAAGAGAGATAGGGCTCATAGCGCCGCTTCAGCGAGGGCCAGTCGCGGCCATGGAAGTTCGAGTCATAGAAGCTGCGGTTGTATTCGCGCCATGCCTGATTGAAGGCAGCTCGGCGCTCCAATCGCAGATCGCGGGTCCAGTCGGCCCGGAAGTCCACGTTGGTCACCGGATTGTTGTTCGCACGGAGGTCGATGAGCGCAGGAATGCCTCCGCCCCGCACGATCGTCACCGTCTTGCGGTCGTCGTTGAGTTCAAATCCGCCGATTCCCAGGCCGTTTGTCAGACGCCGAGGCTCTGAACCGTCGTACTTGGCCTTCCAGAGATCGCCCTGGAAAGCAAAGAGGAGCCCCCCATCTTCGGGGTCGCTAGCCAGGGTCCATTCGGGCCGGATCTCGGTCAGCCGCCGGATGCGTTCGTGGATCCGGTTGAAGTCAATCTCCACCTTTGGGGTGCCCTCGGGCTTTTTGAACTCCAAGGTTAGGTCGACAGCCCGAGCGGACTCGGCCTGAAGAGGAACCGCGAAGATCCCATCGGCGCCGCGATTCCCGGCGATGTAAAGATACTTTCCGTCCGAGCTGAATCGGGGCGAATAGTGCCAGCCGACCAACTGTGTGACGTTGTATTCCTTCTTCTCGACCGTGTCATAGATCCAGATGTTCTGCGCCGTCCGCACCACCCGAACGTAGGCCACATAGCGTCCATCAGGCGACCAGTCATAGTCCGGATCTCGCCCGAATCGGTAGTCCCCGGGCCGGTCGATGACCTTGGTAGGCGTGCCGCCGTCCACCGGGATCGTGTAGAGTCCGCCCTGGAGTCCGGTCTGCCAGTAGCTGATCGCCTTCTTGTCGGGAGTCAGCTTGGCGTCGATCACGTCGAACCCCGATTGGGTGACCGGCTTAGGATCGCCGCCCTTTTGGGTTAGGAAGAGCTGGAGACTATCGTTCCGGTCGCTGGTGAAAAAGAGTTGCTCCCCGTTCGGGTGCCACAGGATCCCCTGGTCAAGCCCTTCATAGGCGGTGATCTGAGTTGCGTCGTCCTTGTTCGGCCCCTTTCCCTTCTTCACCGGAACCGTCCAGACCTCGGAGTTCACCACGAAGGCCATGATGTCGCCTTTGGGGCTGAGGGCCGCTTCACTCGCGCCGCTGTTCAGGATCCGGCGTTCGGAGAAGTTCATGCGGTCGTCCAGGTTCGCCGTCAGCCGAATTACTTGCGGGGCCTTTCCAGAGCGGGCGACGTGGACTTGTCCACCCTGAACATAGGCCCAATCGCCCGACTTTCGGGCCACGCTGAGCCAACGGACGGGATCTCCGATGTGGTCGGTTAGCCGCTTGGCTCCGCCATTGCGGTCGATGCGCAAAACGTTCGGGGTGCGGGCCGAAGAATCTGTGAACTTTTTCGCCGACTCATTCACCTTCCGGCTACTCGGCGTCTTGTCCGTCACCGAAATGCAGTAGACCGCCCCGTCGGGTCCATATTGGGGCCAAAGGTGCTGGAATCCGTTATCCCGCAGCGTGGTCCGGGCGCCGCTGGTGAGGTCGATCCGGACGAGGTCCGCGGCCGCGCTTCCCTCATATCGCGGCCGGTACCAGGGGAACCCGAGCCGCATGGCCACGAGGTCCTTACCGTCGGGACTGACGACGGCTCCGCTGAGGGCCACGAAGTCCAAGGCGATCTCCCGGATCTGGCCGGTGGCGATGTCGATGCGATAGACCCCGCCCTCCGCTTTCTCGCGGTTCGCGTTGAAATATAGGCCCTTTCCGTCCGGCGTCCAATCGCTCAGGTTGTCTGCGCCCGGGTGGAAGGTCACCCTTTTGGGCATGCCCCCTTCCACCGAGGCGACCATGATATCGCGCCCCCCAAAGCGGTTGGTCGTAAAGGCGATCTGGGTCCCATCGGGCGACCAAACCGGGGTCTCGTCCATCTCGATGTTCTGAGTGATCGGAACCGCACGACCGCCGCCGCTGCTGGCGACCCAAATATCCCCAAAATACACAAAGGCGATCTGAGATCCATCCGGCGAGAGCGCGACCTGACGAGCGCCAAAAAGCGGTTCCACCTGGGCGGGGGCCGAACCGAGGAGTGCGAGTCCGGCCAAGAAGCTGATGCAAAGCCTCTGCATCATTGAACCTTACCCAACCCCGCTATAATCTGTGCGGCATGAATCACGACGCGGTCCGCGAGGCCATCTGCTTGGCTGGGAAAAGGCTCTGGGAGGCCAGGCTGATCGTGGCTACCGAGGGCAACCTCAGCGCTCGGATCGGGCCCGACCGTATCCTCGCCACCCCCAGCGGAATCGAGAAGGGACTCCTGACCACCGAGATGCTCATTGAGTGCCCTCTGGATTCGGTCGCGAACGGGGTTTCGAGCGAGATCGAGATGCACCAGGCTCTCTACCGACGCGACCCCGGGCTGGGGGCCGTGGTCCACGCGCACCCGCTTCAGGCGACCGCGGTGGTGACCTGCGGCCTGGAGCTACCTTATGACCTCACTCCTGAGTCTGAGGACGTCTTGGGTCCGATTGCCCATGTTGGCTTCGCGATGCCCGGCACCCCAGAGGTCGCGGCCGAGATTTCGGCGACCCCGGTGGATTGCCGGACCTACCTTTTGAGTCACCACGGCGCGGTGACAACCGGCAAGGACGTCCTCGACGCCCTCCGCAGGATGGAAACGCTCGAACGCGTCGCCGAACTCTTCGTAGCCTGCCGACCCCTCGGCGGGGCCCGGCCTCGGGGGTGATTGGGGGAGTCCAAAAGGTCTCGGAGAGGTATGGTGGAGCATCGGGGAGCGGTAGCGAAGGTCTCGGGTTCAAAAACCTTGCCCATCGCTCACCGATTGGCCTCCGATCGATCTCCGAGATCCTTATCGCTCCCCTACGCTCCCCGCCGCCGGCGGAGCATCGCGGCCACCCCCAGCCCCAACGCGGCCAGCGTCCCCGGCTCGGGGACGGGGGCGTAGATGCGGCCACTGCCGGTGTAGAGGTACCCGGTGACAGGATCTAGCATGGCACCGTTGGCGCTGCCGCCTCCTTCGATGCAGTCATCCAGGCGGTGCAGTCTTCCGCCCCAACTCACGTAAGAGTTCCCCCTCGAAGAACTCCAGACCACGACGCGGCCCGCGTTGTCGATCTCGCCAGAGGTCACGGGAATATAGTCCTGTGCAGAGGCACCCGGGATGTGGCGGTCGTTACCAAAGCGGTCTTTGACCAAGAGTGGCCAATCGCCCCGGGAGTAAAGCACGTCGCCGTGATCGTTCAGGTCATGGGCCCAGCCGGGGCCGATGTACCTTTGGACGCCGTTCGTGAGGGTGTACATCGCGTGGGAGCTAAAGAGTGGAACCTGCTCAATGAAGTTTTGGCTGGACATGAAGAGCATCGTGCCCTCGGGGTTGGAGGCG
>DDSL01000134.1 GCA_002343825.1 Chthonomonas sp. UBA2391
TCGTAAACGGTACCGACGATGCTGGCCGTCTGCCGCTCGGGGACGAGGACCAGGTTGATGTTCTGGTCTTGTTCATTTGCAAAGGTCCGAGCGATGTTGACGGCGACGTAGCGGGTATCTCCCTCGCGGTACTCGGCGTAGACCGCTTGGTCGGCGGCCCGGACTTCGTTTAGAACATATGCTCCATTGGTGGAGGTCACCGTCGAGGCATCGCGGCTGGTGACCGTGGCTCCACGGGCAGGGAGTCCATCCGCAAAGGTCACCCGGCCACTGATGATGGAGCTCTTGGGAGCGGACTCCCCTCCACAGCCGAGGGTCATCAGAAGCGCCAAAAGGACAACGAGAAAACAGAGGTGACGAGCGTTCATTGGTCGTTCTGAACCTCCCAACGGAGAAGGCAGTCTTTCCTATCACAGCCGGTAAGATCCGGAGAACGATGCCGAACGACGAAAAGTCCGACAACCTCGTCGTCAAGACCCACCACCATGGGGTCGAGGCGGGGCTAAGCCAGGGCGATCAGGCCATGCTGGAGATCGACCCCGAGGGGATCACGATTACAAGGGGGCTGGCCAACCGATTTCCGCCCCCCGAGGCCGAGGCCGCCAAACTGGCCATGGACCGAATCTTCGTCGCCCATGGTGAGAGCGATGGGCCGCTGATCGTCGGGCTGTCCGAGGAGTTCCGAAGCCGTTTCGGATGGCACCCCCGAGTCGAATGGTGGCGAATCCTCGGTCTTGAGATCGTGAATGCCCCGAACCTGGTCGAGGCCCAACAGGAGCTTTTGGCGACCTTTGAGCAGGCAAAATCCGGACAGCCCCCACCCGACGCAGTCCCCACCGAGGAGCCGATCCGACCCGAAACCTGGGATTGGGCCCTAGGGGCCAACGCCCTCAACCTGATGGAATGGCTCTGGAAAGCCGAGCGGTGGCAGGAGTCTTTGGACCAATTTGAACCAAGTTTACGAGGTTTGGCCCCCACCGATGACACGGGCCGATGGATCGAACGTTCTCTCTACAAGGCCTCTTGTGAGGTGCATCTCGCCCGTGCGGAGGACGCACGCGCGACCCTCGCCGCGGCCTTTGAAAAAGATCCGCAAGAATTTCAACGACTTTGGGCACTTTATCGCCCTAAAATGAAGGAACTCGAAAACCTGATCAATCGACTATGAAGCTCACAAAATGGATCTGTCTCGTGCTGATGACGATGCTCGTACTCGGAGCATCGGCCCAGCCCCTCGCGTCGGTCCCGGTGGAAGCCACCAAGAAAGGGAACGACGCCGAATCCCCTGGCTAGAGGTCCCTTAACGATGATTGCCCAAGCGACCCCTCTCCCGGTAGACCACCTGATCACTCGCCTGAAGCGAGGCGATCGAGAGGCCCTGACCGAGATCCAGCGCCACCTCTATCGGCGGATGCTCCGGGCGGCTTTGCAATCGACTCACTCCCAGACCTTGGCCGAAGACGCGGTGGCGATCACGCTCACAAAACTCTGGGTGAAGCGGCACCTGCTCCCGGAAACCTGGGAAGAGGCCAGTCGGTACATCCTTCGGATGGTCCAGACTGCGGCCACCGACGTGACTCGACCCAAGGAGGAGCGCGTTACCCGCTGTCCGCTGGACGAGGCCCGCTACCTTCCCGAGGCTCAACTAGAGGAGTCCGGCTTTGATGAGACCATCGAGACAGCCCTGAGCACGGTGGAATCCATGCTGCTCCCCCAACTCAGCGCGCGACACCTGCGGGTTCTGACCCCAGTTGCCGAGGCCCTGAGCCAAGAAGCAGGCGAGATGCGCAATATCTATGCCGAGATCGCGGCCCAGCAAGAGATGCAGCCCGGATCGGTGCGGAACAGTTGGTCGGATGCCGGGAAAAAGCTCCAGACCGTCCTTCAAGAATTAGGCTGGCAAGATTTTGGGGAAGATGACGTGAGGTCGATCCTCTGCCGCATCGGCAAACGGCTCGCTCCGTCGGCCTGATCCCGGTACACTGCGCGCGGTTATGTTTCCGCTTCGCGATGAGAATCAGTCGCGTGAGATTCCGGTTGTCACCTACACCCTGATTCTGCTCAACGTGGTGATTTACCTTTGGGATCGCCAGTGGAATCCTTTTGGCCCTCGGATCCTCTTTACCGACCTCACTTTGGTCCCCAGTGCGGCGATCGAGGCGGTCTTTGGGGATGGCGATGCTCGGGCCTTACTCGGTCTCTTTACTTCTTTGTTCTTGCATGGGAGTCTCCTGCACCTGGTGATGAACATGATCTTCCTCATCACCTTCGGCGACAACATCGAAGCCGCCTTTGGGCCCGTCCGCTTTGTGATCTACTACCTGTTTTGGGGCTTGATGGCGGGGGCTGCGCACACTCTCGTGATGCCGAGTAGCCAGATCCCGACCCTCGGGGCATCCGGTGCAATCGGCGGGGTCTTGGGCGCTTACTTCCTGCTCTTTCCCGGCCACAAGATCTCTTTTCTGGTTTTCCCTTTCGTCTTTTGGCCTTTGGAAATCGCGGCTTGGATCCTGCTCGGGGGATGGTTCCTCTTCCAAATCTTGTTCCCCCAACAAGGGGTCGCGAACTGGGCCCATGCAGGCGGATTCTTGGCTGGGATGCTCACCGTCTTGATCGCCGGGGGCCAGCGACAAGTCTTGGCCGGACGGAAGTTTGATGGCGACGACAACCTCAACTATGCCTAAGATCTCGTTCTTTGCCCTTCTTGTTGGGGTGGTTTGCCTGCTGATCGGGGCGGCCGGGTCGATCCGCGTGAGGGTTCAGGCCGAGTCTCGCAACCAAGCCGTGAGCCTGGCCATGGAATGGCAGGTCATCCGCGACATGAGCGCCCAAATCGGAGCCGAGCCCGAAGAGGTCCTCCGCCGCCTCGACGAGGTAGGTCTCGGCACGTTGGTCGTGAATGAAGACGTTGCCGGAGATTTTTTTGGCCGCGACATCCAGCGTCAGCTCGGAGCCAGAGCCAACGATTACCGCATCGACCCGTCCCTCGCCAAAAGGATCCAAGAGGCTTGGCCCGGAAATCTCACCCCGTCCCCTTCCGAAGATGGGACCGCTTTCTTGGCCCGGAGCGAGATCCCGCGATTGCTCCCCCTCGGGATCGATCCAGCGGCGGCGGAACTGGCCAAGAGCCGATCGATGTTCCTCGTCGCCCGGCACATTAACCCGGTTGGCTCGACCGAAGAGTCGATTCGACGGGCGCTGGCCGCCAGTCAGGCCCTTGGGGTTGATGCCTACCTCCCCCTGGGCGAACAAGCCCTCGGCCAGCGCGACCTGATCAAGCGCACTGCGGACCTGATCCCGTCCCTGGGATTGCAGTATGTGACGCCGGAGTTCAGCAAAATTGCTGGGGACGCTCGGTTGGCCTCCCTTCTGTCGGAGCATCTGATCCGACTTCACGCTGCCCAGCAAGCCGAAATCGACAAGCTCACCCCCCAAGACTACGTCGAGCGCTACGTTCGGGCCGGTCGGGAGCGCAACATCCGCATCCTATTGCTACGCCCCCTAACGAGCGCGGCAGACAGCCCAGTGGATGCGCTCCTGAATAGCGTCCGCCTAGTCCGGAAAGGGCTGGAGAGAGAAGGGGTCCCGCTTGGCACCCCGAAGCCTTATGAGCGACGTCTGATTCCTGAGTGGACTCAGCTGCTGATCGTCGTGGGATTGGCCGCCGTGGGCTACGGCATTGGGGCCGCCTTCGGAAGCAAGGGCTGGCTCTTAGCTCTCTCTCTCGGCCTGGCCATCCCGACACCTTTCCTCCTCAAGACGCTCAACCCCGGGTTGCTCGCCCTTTATGCCGCCCTCTTGCTCCCCCTTGCCGGAGTGTGGGTTTGGACGCGCAGATCGGATTGGCATCCCTGGCAGTCCCTGATGATCCTGGTTTCGGGCGGGGTTCTTGCGGGGCTCACCATTTCGGGGATCCTCAATGGACTCGAATATTGGGTGAAGGTGGACGAGTTCAGCGGGGTCAAAGCCGCTCACTTCTTGCCGATTCTCGTCACTGGGGCGTGGTTGATCGGTCGAGAGATCCCGTGGCGGGCGGTCATGAATCAGGCGATCACCTACGGCGCGGTTTTCCTCGGGTTGGTGATCCTCGTCCTCCTGTTGCTCATGCTCATCCGGACCGGAAATGACAACCCAGGAGCGGTGAGTGGACTGGAGCTCAGGATGCGAAACCTCCTCGACAGCGCCCTCTACGTCCGGCCACGAACCAAGGAGTTTGCCTTTGGTCATCCGCTGTTGTGGGTGGGATGCTTGGCCTGGGCGTGGGCGATTCGAACAGAAAGTCGGCGTCTGCGGATCCTTGCCGCCGGACTCATCAGCATCGGGATGATTGGCGTCACCAGCATCGTGAATACTTTCTGCCACCTCCACATCCCCTTCACTCTGAGTGCGGCTCGGGCCGGCATCGGGCTCGGCATCGGGGTTCTGATCGGAACCCTCCTTTGGTTGCTCGTCCAGAAGCCCCTCGCGAAACTGGTTGAGGTGAAGCCGTGAAGAGGGTCCTCCTTGCCGGGTACTTCGGATGCGGGAACATCGGCGACGACGCCATCCTACTCGGCTTTCTGGAAGGGGCTCGGGACCTCGACATCGATCCGATCGTCATGAGCGGGCGCCCCGAAGAGACCCACCGACTCTATGGCGTTCCGGGATTCGATCGTCGGGATTTGGGGCTCTTCAAAGAGCGAATGGCCGAGGCCGATCTGCTCGTCTTTCCCGGGGGGAGCATTTTCCAGGATGTCACGAGCCTTCGTAGCGTGGCCTATTACTCCAGCCTCGTCAAGACGGCCAAAAAGCTCGGCAAAAAGGTCGTCCTGCTGGGCCAAGGAATGGGTCCACTCAACCGATTCGTGGGCAAAAAGCTCGCAAAGGATGCCTTCAACGCCTGTGACGCCATCTGCGTGCGGGATCCCGATTCCATCCAAACCCTCAAGAAGCTCGGCGTCAAGCAGACGCCCCACCTCACCGCCGACATGGCGCTGCTTCTGCCGAAACCGACCATCGATGACAACGTCGAAAGTTATCAAGTAGCAGGGATGAGAGGGGTTGCTCTGATTCCCCGGCCGCACGGCAAGGGTGATGGAGTGGCTCAACTCTTCGGTGAGATCGCGCAGCAACTCATGAAGCAGGGCCGCATGCCCGTCCTGATCGAGATGGACCGCCACGCGGACCGCCCTCTCATCCTGCAGATTGAGAAACTCATGGGCGGAAAAATCCCCACGATTCGCGATCTGGTCACCCCGATGGCCATGATGTCCAAGCTTTGCCGATTGGAGGGCATGATCTCGATGCGACTCCATGGTGGAATTCTCTCCGCCGCGATCGGAGTGCCCCCGACGATGCTCAGCTATGACCCGAAAGTTACTGCTCTATCGAAGTTGCTCGGGCTTCCCTCAGCCCTTCCGATGGATGGTCTCACCGCCTCCCGGGCAGTTGATTCCTACCTGGAACTCCAGAAGAAGAAGGCAACCTACGGTCCCAGAATGGAAGGCGAATTGGTCCAGCTTCGGGACTTGGCAGCGAAGAACATCGAGGTCCTCCGGCGCATTCTATGAGAAGCTGGCCGTTTGCCCGCACTGGGCTCGGTTTTCGGACTCCTGGTATGGCACTCTGTCTGCTTGCGGCGTGCGCTGTCCAGGGTCAAACCCCAGACCAATCCCCGGCGTGGATGAAGTGGTGGAAGCGAAACCTCGTCGATCGGATTGAACTGAACGGGTATCGCCAACTCGGCTTCCATGCCCATACCGTCAACGGCGACCGCGAGGCGTTCAACTCGCTCAACTACTATGGCTTGGGACGGCAGAAGTTCACCGATGTCGGCCAGATCAACTTCGTCGGACGGAGCGTTCTTGGACTCTTTAACTTTCAGGGGACGATCCTCGATTCCCGCCTCTCGGACCCCCAGGGTCAGCGATTTAGTCTGGATTTCGAGCGGGACGGCTGGAGCGTCAACGCGGGGGATATCCAAGGACGACTCCTGAATTCGAACCGCTTCGCGAGCTTTCAGAAGTCCTTGAACGGGTTGCAGGTCGGCTATAAGTCGGGTCGGCTTGAGGCCCGGACGGTGGTCAGTGAAGTTCGAGGCAGCCCGCGGACGGTCACGATCCAGGGGAACAACTCGTCGGGGCCCTACTACATCCAGAACAGCCAACTGGTGCAAGGCTCGGAACGGGTGAGCCTCGACGGACAAGCCCAGACCCTTGGCGACGACTACGTCATCAACTACGAGGCGGGTTCGATCACCTTTGTCGGCAAAACGGTGCCGGTGACCAGCACGATCCTGGTCAGCTACGAGGCCTTCGGGTTTAACGAGACGCGCGGAAGCCTCTATGGCGCGGGTCTCGCGCTGGACGGCGGCAAGGTCGGCAAAATCGGCCTGACGATGATGCGCCAAGAGGCGCGATCGGGGGGCGGGGCGAGCAGCCGGCTGGAGAAGTTTCAGGGCTTTGGTGCCCCTTCGACCCCATACTTTTTGCAGTTCGAGCCGATCAACCTAGCCAGCGTCACGATCCGCGTAAACGGGGTTTTGCAGGTCCGAGGGGTCGATTACACCTTCGACCAATTCAATTCGGCCGTCTTTTACTTCAACCGCTTCATGCCCGCCAGCGACAACATCGACGTGGTCTACACCCCCAAGCCCCGCGCCACCGTCGACGGCGACCGAGAGGTCGTGGGGATTGACTATGCGCTCCCGATCGGAAGCGGGGGACGCGACGGCCAGATAAGGCTCCACCAGGCCATGGGCAAACTGAAGGGGGTGACGCCTCAGAGCGGGGTCGCTCGGGGAGTCGAGCTGGACTATCGAAAGGGTGCCTGGAGCTTCAGAAGTCAAGCGGTGAGCATTCCAAGCGGATATGTCGCAATCGAAACCACGGGATTCAACCGGAATGAGAAGGCCTTCAGCCAGAGTGCGACCTACGACACCGGTCGCGGGGTTCAGGTGCAGCTCGACCACGAGAACCGAAGTATCTCGAATCGCAGCATCACGGCGACCGTGGCTCCGGTGCGATTTGTTTCCCAACGCCTGACGATCGACCGACCGAGCGAAGGAACCGGCGGATGGCGATTGAGCCACAACCGATCGAGAACCCTTCAGGGTGTTGCACAGACCCGGCTCGATAGCACCGACCTGGTCACCACCCAACGATCGGGCCCACGGCTACTCTACAAGCTTGGACTGAATCGCCAACAGGCCGTCAGTCGGAACTTGAACGGCCAAAGAACGGACGTGGACCTCCTCGGGCTTCAACTTGGCGGCGCCTACACGGCCCAATGGCGGAAGCGCCCCGTCAAGGAAGGCGAAGAGGGCGAGATCCGAACCTTTCTGACCCTCGGTGCCGACGTCAACCTCGTCGAGATTGAGTCCAAAGGCAAGCGGGGTCAAGGCCGCGACTACGAACTGAGCGCGAATCTGATCCCGGATGATCGGCTCCAGGTCGATGCCCGGTACACCTTGAGCGACTCGGGGAGCATCGCCACCCTCGATCAGTTCGCCACCGGTTGGCAGGCTGGTTTCGACGGAAACGGATTCAGCGGGGGATCTGGCTCCACGGGCACGATTGGGGCGACGAACGCCATCCTCTGGAGTCTGAACGCGGCCTACCGATTCGCCGAGAACCTCAGCGGCTATGTCGGCTACCGGTCCTTGCGATCGACGGGTTCGGTGAGTAGCAATAGCGAGACGCGGGGGTGGTCGGCCGGAGCGACTTGGGCCATTAACTCGCGCAACCAAGTGACGGCCAATCTAGAAGAAAGTAGCACGACCTTCGTCGATTCGCCGTTGCGATCCGGGGTCTGGGCTCTCAACCTCTTCTTTGAGGGATCCCCGACCGACCGGCTCCGCTACGTGGTGGGCTGGAGCGCCTTCGATAGCCGGGGCAACAGCACCTTTCAGCAGGACTCAAACAATCTCAACGGGAGCCTGAGCTACCTCCTGAGTCAGCGGGACTCGGTGGTCCTCAGCTGGAACTCCTCGGTGAGCACCGGCTACCTCCCCCAAAACAGCCTGGACTGGGGCCTGACCTACCAGTACCGGATCTGGAGCAATCTGGCCCTCAACGCCAGTTATCGCCTGCGAAATGTCGACAACCGAGACCCGCTGATCAACTCGGGGGCATACCGTTCCCGAGGTTTCGATCTGGAGCTATCGTTCAACTTCTTCCGCTAGCTCGGGTGAGGGAATCGAACTCAACTTTCAGGATTTCGTGAAAGTTCGGTATCCTTTCGCGTAGTAATGAGCGTGATTGCCCCTCCTGCCCCTGCCGTGATTGACCAAATCTCCGAAAAGGTCTTTGGAAATCAGCGGATTACCCCCGAAGAGGCGCTTGCTCTTTATCACCACCCGAACCTGATCGAGCTGGCCGCGATGGCCGAACACCGCCGTCAACAGAAGGCTCCGGGCCGGGACGTCACGTACATCATCGGGCGCATCTTGAACTACACCAACGTGTGCTGGGTTCGTTGTAAGTTCTGCGCCTTTTACCGAGTCCCTGGGCACTACGAAGGTTATCTGCTGAGCGATGACGAGATTCTCTCCAAAGTCGGAGACACCGTGGCCAAGGGGGGCGTCGAGATTCTCTTCCAAGGTGGGCTCAATCCCAAGCTCAAGATCGACTATTACGAAGGGATCTTTCGCAAGATCATGGAGGCCTACCCCGGCGTCATCCTCCACGCCCTCTCGCCGGCCGAGATCATCTACATCGCCCACATCAGCAAACTCCCGCTGCGAGACTGCCTGGCCCGCTTGAAGGAGAGCGGACTCCACTCCATCCCCGGCGCAGGCGGAGAGATCCTTGTGGACCGAGTTCGCAAGATCATTGCCCCCTACAAGGACACCACGGATGAATGGCTGGAGTGCATGAGAACGGCCTCATCACTGGGAATCCGAAGCACGGCGAGCATGATGTTCGGACACGTTGAAACCTTTGAGGACCGTGTCGAGCACATGACCCGGATCCGCGATCTTCAGGACGAATGCGCACCTTTCCGCGCCTTCATCAGTTGGAATTTCCAGCCCGAAGAAACGGACCTCGCGATCCCGGTGAAAGCCAGCGGATTTGACTACCTGCGCAACGTGGCGGTCTCTCGGATCTTCCTTGACAACATCGACAATTTCCAGGTTTCGATCTTGACCCAGGGTCCCAAGATCGCCCAGCTGGCACTTGGCTATGGAGCCAACGACTTCGGCTCGATCATGATCGAGGAGAACGTGGTCTCGGCCGCCGGGTCCAAGTTCATCTTGAGCGAAGAAGAGTTCGTCCGGGTGATTCGGGACGCCGGGTATCAGCCGTATCGCAGAAACACCCGGTACGAGCGAATCTAGACCGATGAGCGCGGACTAGCTACGGCCCCAGTCGACGCCGCTAGTGCTCCCGCCTGGTGAGGGTGGTGGTTCGAGGGTTACCGGAACCTGGAGCTGATCCCGAGAAAGTGGATTGGAGGGCAAGATCTCTTCGAACCGCTCCTTGCTGATCAGGCCCTGGGCAAAGAGGACTTCACCCAACAGCGCAAAACGAGTCGTGCGAGCGTGGCGTAGCCACTGACGACCCGAGAGTCGGCCTTCTTCTAGCAGAGTCAGGAGTTCGGGAAGACCACAGGGTCCAATCAGTTCTCCGGCTTCGTCAATGAGCCACTCGGCCCGGCTATCGCGCAAGAGAAACTCGCTCATCTTCTTTCAAGATACGCCAACTCGACCCGGCACCCGGACCAAGGTCCCATCTCGGCCAGCGGTAAACTTCACGGCATGAGCAAGGGAGTCCCCGAGGTGCGCTACGCCGAGGTCGAACGCGAGACCAAAGAAACCCGAGTCCGCGTGGTCCTCGACTTCGATGGAGGGACCCGGCGAGATATCAGCACCGGGATCGGATTCCTTGACCACATGCTCACCCTCTTGGCCTTCCATGGCCACCTCGACCTTGGGGTTCAGGCCGACGGAGATCTGCACATCGACGACCACCACACGGTGGAAGATGTCGGCATCGTCTTCGGTCAGGCCATCCGCCAGGCTCTTGCCGAGAGCGACCCGATCGAGCGGTATGGCCATGCCCACGTTCCGATGGATGAAGCCTTGGCCCTGGTCGCTCTCGATATCTCTGGACGCGGCCACTGCATTTTCTCCGCCAACTTCACCACCGATTCACTGGGCACGCTCAGCACCCAAAACGTCCACGAGTTCTTCCGAGCCCTCTGCCTTCATGCCGGGATCAACGCCCACATCCGGATCGAAGCCGGCGAGAACGACCATCACAAGGCCGAGGCAATCTTCAAGGCCTTTGGCCAGGCGATCCGCCAAGCCGTCCGCCGAGTCGATGGCCGGTCGGGAACAAGCACCAAAGGCAGGATCGATTGACCGTCATTCTCGACTACGGTATGGGCAATCTCCGGTCCGTCGAGCGTGCATTAAGGGCTCTTGGTGCCGATCCCGCGATCCAAACCGATCTGCGCGGCGCGACCCGGCTGATTATCCCGGGGGTGGGCGCTTTCGGCGCAGCGATGGAGCGGATTGGGCCCCTTGCCCCTGCTATCCGCGAGTTCGCGGCCGCGGGTCACCCCGTTTTGGGCATCTGCCTGGGGATGCAGCTACTCTTTGAACAAAGCGAGGAATTAGGAGAATTTGCTGGCCTTGGGTTGGTGCCTGGTCAAGTACGCTATCTGGTGAAGACGGAGGGCATCAAGATCCCGCACATGGGTTGGAATCAGCTAGAAATTCGGCAATCCGAGGGATTGCATAGCGGGATTTCGACCAGTGAGCAGGTTTATTTCGTCCATTCTTTGTATTGCGATCCGGTCGATTCGGCCGTGATCGCCTCCACCAGCGACCATGGGATCACCTTTCCCGCGACGATCCAAAAAGGCAAGATTTGGGGGACCCAGTTTCACCCCGAAAAAAGCGGCGCTCCGGGACTCCGGATGCTCCAAAACTTTCTCTCATGTTGATTCTTCCCGCAATTGACCTGCGCGACGGCAAATGTGTTCGCCTTTATCAAGGCGACTTTGACCAGCAAACGACCTACGACGTTCATCCCGTCGAGATGGCGAAGCGATTTGAGGCCGAAGGCGCCGAGTGGCTCCACCTAGTCGATCTGGACGGGGCCAAGTCGGGGGAACCTCGGCACCTGGACCTGCTCCACGAGATCGTGACCCAAACCCAACTCAAAGTGGAATTCGGCGGCGGAATCCGGACCTGCGAGAGCGCCCGCGCTGCGCTCGAACTCGGAGCCAAGCGGGTCGTGGTCGGAACAAAGCTCGTGCAAGACCAAGCCCTCGCGAGCGACCTCTTTGGGCGCATGGGCAACAAGATCGTGGCCGGGATCGACACTCGTGCCGGTCAGGTGACCATCCACGGTTGGACCGAAGACTCGGGTTGCACGGCGGTGCAGTTCGCCCGGATGATGGAATCGATGGGCTGCAAACGGATCATCTTTACCGACGTCCAGACCGATGGAGCCCTGAGCGGCCCCAACCTCGAGGCCCTTAAGGCCCTCAAGGAGTCGGTCGAAATTCCCGTGATCGCGAGCGGTGGGGTGGCAACTCTGGAGGACCTTGACCGACTGGCCGAGATCGGGATGGAAGGAACCATCGTGGGTAAGGCGTTCTATGAGAAGCGGTTCACGGTCCGCGAAGCGATCGAACGAGTGAAGATCCCCGTCGGTTGAAATGGACCTACTTGGGTCCAAAGTCACCTCAACACAACAATTCAGAAAATTTAGAGCTACAATCAAAGAAGTTTAAGGAAGCTTTCGATGGATCTCGAAATTCTAATACCGCTTACCGCAATCGTTATGATCTTTGGAATGCCCATCGCCGGGATCTTGACGAGCCACCAGCGCAAAATGGCCGAGATCATGCGGCAAAACCAGCCCAACCAGACCGACCCGTATCTGGCCAACCAGATCCTCGCGCTGCGGCAAGAGGTCAAGGAACTCAAAGAGATCGTCCATCAGCAGGTCCTCACGTTAGAAGGTCGGACGATGACGCCCCCGATGCCCATCAGCACCGAGGACGTCATTCAGCGACTTTAGAGCAGCAGTTCGGCCAACAACCTAGCCAGAGAATCTTGGGCTCCCTCGCCTAGGTGTACTAGGTCGGCGTGGTGCCATCCATGGGTGGTGGTCGCCGCCAGATACGAGTTGTCGATCGCGGTGCGGTAGTAGGGCGAGCCCACCATCCCCGTCTGCAGGTCCACCACGCAGGTGTCGGGTCGGGTCGCCGCCACCGAATAGACCGCCCGAATGTAGTCTTCAGGCCGATTGGCGGTCCGAGTGAAGAGCGCGCCGCCTCCATCAGCCCGGATCGGAAAGATCACGAACATCACCGACGGCTTGGTCGGTTGACTCAGGATATGGTCCGCTAGTGCGGCCAAGTTCGCCTGATAGGCGGCGGAGGTCACGTTTGGCGAAGCCCCCGTCCCCATGTCGTTGGCTCCAAGCGCAATGATGTAGAGCTTGGCCCGGGTGGCGCCGGACAAATTGGTACACCATCGGCCCACATTGGTCAGGAGCTTGTTGGATTGCGGAGCGATCCAAGTGGTGACCGCCGAAGGCACGGCCAAGTTGTGAAACCTTACTCCACGGTCGTAGTCGTCGCAATAGGCAATAGCTCCTTCCAGATAGAGCCCCAGCCCGCCAGAAGTAGGTCCGCTGGCGATCTGGAGAAAGTTCGGCCCGTTCTTGTTAAGACCCGTGAGCAGCTGTCGGTGACCGTTGGATTGGGCCACCGCACTGGTATCGATCAGCTGACTCGCCAGCACATTCCCATTCCCTCCGGCTGGGTCCGTGGTCCCGAGGTCATAAAGGGCATCAGAGTTTGCATTGGGCGCCTTGGTGAAGACGATCTCCACGTGGGTCGCCTGATTCTTCTGCCGAGGTATCGGCGAGGTGCCATCAAAGGCGAGGGTCACGCGGTTTGCCTTTCCCGACGAGACGGGCAACGAAACCCAGGCTCCACCCGATCCGTCGTTGCTGCTTCCATCGCTAACCGTCCCGGCCGAGGTCATGAAGGGAGGCCGCCGGTCGGCACCCGATCCTATCCGGACGAATCCGTAGCCGCCGGTCACTCCCGCCGGGTTCAAGGCCGACTGGACCAGGACCTTGAGGCGATGGAACCAACCATCGTAGAACGGCGACACCGACTTAAATCCAAAGCCGATGGAATCGCCCAAGAGGACAACGTCGATTCCGCCAAAGCCGGTCCCGGCCGTAACGGCTGAGGCAAGCCCCCGGGCCAATCTCCAATTGCGAAGACCTCGGTCGATGTTCTGGAGACCCGCCGGTCCACTGGGCATCGCGACTTCAAGTCCACCGGCCCAGCTCAACTCAGCACCTCCCGGGCAACGTAACCCGAAGTCGTAGGGCCGCCCGAGCTGTTTTGCAGATAGAGCGCGATTTCGGGACCATAGGCCAGCAACAAGGTTGCTCCGGGCCGAACAATGAAGTCGCGATCGGTGGCGCTGATCGTGGGCGCGGGAGCCCCTTCGGCTACGGCGCGAACCCAAAGATCGAGCCCCAGATCGGGGTTGTGAATCTCAATGCCGGTTCGCTGTCGCTCAGTGGGACCGGACAAAATCGCGGTCGAGGCATCTCCGCTGACGCTCCCCGCCTCGCGGAGCCCAAAGCCTCGGATGATTGTGGTCAAGTTCAAGGTGTTCACCTCCTTTTTGGAAAACCCACCTCTCCTGGTGTCCAGGCGCCCCCACGTCAACTGCCAGAAGACACCCTGTTAGGAATACTTGATTTGTCTGGAAATGCCCAGATGCCTTGGCAATTAGGCCAGGATGTGATAGATTAAGGAAGTAGTTGCTGAATCGGTTCAGCAAGCAAATGTTGATCTTGTCGGCAAAAAGACAAGATCGCTTGACGAACCGGTGGCGGCGAGGTAACGAACATGAAAAACCTTCGGTCAATGTCGACGATGATGGTCATGGGGGCGATGGTGGCTGCCCACGCTGACGTCACGCAGATCAACGCAGCCCGAGTCTTCGAGCGCGTCTTTAACGATGTCCCAACTTCGAACTTTGTTCAGATCGTGGACTTTCCCAACTCGGTCTTCATGGCCGACAACAACGTGGGTGGAGAGACAGGTTGGGCCAACCGCCACATCTGGCGACTCGCCGTGAATGACGGTGTCAATACCAATGCCTATGAGCTTTCTGGAGGCGAAGACACCTTTGAATTCAAGGTCAAGATGAAGCTCGAAGATGGCAACGGGACCAGCCCTCGCCGGAGTGAAGCGGGTCTCTTCTTCAACTTCCCGATCGACGGTGGCTGGATCTCGGAAGTCCAATACATCATCACCCCCGATGGTGAAGTCGCAGCCTTCGGAACTCCGATTCCCTTCTATAGCTTCACCGCCCAACAAGGAGTGAGCTACCAACTCGGATCGACCGTCACCATGGGTGCCCGGTACTTCAAGGACACCGACAACCAATACAAGTGGGTGTGGATCTACAACGATCTGGAAAGCTTCCCGCTAACACTCGAAAACGTGGTCCCGCTCTATGACTTCGGCACCAACGGACTCAAGGCTGGTTCTCGACTTGGGGCCTACCTGCAGATCGTTCGACCGAATCCGGGCGCGAGCATGACCGCGACCGACATCGAAATCAACCCCTATCCGGCCGTGAAGGGTACCGCTCTGTTGGGTGACCTCCCCGGTTTGGCCGGCGAGCAGGTGACCGTGGAAGTCCGCAATCCGGGCTCGACGACCGCGCTGCAGACGACGACCGCAACGCTCAAGGCAAATGGCAGCTATGCCTTTAAGCCGACCGTCGCCCCTGGCGTTTACGATATCGCCCTCAAGGGAACGACTCACCTCCGAAAGGTGGTCGCGAACGTCAACATCGCAGCGTCGGGCGCCTCCGGGGTGAACATCTCAGCGCGAAACGGAGACGTGGACGGTGACAACACAGTCACGATCTTCGACTACATCGACCTGAGCAACTCGTTCGATTTGGCTGAAGGCGATTCGGGATACAACGCCGACGCGGATCTGGATCGAGACGGTTCGATCACGATCTTCGACTACATCATCTTGTCGAATAACTTCGACGAGTCCGGCGACAACTAATCGCCGCGTCTCCACCTCGGGATCCTTCCTGGGGTGGAGACCCTTCCGTCTTCATTGCCTGACTCCCTTCGCACGTCCGCTTCCGAGGCCGGGGGCGGACAGCTTGATCGTGCCCGCTCATGCTCTCCTGGATTCTCGCTACCAACCTTCTCGTGAACAAAGACCCGATCACTTTTCCCGCCCAAGGGAGCTGGAAATCTCTGACAAGCCAGGGGGTCGACCTCAAGATCGGTGGGGCCGGGCCCGATCTGCGGCTGGATTACGATTTCAACAATAGAAACGGCTACGTGTTGGCCGAGCATCCACTCGCTGTTGACCTCCCCGAGAACTTCGTCTTTGAATTCGACTTGCGAGCCGAGAGCCCGGCCAATGACTTTGAGTTCAAGCTCAACGATCCATCGGGGGACATCGTCTGGTGGGTCAAAAAGATTGGCTACCGTTGGCCGACCGAGTGGAACCGGATTCGACTCCAGAAGCGCGACTTCGTCTTTGCCTGGGGTCCCGACTCTGGACCGCTGAAACGTATCAGCAGCTTCCAGTTCGGGGTTGCGGCCCGAGAAGGAGGCAGAGGTCGAGTCGAAATCCGAAATCTCACCTTTCGACCCTTGCCCGCCCCGGCACCCTTCTCCGATCAAATTCGGCTGACCGAGACCCGGCCCGGTCGCACTTGGTCGGCTGAACTTGAAGGCACCCAAGAGATTGGCGCGATCCGGGTCCATCTGGATCGACCCATCGAGAACGGCAAGCTCACGCTCCTGGCCGACGGAGAGCTCGTCCGCGAGATCCAAAATCCGGATGCCACCCTCGTGCTGCCAACACCCGGCCTAACGGCCAAACAACTCGTCGCCGAATCGACATCAGGGCGGGTTCAAGAGATTAAGATCCTGCCTTATGGCGCAGCCTCGGACCCCAACCGATGGCTGGAGATCCTCGCCAAAGACAGCCCTACCGGTGCTTGGCCGAGCCACCTGACCGGCGAACAAATCTTCTTCACGGTGGTCGGGACCGACCCCAGCGAGAACGAGATCCTCTTCAACGAGGCCGGCGAGGTCGAGTTGGGCAAGGGGCGCCCGATGCTCGCTCCACTCCTCCGGGTGAACGGAAGGTGGAGCCCCCGGAACCTTGAAAGCTCGAAATCCGAGCTGTTGAACGGATACCTTCCCCTCCCCAAGACGACTCACACCCACGGACCGACAACCCTCACAGTGGAGCCCCTCGCCCTGGAGGGCTCGCCAGATCGGTTTGCGGTGCGCTACACCGTCTCCAATACCTCCTCGGAGCAGGCCGACATCGACTTCGCTATCGCCCTTCGGCCGGTTCAGGTGAACCCCGCCTGGCAGGGTCTCAACATGGTCGGGGGATTCGCTCCGATCGAACATCTCCGGTGCAACGGAAGCGGCTGGATCTTGGAACACCAAGATCAGGTCCATCTAAGCCCTCGTCCGCAGCGTATTGGCGCTTGCTCGTTCCTCTCCGGCGAGGCTGGGGTGGCGTGGACTCAGGGCCGCTTCGGTCGCACTCAGGAAGTCTCCGACCCCGATTCGGCGGCGAGTGGGATCGCCGACCATCGGTTCCGCTTGAAACCTGGGGAAGCCCGCGTCTTCGTCGCCAGTTGGGGTGGGGACCCGGTCTCGGCCGAGCAGTTTGCGCAAGAGCACAAAAAGGCCGTCGACGCCTGGACCGAGCGACTTAGCTCGATCCAGCTCGATCTCCCACCCGTGGCCCGCAAGTATGCGGAAGTGCTGAAGTCCAACGTCGCCTACGTCTTGATCAATCGAGATGGGCCGCGGATCCAACCCGGATCCCGCAGCTACGAGCGAACCTGGATTCGCGACGGAAGCATGACCGCGTCGTCGCTGGCTGCCTGGGGGGTCCTCGACCCTGCCATTGAGCTGTTGGACTTTTATGCTCCCTTTGTCCGCGAAGATGGATACGTGCCCTGCGTCGTCGATCGGCGCGGAGCCGACCCCGTTCCTGAGCACGACAGTCATGGGCAATTTCTCTACCTGCTCGGAGAAACCTTCCGGCACAATGGGGACAGAAAGCTGCTCGAACGCCACTATCCGACCGCCAAACGGGTGGCCGACTTCATCATCCAACTCACTGGGGAGACGGAAGTTCACCGTCCAAAGCTGGGACTCGAAAGTGGATTCGCGGGTCTCGCTCCGGCCAGCATCAGCCACGAAGGTTATTCGGCCAAGCCGATGCATAGCTTTTGGGATGACTTCTTCTTGCTCCGAGGGTTGCGCGAGGCCGTCCTGATCGCGGGAGAGCTGGGCCACGCAGAAGATCAAGCCCGATGGCAGCGCAAGCTCGACGAGCTGCGGCGTGATGTCCGCCGGTCGATTGAGATCTCAATGCTCTATCACGGGATCGACTACATTCCAGGTTGTGTGGAGCTCGGAGACTTCGACGCCACCTCCACAGCGGTCGCACTCTCGCCCTGCATCGAATCCAAGTCCGTTCCCCAAGACCTGCTCGAAAACACATTCGAGCGGTACTGGCAATTCTTCACCGATCGGCGAGATGGCCGGCTACCCTATCGGGACTACACGCCCTACGAGATCCGGGTGGTCAATGCAATGCTCCGGCTCGGCGAGATCGATCGAGCCCACGCGCTGATGGAGTGGTTCCTTCGCGATTCGCTCCCGAGCGGCTGGAATCACTGGGCCGAAATCGTCCATTTCGATCGAGGTCGAGGCCTCTGGATCGGGGACATGCCGCACACTTGGGTCGGGAGCGAATGGATCAAGGCGATCCGTCAACTCTTCGTCTATGAGGACCCCGAAACAGAGTCCCTTCAGGTGCTCAGGGGCATCCCGAGCCAATGGCTCCTCTCGGGCAACGGCGTGGGCGCAAAAAAGCTCACGACGTGGTTCGGTGAACTCTCCGTCAGGGCCCGACAGGAGGGCAACACCGTCCTGATCGACCTAGAAGGCACGGCGAGTCCGAAAGGCGGGTTCCAAGTATTCTTCCCAGGTCGGTCGATTGAGACCAACCAATCGAGCGTCCGCGTCGAACGACTTCCGGCAAGCCTCCGCATCGAGCTCTGGCCGGGCACCTCCCAATAGATTTCCAATGGCTAGCCTCTCTTCACTGCATCAACTCGACCATCGCTACGGATACTTCGATTGGGATCGAAGGGAGTTCGTGATCACCGACATTGCGACCCCCCGACCGTGGGCCCATGTGATGTCGAACGACTCCTATGGACTGGTCCTCAGCCATCTCGGGGGCGGATTCTGCTGGGTCGAAAACTGCCAACTCCAACGCCTGACCCGCTGGGATCAAGACCTCACCCTCGATACCCACGGCCGTTTTCTCTATGTCGTCAATCGGCAGGACCGGGGCCAAATCTGGTCGACCACTTATCGCCCGACAGACGTGCAGGCCGAACATGAGATCGTTCGCTACGGACTGGGTTATGCGGTTTTCGAACGACTTGTGGGGGGCATCTTCACTCGCCATAGTCTTCACGTCGATCCCGAGCAAAACGTCGAATACTGGATCGTCGAGATCGAGAACCGCGGGGATACAGCGGTGGAGCTCGCTCTCTGCTCTTCCCTCGATTGGCAGCTCGGTCGGAATACGGACTGGCACCGGGAATTCCATCGACTTTTTATCGAGACCCAAAACGAGCAATCCACGATTCTGGCCTGGAAGCACCCGGGTCTCCACGAGCATTCCTTCGAGGTCGATGAGCTGCCTTATGTCGCATTCCATGCGGTCGCCGGGGCCCGACCTTCGGCCTTCTACCGCAGCCGGACGGAATTCTTTGGTCCTCTTGGTTCAGCGCAAACCCCCTATGCGCTGGTGAAGGGCCACGGGCTGGAGGGGTCAGACCGATGGGATGACCCGATGGCCGGAATCCAAGTGGACGTCAACCTCGGTCCCGGAGAAACGAGGGTCGTGTGCTACACCATCGGGGCCGAGCCAACGGCCGAGCAGGCGCAGGCGGCAGCGACCCGGGGTACGGTCGAAGAGGCGGTCAAGAGCCGACAAAGAGCAATCGACTGCTGGGAAGACGCTTTGCGTCTCGGCCGGATCCAGACTCCAGACCCCCTCATCAATGGTCTCACCAACGACTGGTTCCGCTACCAAACGATCGCCGGACGACTGATGGCACGCGCGGCCTACTATCAGCAAGGCGGCGCCTACGGTTACCGCGATCAACTCCAAGATAGCCTTGCCCTGCTCGACTGCGACCCACAGCGGACGCTCCTTCAGCTTGAGCGCCACGCCGAGGCGATGTACGAAGATGGTGGGGTTCGCCATTGGTGGCACCCCGGATTCCCTATCCATATCGCGAGTAAGCACAGCGATACTTGCCTCTGGCTCGCTTATGGACTGCTGGCATACCTGGATGAGACCAACGATCTGGCTTGCCTCGACAAAGAGCTTCGCTTTTTGGATCGAAAGACCGAGGACTTCGGCGCCTCGGGAACCCTGAGGGACCACGCCGAGCGGGGGATTGCCCTCGCCCTCTCGCGTCGGAGCGAGCGTGGGCTTCCCCTGATCGGGTCGGGAGACTGGAACGATGGGCTTAGCCACGCCGGCCTCCTCGGGAAGGGTGAATCCGTCTGGCTAGCGATGTTCCTCTTCGAGATCCTCCAGCGATGGGCACGACTCGTCGAAGACCTTGGCGACCGCGAACTCGCCGCGAAGTACGTGAGCGAAGCCGAAAAGCTCCGCCAAGCGGTCGAAGCGCATGGGTGGGACGGCGAGTGGTACGTCGCGGGCTATCGAGATACCGGAGAGCCGTTCGGATCCCACCAAAATCGTTACGGCCAACTCTTTTTGAACCCCCAGACCTGGGCGGTTCTCACCGGCATCGGCTCGCCCAAGCGTGTGGCATCGGCGATGTCCCATGTCGACGACCGACTTTTGCAGCCCTACGGCGCGCTTCTATTGGACCCAGCTTATCGAGAGGTCGACCCCACGATTGGTTACATCACGCGCTATGCGCCCGGGCTGCGAGAGAACGGCGGGGTTTACTCCCATGCCTCGACCTGGGCCGTACTCGCCAAGGCCAAGCTGGGCCGCCTCGACGAAGCCCTCGAAATCTATCGCGCGATGCTCCCGGCCAAGGACCAGGAACGCGCCGAGCGATATGCGGCCGAACCCTATGTGATGCCCGGGAACGTGGACGGACCTGATTCACCCTACGAGGCGCGGGCCGGCTGGACGTGGTACACCGGATCGTCGGCTTGGATGGTGCGAGTCGCAAAAGAAGCCCTGCTCGGCGTTCAGGTAACGAGAGCGGGAGTCACCCTGAGCGACTGCGTTTCCGAGTTCGAGGAATGGTCCTATCAGCGGCGCTTTGGGGGGGGAGTCCTGTCGATTCGCTCTACAGGGGTCGGTCCGATCCAATCAGTTCGACTGAACGGCGAAGTCAAAACCACGTTTATCCCCCGCGAGGTTCTGGCCCATGGCGGGGAAATCGAAATCGTACGCGGAGCGTAGGAGCTAGTTCCCGGCGGGTCGGTTGGCGGCGTCGGCACTATTGCCGTAGGCGTTTGGATCGACTCCGCCCCCGGCTTTGGCCGGGGTCCCGATTCCGGCGTCTTCCAGCGACTGCGGGGGACGGCTCGAGTTCCAGATCCAACCCAGGGCCAGAATGATGACCAAGGCGGCAAGGGCGGCGATCATCTTGGGGTCGAGCTTTTCGGTTTTCATCAATATTCCTCTTCGTTGAGCTTGAGATCGAGCTGCTGAATCGGTTCAGCTTTACCCTCATTATACAGGGGTCACCACGGATTTCCAAGTGTCGAAGTTGAGTTTTTCGCCTCAAACGGAAAATTCTCCTTGGGTTTCTGCGGGACCCGTGTTATACTTACTGAAACGGTTCAGCACGATGAAGAGTCGGACCACAATCCAGGATGTAGCAAAGAAAGCGATGGTGAGTAAAGTCACCGTGAGCTATGTCCTGAATGGTCGAGACGCTGACGTGCGGATCAGCCAAGAGACCCGAGCCAGGGTCCTGCAGGCCGCCGAAGAGCTTGGCTACCGGCCCAGCGGAGTCGCCCGCATGCTGGTGAACCAGCGCTCAGGAACCATCGCGGTGGTCTTCCAGTACGCGAGCTACTTCTCGCATTGGTCGAGCTTTACCAGCGACGTCATGCGCGGCGTTTGCGAGGCTGCCGTTGTGGAAGGGTTTGACCTGATGCTCCACACCAAGGCAACCGAGACGGTAGATCAAGAGCTGAATCAGCTCCTCGATGGCCGCGTCGACGGCGCGCTCGTTCTTCGCGATGGGAACGACCCGATGGTTCAACAACTCATCAACCGGGGCTTCCCATTCGTTCTCTTTTTCACCCGGAACTACGACCCCCGGGCCTGCTTTGTCGATTCCGACAACTACATGGGTGGTCAGATCGCAACCGACCACCTGATCAAGCTGGGACACCGTCGAATCGGCATGGTTCGCGGCTCGCATCAATCCACCAGCTCCAACGATCGCTTCAACGGCTACCGCGATGCCCTAGAATCAAATGGGATTGCCTGCCGCGAGGATCACGTTCTTGCGATTCCCACCCCCGACAGCCCGTTGGGAGGATTGGATGATCTCATGGCGCGGCCCGATCGCCCAACTGCCTTCTTCATCTGGTCCGACGACGTGGCCTACCCCGTCATGGGGCGCCTCAAAGAGCTTGGTTTTGAGTGCCCGCGTGACGTCAGCATCGTCGGATTCGATAGCCTTCCCTCCTCGGAGCTCTGCTCGCCCCGCCTCACCAGCGTCAAGCAAGCCATCGAAGAGATTGCCCGGGCCGCAACCCAGATGCTCGTGGCCCGAATCAACGGTGAAGACATCCGCCAGCGACAACAGATTTTTCCCCTGACCCTCGACATTCGCTCGTCCACCGGACCAGCCCCCGATCTAACCTAAACACTATCACCATGGAGACCCCTGCGATGCAAAGAAGCAAAGCCTTCACCTTGATCGAGCTCTTGGTCGTAATCGCCATCATTGCGATCTTGGCCGCCATTCTCTTCCCCGTTTTTGCCCAAGCCAAGATGGCCGCCAAGAGCACGGTCACCCTGAGCAACATGAAGCAGATCGGGCTTGGACTCCAACTCTATATCGACTCCAACGACGATCTCTTTCCCAAAATTCGACATGATGCCGGAGTCCGGACCTGGAAGCACGCCATCTTCATCTACACGAAGAACTCCGACATCTTTCGAGACAGCGTAAATCCAGCTGCGCAGTTCTTCGATCAGCACGGGGTACCGACCTTCAACGGAAACAATCCCCCTAAGCCACAGTTCCGCCGGGGCTACTTCTACTACCGGGCCTTCCACAAGACCGGCCGATGGCAAGACGAGGGCGACTACGGTGTGAGCCAGATCAACGAACCCGCCAATGCCTTGGTGATCGGTGAAAACAAGGACTTCTTCCCCGACTACGGACCGTGGATCGCATTCTTGTGGAAGGAAAACGGATGGGCCGATACTAACTGGGCCGGTGGAAAGAGAAACAACCGGGCCATGAGCCTGATCTTCGCCGACGGACATGCCAAGTTCACCAACCTTCTTGACACCTGCCCAGCCCCCACGGGCGGTGAGAACATGTGGCAATACGACCCAGCCAACCTATCCTTTAACATCAACGGAACGACCCAAACTCTCGGCTGGATGGAGACCTTCTGCGTCACCCTCCGCCAAAAGATCAACCGGCTCCCTTAATCATGATCACCAGTCTCGTTGCCGCCATCGCCGTCGGTCAGGCTGCCCCGCCCCAGGGGCAAGCTCTGCTTGATGATCTCTCCCGAAGGGCAGCTTTGTTCTTCTGGACCCAGACCGACCCGACGAGTGGATTCACCAAGGACCGAGCGGCTAACCTTACCGACCGCGACAACTACGAGGTTTGCAGCATCGCGAGCAACGGATACGCGTTGATCAGTGCCGCAGTCGGAGCCGAGCGCGGATGGCACAACCGTTCCAACGCTTTGAACCGGGCCCGGCTGATTGCCAGGCAGACGCTCGAGAAAGCTCCCCACCACAAGGGCTGGTTCTATCACTTCTTCCATTGGAAGACCGGCACCCGGGTGTGGCAGAGCGAGGTATCAAGCATCGATACCGCCATCTTCCTCTCGGGGGCAATCGTCGCGCGGCAATACTTCAAGGATCCAACCCTCAGCGCTTCGGTGGACGCCATCTTGGCGAGGGTGGATTGGAACTGGATGCTGACTAATGGCGGCACACTGCCCAATTCCACCACCTTTTCGCATGGTTGGCGACCCGAGACGGGTTGGATCCCTCACCGCTGGGCAAGCTATTGCGAGCACATGATGCTCTACATCTTGGCCCTTGGCGCCAACCCCAGCTATCCTCGCACGCTCTGGACCGGTTGGAGTCGGCCAGTGGTTGAGTATCGCGGATTCCGGATGATCGCAGGTGGGCCCATCTTCATGCACCAGATGTCCCACGCCTTTTTGCACCTCAAGAACCGCAAGGACACCTTGGGCTGGGACTACTGGCAATCAAGCGAGCAGATGACCCGAGCCAACCGCGAATACTGCATCCAGAACCCGAAAGGATTCAAGGATTACGGTCCGCTCTTTTGGGGCCTGAACGCATGCGACAACCCAGACGGCTACGGAGCCTTTGGGGCACCGGGATGGGGAGAAGACAACGGCACCGTTTCTCCGACCGGAGTGGCCGCCAGCATCGAATTCACCCCCGAAATCGTGATACCAACCCTGAATTCCATGGCCACCAAGTACCCGGGAGCCTATGGGCGGTTTGGATTTAGCAATGCCTTGAACCCCCACCGCAACTGGATCGGTCCTGACGTCATCGGGATCGACCTCGGGATGGCCCAGGCCGCCATCGAAAACCATCGCGACGGATTTGTGCGGCGGATGGCGATGAGCCACCCATTCTTTAGCTCGGGGATGCAGCGTGCGGGATTTCCACGCGTGCCCAGTCAGTCCCCCCGAGACGGGACTCGCACCCCGATCCGCCGGCAATAGCGGCTTTCTTTGTCACTCCTCATCGCCGCCTTGCGTCGCTCACCGGCCAAGGCGGCTTTTTGTTTTGAGAAGCGCCCCCGACTGGACTCGAACCAGCGACCAACCGCTTAGAAGGCGGTTGCTCTATCCACTGAGCTACGGGGGCATCGGGATCGTCTTGAAAGGTACCCAACTCTCCCAGCCAGCGACAGAAAATCTCTCCAGAATGGGAACTTGATAGCCTAAGACTAATGTAATAATATGCGTAAGCACTCAAAAAGTGCGACAAGGAGAAACATGAAGACACTTGTGCGATGGGATCCCATCATGGAAATGGACCGCGTACAGCGGATGATCGACGGCATTTTTACCGGCCCGACGGCAACGGTCCCGGCCGGGGTCTCCCTGCCGCTTGATATCGTGGATACCGGCGAAGGCTGGGTGATCCGTGCCCAAGCTGCGGGAATGACGCTAGACCAACTCACCGTCGAGGTGACCGACCGCATGCTAAGCATTCGGGGTCAACTCCCATCTCCGGTTCAAGGAGAAAACCACAAGGTTCTGCTCCGAGAATTGGCGAGCGGAGAGGTCGTCCGATCAATTCGACTCCCTCGGGAGCTCGATCCATCGACCGTGCGGGCAACCCTCGAGAACGGCTTGCTAACCGTTCGGGTCGATCGCCAGGCAGAACTCAAGCCGACCAGCCGCAAGGTCGAGATCGAACTAGCGACGACTCAGGCTCTGCCCGAAGGCGAGTAAGCCGAACGGACCCTTCCCAAAGGAACAACGTGGCCCCGGAGCAGATCGCTCCGGGGCCACGTTGCCTTTTTCGACCAAAGTCGGCGAGCTTAGTCGCCGCTCTTGTCGAAGTTGTCGCTGAGGATGATGTAGTCGAAGATCGTGACGCTTCCGTCCTTGTCCAGGTCGGCGCCATCGACGAAACCGCTGTCCCCGACGTTCAAGTCGAACGAACCAGAGAGCTCGATGTAGTCGAAGATCGTGACCGAGTTGTCAGCATCCACGTCGCCGTTGATCAGGGCGAAGTTGGCCGGCGAGCCGACGCTATATCCGGCCTTGAGCAGGCGGAGGTGGGTCGGAGCCTTGGCGAAGACGTCCACGCTGGAGGCGGTGATTGCCGAGTCAACCGGGAACGAGTAGGTTCCGGTCGCCGGGTCGATTGCGATGACTTCGGTTTGGGTGGTCGAGCCGTCGGTGACTTCGAAGGTCACGTTAACGAGATCGGTGCCGATGTAGCCGTTGTCGAAGGTCACGACGCCGCTAACGACTCGGGCCGCTTCGCGAACCACTTCCACGCCGCGGAAGTTGGTGTTCAGGGCCGAATTAGCGACCTGGGTGAACGCGCTGAGGGCACCGGTATCGGTGACGACATAGACGCCCGAAGTGTTGACCAGGGCGGTACCCGAGTTCTGGTTTGCGCTCACGACATAGATGATGTTGTCGCTACCCGACTCCACCACATCGACGCTGCGAGTTCCGGCAAAGCTCGTCCCTGCTGCGTTGGTAGCCGGAAGACCGGATTGGAGTCGGTACTGGAAGTTCCACTGAGTGCCATCGAAGGTGTACTTCAGAAGGCCGCCGCCGCTTGCTTGGATGCGGTCGTCGGTCACGTAGATCGTGTTTCCGTCATCGGCAAAAGCGAAATCGTACGGAGAAGGAGTCGGAGTGTTGACCGGATCAACCAGGTTCGGCAGAGCCGTCACGCTCTGACCCGTGACGGTCGGAAGACCAGTTCCGATGGCGGCAACGCCGTTCAGCAGGCCCGATCCGGATCCGCCGTAGAGTTGACCGTTGAAGATGTTGATGACGCGGGTGTTGTTCACCGTCGTGGTGGGGTCATTCACCGCGATCGAGGTCGTGCCTCCCACGAGCGCGTGGCGGAAACCAGCGGTGGCTTGCAGACCCGTACCGGCGGTTCCGGCCATCCAGATGTTGGTTCCGTCGCTGACCGCCGAGCGGATGTTGTTGCCGTCATAAGCATCGGACAAAGCCGTGTAGCTAATCGTGCCATCGTTCTTGAGGACAGCCACAACGCGGTTCACCGAGGCCGAAGCGCTGGTCGCAATTCCAGTCGTCCCGAGAGCGGCATCATAACCGGCAATGGCGTAGTTGCCGAGGTAGCCAGAAATTTGGAGCGCCGAGGTGGCGGTTCCGCTGTTAACGAGTCGCGGAGCGGTGGTCGTTTCGAGCGGGAACGATTGGACAAGGACACCGGCCGTGGTGTATTCCTTGATGTAAACCTGGGTTCCGGTGCTGCTCGGAGCGGTAGCGCGTCCATCTTCGCCAACTTGGACGACCAACAGGTTGCCGGGGGTGAGCGGCGCGGCAAAGACAGCCGACGCTGCCAGAGTCAAAAGGCTAAGGCCAAGAATCTTCTTCATTTACTTCTTCTCCTCTTAAACGAACTTGAAAAAGTGCCTCAGCAAGTTAATCTGAGAAACTTCCTCGATTCCTTAACATTTTGAACTCGAATGATTAAGAAAATGTTAAGATCGAGCCGGTATTCTCACCGGTATCGCGGCAAGATTTATTGTTGTGACAACAACCGCACCCTGCCGGACGTGACCCTCCGTGAGGCCATTGGGCCCGCAGAATTCATGGGTCCAGCGGCCCTATGTCACAATCAAAAGTAACTTTAGGAGTAACCCGACTTGGCTATTGACACCAGCGACTTCAAAAATGGCATTGCCATCTACATCGACGGCGACGTCTACCAGATTCTCGAGTTTCAGCACGTAAAGCCCGGCAAAGGCGGAGCCTTTGTCCGGACCAAGCTCAAGCGCCTCAAGACCGGAAACACCATCGAGAAGACCTTCCGATCCGGTGAGAAGTTTGAGGACGCCTACATGGAAAAGAGGAAGCTCCAGTTCCTCTATCGCACCGGGGATGAGCTGACCCTCATGGACCTGGAATCCTACGAGCAGTTCGAAGTCCCTGCCGCCACGGTCGGATCTGCGGCTCGATATCTGAAGGAAGAGATGGAAGTCCAGTCCCTCGTCGTCGATGGCGAAGCCCTCGGCTACGAACTCCCCAACACCGTCGAACTGCTGATCGCCGAAACCGAGCCTGGCATCAAGGGCGACACGGCCAGCGGTGGAGCCACCAAGTCGGCCACTCTGGAGACCGGAGCGGTCGTTCAGGTGCCCTTCCACATCAATGAAGGCGATTTGGTCAAGATCGACACCCGCTCCGACGCCTATGTAGAACGCGTCAGCAAGAAGTAACGTCCTTTCAGAACACAAACGATGTCAACTCCTCGTGGATATGGCCCCCAACGCGAGACGGGGGATCTGCTCTTTTCCTTCCTTGAGGGGTTGGCACGTTTTGTTTTTTGGACTGGGGTCCTCGGGGCGATCACTAGCACGGGTTTCTTGGTCTACTACATGGCGACCTTCGGGTCGGCGAATGAGCTGAGCATCCAGCGGCAGACCGAGATGGTTGGGCTCTTCCGCCAAGTGCTGTTGCCGGCCGTTTTTGCTGCGAGCGCGGCGGCGGCATTCCTCTTTTGGACCGAGGAGGTCCTGGGAATCCTTTTGCTCATCGCGGCGGCGTTGCTCTACGCCGCACCCTTGTGGGGTCCAGCGGCGTTCAGCGACGGACAGCTCACTCAGGGCTCCGCTCTTGCCGCCCAAGCTCTTCAGTCGGGGGGCACCGTCCTGGGCGGGGTCGCGATCCTAGTCTTGGCGGTGGATATCGTCCAGCGTGTCCGCACCCGCATCCAACAAGGCGCCCGGAGCGATTCCCTGCGGTATGGAAAGGGCGTCAAGGAAGAACGAGACGTCAAGAACGTGCTCATGGGCAAGTGCTGGCAGCTCCCCTATTGCCGCAAGTTCGTCCGCGAACAGTGCCCGATCTACCACAGCCAGCGCACCTGTTGGAAGGAACGAGTCGGCTGTATGTGCGAAGAGTCGGTGATCAGTAGCGCCCTGAGCGGAAAGGCAATTCCCAAGGACGCCATCGCAGCCGCTCAGTACATCCCCCGCAACAGTAAGCTCACCCCGGCCCAAAAGGCTGAGCGCTGCCGCCAGTGCATCATCTACAACGAGCACCAGCGACACAAGTACAAGATCGCCGTCCCGACGATGGTCGTCGCCATGATCGGGGCCTATCTGGCCTTCAAGCCCGCCCTGCTCGGGCTGCTTCAGGGGGCTTTTGCCAAGGCCGATCAGTTCTTGAGCATCGCCGCGCTCTCGCCCGAGGCCCAACGCCAAGCCAAGATCATGGGCGAAGTCGGATGGATTCAGGAAGTCGTCCTCATCGCTCTGATGTTTGTGGTTTTGGCCTATTTGCTCAAGCTCATTGAGTTCTTGGTCTTCCAACTCAAGATCTAGCCCCATGAAGACCCAGCGAGAGCTCATCACCATCAATGGGTCCCATGGTGAAGGGGGCCCGGCGCTCTTTCGCACGGCCTTGGCCATGGCCGCATTGACCCAGCAACCGGTGAAGGTCCATCACATTCGTGGGGGAACCCGTAAGACGGGAATCCAGGCCGAAGATCTCGCCTTTATCCACGCACTCGAATCCAGCTGCGCGGCCGAACTCGAAGGGGCCGAGATCAGTTCCGACGAACTCATCTTCCGTCCCCAGCGCGTGCCCCAACCGGTCTCCCTAAAGCTCGACCACCAACTCTTTGAGCGTGGCAACCATCCAGGCAATGCGCTCATCCTCACCCACGCCTTGCTACCGGTTCTCAGCCGTGCGGGCGGGGTCTCGCGGATAACTGCGATCGGAGAGACCTATAATCCCCACGCTCTGACCTATGACAGCTTTGAGAACGTCACCCTCACGGCTCATCGGCACCAAGGCATCTATGCCTACACCCGTATGCTCCTGCCGGGCTTCGGTTATGCGGCCAAGGGTGAGGTCTCAACAGAGATCGAACCTAGCCAGCCGAATGGCCTCCAGTGGGAGCACCGAGGCGATTTGGTCGAGGTCGGTGCGCGCATCGTTACGAGCGAACTCCCGCCAACCGTTTGCGAACGAGGTGCCGCACATTTGGAGCGTCTCGGGCACGAACACGGACTAACCATCGACGTCGATCCGATCTTGCTGGAATCTCGAACCCCGGGCGCCTTTGTGACGATCTGGGCTCAGTTCGAGCACGGGATCGGTTGCGGAACCGCCATGGGAGCCCGCGGGGTTCGGATGGAGAGCGTGGTCAACCAGGCTTTTGAGAACTTCATGGCCTGGTTCAAGAGCGACCGGGCCGTCGATCCGTTCCTCGCCGACCAACTTCTGCTTCCGGCGATCCTCGCCAAAGAACCCACCGTGATCTCCACGAACCGGGTGACGTCGCGGCTGATCACCCTGGGATGGGTCGCCAAGCAGTTCCTCCCGATCCACGTCACCATCCTCGGGATGGAAGGCGAGCCGGGGCTGATCAAGGTTCAGCCCGTCAGTTGAACTCAAGAGTGCTGGCGAGCTGCTCCAGTTCCGATGCAGATCGATCGCCCATCAGCAGAGCGACGAACCGCCCCGACTTCCAAGTCACATAGTTCAGGGCCATGGATTGGCCTCTCTCGATGGAAGGATCGGTCGAAGTTCCGGTGTCTTGAACCAGCCACAACGCGAGCCTTCCGCGCCGGTCAACAAGGTCTAATCGGCGGACCTTCTTGCCATCGTGAATTCCCTCGGCATAGCCGGTAAGTTCCAGCTGATTCGGTGGGAGCCGCAGTCCGCTCTCACTGAGGGTTCGGTCTCCACCCGAGAGGTCAAGAGGCCGCATCCCAGCCGCCATTGCGGGAACATCGCTAGGAGTCAAGAGCTTCTCGGGATTCTTCCAATTGCTGATTCCGGCACCGACCAAGACCACGAAGAGACATGCGGCCAGTCCCCAAGCATAACGACCGATAAAGGCTTCGGCTTTCTGGTTTCGGTCCAGTTCGTTCAGGCGGTCCACGCAGATCTTCCAGGTCTCCTCACACCGAACGCCTTGACAATCCTTTTTAAGGGCTGTTCGGAGGGCCGAGTAAGAATCCACTTCAGCGCGAAAGACCGGATCGGTCTCCATTCGGCGCTGGGCTTCTGCTTTCTCCGTTTCGGTCAATCGCCCATCGGCGAGACCCTGAATCAAATCCATCACGTTCATTCGGAAGATCCTTGTTTGATGTAACCAGCCTCGAGCGCGAAGCGTTCCAACTCTCGGCGCAAAATCGCTCTTCCCCGTGCAATTCGGGAGCGAACGGTGCCAATCGGGACGTTCGTCGCCTCGGCGATCTCTTCGTAGCTCAGCTCTTCGACATCGCTGAGCAAGACCGCGATCCGGAAGTCGGTGGGCACTTTGGCCAGGGCGGCTTCGACCTCACCCCCCATCAGGTGGTCGAACATCATCCGGTCGGGGACCTGGCTCAGATCGGCAGCAGGTTCGGGCGCTCCTTCCTCGTCCATCGATTGACCCAGCCCCTCGCGTTGGCGCTGTCGATAGCGGTTGATGTAGAGGTTCGTGAGGATGCGCAGCATCCACGCCTTGAAGTTCCGCCCATCGAAGCGGTCGAAGGCCTCATAGGCGCGGATGATCGCCTCTTGGGTGAGGTCCTGGGCGTCTTCCCGGTCCCGCGTCAGCCGCAGGGCCGAGCCGAAAAGTGACGGGAACACTTCTTCCGCCATCCGTTCGAAGCGATCCCTTTTTGGGTTGCGGGCGCGGAAGAGCATCTTGCCAGCCGAGTCTACCAGGGCGAGTTCCCTCACCCCCACCTTCAAGTCGTTCGGACGCCTTCGGAGTTCCCGATAAGCCAAAAGACCCACCGAACGGATTCGTCCGATGGGTCTTTCTGGATGGAGTCTGAGGACCTTACTTACCAGGTCCGGTCAGCTTCGGGAAGTCCGGGCGCTTGCGCACGGGCTTGCGCTTTTCGAGGTCCTTCAGAAGGACTTCGATGGCCTTTTCCAGCTGTGGGTCGCGGCCCTGGTTCAGCAGGTCTGGGCGGTTGTCGATCTCGATATCCGGATCCACACCCGTGTTCTCGGCGATCCACTCGCCCGTCTTGTGGTCATAGATTCCGAACTCTGGAGCGGTGAAGAAACCGCCATCGACGAGGGGAGCCGAGCCGGTAATCCCGACCAATCCACCCCACGTTCGAGTTCCGATCAGCGGACCGGCCTTGTGCTTGCGGAACAGCCAGGGGAACATGTCCCCGCCCGATCCCGCGTACTCGTTGATCAGCATGGCGTAGGGTCCATCAAACGTTTGGACCGGGAAGCCGATGTCGATCCCGTTTCGCTGCCGGAAGAACGCCGAATAAGTTCGGTTGATCTTGTCGAAGAAGTAGGTTGGGATCATCCCGCCGCCGTTGAAGCGCTCGTCGATGATCATGGCCTCCTTATCGCTCTGGCTGTAGTAGCCTCGGATAAAGCCGATCATGCCGGGCTCGCTCGTGTCGGGCACGTGGAGGTATCCGATTCGACCGTTGCTCAGCTTTTCGACCTTGCGTCGGTTCGATTCGACCCAGTCGTAGTAGCGGATGTCGTTATCGGCGCCCACCGGTCGGACCAGGACCTCGCGAGCCCCGGTGAGGCTCGGAGTGCTGTTCACAGTCAACCGAACGGTGCGACCGACTTTGCCCATGAGCGCTTCATTCGGGTGCAAATCAGCGCCGACATCGCGACCATCGATCTGGAGGAGGTACTCGCCTTCCTTGATGTTGAGTCCAGGGCCGCTGAGCGGGCCTCGTTGAGCCCCACCCGAGAGGTCACCGCGATAGATCCGCTGGAAGGCAACTCGGCCGTTCTTGACTTCGTAGTCCGCCCCGAGCAGCCCGATGGGGACCGGAGGTCGAGCGCCGAGGATCTCTCCGCCGCCCACATAGGCATGGCCCGTTCCAAGTTCGCCGATCATCTGACCCAGCACGTAGTTGAGGTCATTTCGATGCTGCACATAGGGCAGCATCGCCTCGTACTGCTTCTTCTTCGCGTTCCAGTCGACTCCACCAAAGTTGGGATCGTAGAACCGGTCGCGCATGTAGCGCCAGGCCTCGTTGAAGATCTGCTTCCACTCCGTCCGCGGATCGATCACGGCCTCAACCGCATCGAGCGAAATCCGTCCCTGAGTCGGCTGACCACCGGGGCCGACTGGGATTACGCCGGCGGCTCCAGGACCAGCAAAGTAACCCAGAAGGTTCTTCTTGGAGTTCAGCGTGATGTAGGAGACTCCACCGATGATGGGCACCGACTGCTTGCTGTCGAAGTCAAAGCGGACAAGGGCGCCGTCGACAAAGGTCATGACCCCGTTGTTCACCCCGATCAGCTCGAAGTAGTTGCCGTCCGGCCAAGGCAGAGCGAACATGCGCTCGGAAAGACCGTCAAAGTCGATCTTGAGTTCCTTGGGTTCTTCCTTCTTGGGCTCTTCCTTCTTGGCTTCTTCTGGTTGTGCAGCCGGAGCGGCGGTCGCCGGAGGAGCGGCCTGGGCCAATGGTTCTTCGTCGTCTAGAGCGGCAAACTGAGCCTCGGTGCTGGCACCCGCTTTCTTCGTCTCCGGCTCTTCATCCGAGGCCGGGGTCAGCGGATTGGCAAGGTCCTTGGTCAGAGGGATTGCGTAGACGCGTTGCGCATTCGCGAAGTTCAGGCTGTATTCAAATGCTCCCGGCTGCGGGTTGAAGCTGCGCTGGGAAACGATGTAGAGGTATTTGCCGTTCAGGTCGAAGGCGACTTGGCTATCGCTATAGAAGCCTTCGGTGATCTGGGTCGTCTTGCCGTCTCGGACTCGGTACAGGGCCACGGCGCTTTGCAGATTAGGAAGCGCCTTGGCGTAGACCAGGTAGCTACCATCCGGAGCCCAATCGTATTCCGTCACCGGGCCCAGCGGCTCTTGAACGACCTGCGTGACCTTCTTGCTCTCGACATCCATGATCAGAAGCCGATTGTCCAAGGTCGAGATCGAGATCTTCTTTCCGTCGGGTGAGTATCGGTAGTCGACGATCTTGTACTGACCACCCCGGGTGAGTTGCTCCATCTTCCCGCCGCGTTGGGGGATCAGGTAGAGCTCGTACTCGCCGGTGGCATCGCTCATGACGAGGATGGACTGGCCGTCAGGAGACCAAACTGGATTGCGCTCCCGCGCCGACGGAGTATTGGTCAGGTTACGCGTTTCGCCATTCTTAGCCGGAACGCTGAAGATCTCGCCTCGGGCTTCGACCGCGACGCGCTTACCGCTCGGCGAGACGGTCATGTTGTTCGTGAACTGAGCCAGTCGTCGCATCTGCGGTCGCACATGGTTCAGGTCGCTCACGATCCTCGGCTTGATTCGAGAGATCGCCTTGCTGGCGATGTTCATTGCATAGAGGCCGCCATCCCGCTCAAAGACGACGGTCTTGCCGTCGGTGCTCGGCATCCGGACGTCCGCGTCGTCGAAGTTGGTGAGTTGGGTGACCCGCTTGTTCCCTACGCTATACGAGTACAGGTTCACGGTGCCGGCGTTCTTGTCACTGGCAAAGATCACCTGATCCCCGACCCAAAGCGGGAACCAGTTGTTCTCGCGGCCGTGGGGGATCTCGCTGTACTCGTTGGTCTTGATGTTATAGAAGCTGACCACGCCCTGGGTACCGCCCCGGTAGCGCCGCCAGTTAAAGCCGAACGAAGCGTTGCGGTTGTAGGCGACGATCGAACCGTCCGGCGACATGCTGCCGTTGGCGATCTCCCGAATCGGAGTTCCCGTCGGTAGCCCGCCATTCGGGCTATAGAGCCAGAGGCGATCGCTGAACGGCGTGTTCTGGTCGCCGTTGGCCACCATGATCTTTCCGTCCGGGGTCCAGCCGAGGACGAGATCGGGGTCGGCGGTGAAGGTGATCCGCTTCGGTTCCCCGCCGTCGATCGGCATGGTGTAGACCTCGGGCGCACCGTCGTAACTTCCGACGAAGGCGATCGTCTTTCCATCAGGCGAGATTCGGGGCATCCCTTCCGAACCGCTGAAGGTAGTAAGTCGAGTGGCCGTGCCCCCGTCGAGGGTGCACTTCCAGAGATCGCCGGCATAGGCAAAAACGACGTTATCCCCACTGACTGCCGGCATTCGAAGTAGTCGGGGATCATCCTGCATGTTGGGCTGGGCAGAGGCCACAGCCGCAAGCGCGAGTAGAGCGAGATTCAAGTATTTTCCTCCTAATGAACTCAGGGCCCCGTTGCCCCGTGAAGGAACCGGGTCGAGTTCCTTGTACGGTACCGCATTGGCCTAGTTCCGGTCCGAGTACGATGAACAGGGCCGCTGGAGTTCATCAATTGTGAATTTGCAGAACAATCTGGGTCGAAGGACCCTTCGGTTTGCCCGCAAACGTCATAGAATGAAAGAACCACGGGGAAACCGATGCCGCCCACCACTCGCCGCGAAGTCCTAGCCCACATGGGCTCCAGTGCGCTCACCCTGATGGTGGGGCAATCCAGCCCAAAAACCGATCCCCTGGCCCGCCCCCCACTCGAGGCCATCGCACTCCACCGCCTCGCCTTCGGTCCCCGCCCCGGAGAGGTCGAAGCCCTCAAGCTGATCGGACTCGAAAAATGGGTGCAACAACAGGTCAAGCCAACCGCCGACGATCCCGAGGTCGACAAGCGATTGGCCGAACTCAAGCTTGAGATCAGCTATGAGCACGAGGGAAAAAAGGTCGAAGAGCAACGACCTCTCACCCGCCTCAACGCCACCCGCGAACAGCTGTGGAAGCTCGCCGCTGAGGGCACCCCTTATGAGGAGAAAGTCCGCTGCGTTTACGAGGTCATGGCCGCGACATATCTGCGCGCGGTTTATAGCAAGTGGCAGCTGCGCGAAGTCCTCGTCGACTTTTGGCACAACCACTTCAATGTGAATATGTGGGCCGATGATGACGCAGTCCGAATCCTTTTTCCGCTGTATGATCGCGAAGTCATCCGCAAGCACTGCTTCGGGAACTTCAGACAATTCTTAGAAGCCGTCGCAACCAGCGGACCCATGCTGGTCTATCTCAACAATTCGCGCAGCAAGGCCAGCCCCGCCAACGAGAACTACGCTCGCGAACTGTTCGAACTCCACACCATGGGGGCGCCGAACTACCTCAACCATCTCTATAACAAGTGGCGCGAGGTCCCGGGAGCGACCGAAGGCAAGGCCCAGGGCTATATCGACCAGGATGTCTATGAGGCCGCCCGCGCCTTCACGGGATGGACGCTCGCCAACGGGGCGTGGACCGAACGCGACGACAGTCGCTTCCCGAATACTGGCGAGTTTCACTACTATGAGCCATGGCACGATAACTATCAAAAGCGAGTCCTAGGGGTCGAATTTGAACCTAATCAGCCTCCGATGGCGGATGGTCGCAAGGTTCTGGACTTGGTCGCAAACCATGCCGGCACGGCCCGATTTGTCTGCGGCAAGCTGATCCGGCGACTGGTCGGAGATGAAGTCCCGACCAGCCTGCTTGACCGCGCGGTCAAGGTCTGGATGGCCAATCACAGCTCCACCGACCAGATCGGTCAAGTCGTCGCGACGATTGCGACGTCGCCGGAATTCGCCGCCACTTGGGGGCAAAAGATCAAGCGCCCGATGGAAGTGGCGGCCTCCTTTATCCGGGGCACGGGAATGGAATTCACCCCTAATCTCGGCATGTTCTGGCTGATGTCGAGCATGGGTCAGCGGACGTTTAGCTACCCCTTCCCGACTGGTCATCCCGATACCCGGGACTACTGGCTGGGAACCTTCAACTGGATCCAGCGGTGGAACCTCCCGGGCGGACTCATGTGGGAAGGAAGCAAGATGCTGAAGCCCGAACCACCGAAAGTGCCCCAAGATGCCAATTCTTGGGAAACCGCGGCTCGCGCCATCGTTCTAGAGATGCTTGGCTATTCCCTCCCCGTCCCGGTGATGACCGGACTCCTAGCCATGTTCCGCGAGGGTCGAGACCAAGATGCCTTTGACCCCAACGATCAAGACCTCCATTGGCGGATCCGCCGATTGCAGATGGCCGTCGCCATGACTCCCGAATTCCACGCCCGGTAAACCCTATGAACCTTTCTCGCCGTGATCTCTTCGTCGGATGTAGCGCCGCCATTGCGGCCATGGCCGGGGCTCGGATCAATGGGCTGACCTTCGTCGGCGAAGATGCCCCTTCGGACCATCCGATCCTCGTCGTCGTCTTCTTGCGGGGCGGGATCGACGGGCTCAATTTACTGGCTCCTCCGGGGGACAAGGACTACATCGCCGCGCGGCCGACGCATCTACGGATCGCGGAAGATGGCGAACACAAGGGCTTGGAGATGAAAGGCACCGACCTGCGACTCCACCGCTTGGCCTCCCCGATCAAGGAACTCTACGACGATGGCAAACTGGCGATGATCCATGCTTGTGGACTCACGCACGGCACTCGGAGCCATTTCGAAGCGATGGACCTCATTGAGCGCGGGATCGCCCGAACCGAAGACATGAACCTCCGGACCGGCTGGCTCGCCCGGAGTATGGAGCGTCTGCCCGACTCGAGTCCCATCCCGGCCCTGAGCCTGAGTGGCAACATGGCCGCCAGCTTGGTGGGGATGCCGGACGCGGGGCTGATGAGCAGCGTGGAAGGACTTCACCTATGGGGAGGCGACGAACAGGTCAAGGGGCTGAAGTTCCTGTACGGTGCGGGCAACTCATGGCTTCACAAGGAGGGATCCAGAGCGATCGAGACTTACGACCTCGTCCGCGCCCGGCTTGGTCGAAAGGAAGATGGGTCACTCCCCGACTATGTCCCCGAACACAGTGCCAAATATCCAGATGGCGAACTCGGAAACGCACTCCGAGACCTAGCCAGGATGATCAAGGCCGGGGTGGGCATCCAAGTCGGCACGGTTGACTTTGGCGGATGGGATACCCACCAGGACCAAATGTATCAGTTCAACTATCGCCTGGGCCACCTTAGCGAATCGCTGATGGCCTTCTATTCCGATCTCACTTCTTTCCACTCGAGGCTCAACGTCGTGGTGATGAGCGAGTTTGGTCGACGACTCAAATCGAATCAGAGCAATGGGACGGACCATGGCCACGGCAACGTGATGATGGTGATGGGACCCAAAGTCGTCGGCTCGAAAGTCCACGGTCGCTGGCCCGGTCTGGCCACGGAACAACTGGACGCGCGGGCGGATCTCGCGGTGACCACAGATTACCGCAACGTCTTGGCCGAAGTGATGGAGCGAGGAATGGGGATCTCGGGAGCGAACAAGCTCTTCCCTGGACTGGAGTCCAAACCCGTCGGGGTCCTAAAAACTTAGGAGTGGTCGGGATGGCGGGATTCGAACCCACGACCTCTGCGTCCCGAACGCAGCGCTCTACCAAGCTGAGCTACATCCCGAGCGGGACCATGAGGATACCAGAGTCCCAAGGAAGCATTTTTTGACTAGCCAACTCGGACCGTAATTCTGCGGGTTTCTCTTGGTATCTCGGAATGCACTCCCGGGGAACTTGCCCCTTACCACCCCTCCGGTTCAAAATAGAACTGTCATGCAGTGTTTTTTGAAAGGTGGGATTGTTCTCGGTGCATTGGCACTGGGCCTCAGCGCGAATGCCGGACCCTTGGGTCTGGCCAATGACTTCAATGCGGTCGTCTTCGGCGACTGGAACAGCAACGGCGGCCATAGCGACGGTTCGGTTGCAATTCAGGGCAACGCCAAGGGCAACTACGAATTCAAGCAACGACCTTCGCCCCAGGTTCCGACCCCTAACTTCGGATCGAATGGCCAAGTCGGCGTCGTGGTGGGCGGCAACAAGTGGGCGACCGGGGTCATGCGAACCCTGAACGGCAACGCCTATGTCGGGGGCACGCGGACCGGCGATATCCAAGTCAACAACGGCTTCCAACTTCGCAACGCCGGCTCCGACACCAATACGATCTTCATCCAGATGTACCAACGCGCCGTGACCCAAGGTCAGCTCATGGCCGCGCTCACCGGGATCACCCTCCCGACGGCCAACCCCAATAACCTCTCGGTCAACCTGGGCGCGGGCCGCACGAGCGGTCAGCGGTTCGTCTATAACGTCGATTCCTCTGCCCTCGGACAACTCAAGACCCTGGACATCCAGAATCTCCGAGGCGACGACACGATCGTCTTCAACGTCCGTGGCGATGATCGGGTCACTTGGGCTTGGTCAGTCAACGCACCAACCTACTCGGGCATCATCTGGAACTTCATCGACGCCAAGGCCATCGACGTCAGTCAACGGCAGTTCAATGGAACACTCTTTGCGCCGAAGTCCTCGCTGATCATGCGACAAAACGTCGAGGGCAACGTCCTCGTCTCCAGCATGGACATCGTCGGAGGCCCCGAACTGCACTTCGGAAACCGGTTCCAGTTCCAAGGCGATGTTCCCGTCCCCGAGCCGGCCACGCTCATCGCCTTGGCCGCCGGGATCGGCGCTCTGGCCCGCAAGCGACGCCGATCCTAAGCCGTCAAGGCGTCAAAAAGTCCACTGGCCCCGATGCGGAACCGCTCGGGGCGAACCCATTCTTCGCCGAGCTCGGTACGGACCAGGTGCATCCAGAGGTTGGCTTCTGCGTGGGTGCGAATCCCTCCGGCAGGTTTCAGCCCGCGTCTTTGACCCGTGGCGGATTGGAAGTCGAGAAGGGCCGCGGTCATGGCAAATCCGGCTGGCCAAAGGGTCGCATTGACGGACTCCTTGCCCGTGCTGGTTTTGATGAAATCCGCCCCTGCCATCAGCGCCACTAGGCTCGCTCGATAGATGCGATTCGGATCCGCCAACTCCCCGGTCGCGAGAATCACCTTCAGATGAGCTCTTCCGGCCGCATTCTTCATGGCGTGAACTTCATCATAAAGCTCGCCCCAATGGTCCTTGAGCGCATGCTCCCGCCGGATGACGATGTCGATCTCATCGGCCCCCAGATCGACGCACTCCTGGACCTCATGGACGCGTGAAACAAGCGGTGAGAGCCCGTGAGGAAATCCCCCCGCAACCGTCGCGACCTGGATCCCCGAACCCCGAACCGCATGATGGGCTGTGCCGATGAAGGCCGGATAGACGCACACCGCAGCCACAGGATGAGCGAGAGCTTTGGCGCAGAGGTCCTTGACCCGTTCGGTGGTGTCGTCTCCTTGGAGGGTGGTGAGGTCTAGATGGGGCAAGATCTCGGCGGCCGGAACCGGAGGCAGCGATTCGAGGTGGGCAAGCTTGGCCTCGGCCTCAGCTTGGCTCAACCGAAATTCCGGCAGTGCATGGAGTTCAAACGGCCTCGTGTTGGGTTGCATGTTCTTCTGTTTCGGCGGGCAGCGATTTCTTGGGGAATTCGATCCTCTGCGCGTAAAGCTTGATTCCTCGGCTCGCGATCAGCGAGGCGACGACGCACATCGCAAAAAGCATGACCAGCCGCACGACCAAGGCGATCCCCAGTTCTCCCGTCTTTTCAAGCTCGACTTTTTCCCCCGGTTGGAGTCCGAGGGCGCTCGTCACGGGTTCCGTAAAGGTATCAAAGGCAAGCTTGAACACGAAGAGCAAAAGAGCGATCCCCACAAGAAAGGTGGCGATCCCGACCAGCCCGCCGAGCCAGTCTCTCCGTGGAGCATGCATCATTGCAGGATACTTTAGAGACTCTTCGGTGTGAAGCTCACGCCACACCCGCAGCTCCTAGAAGCGTTCGGATTTTCGAATCCAAAGCCGCCGCCCAGCAGGTTTCCGGTCCAAATGAGCTTCGATCCAGCCAAGAATTCGGCCGACTTCGGATCGAGCAAGACCTTGAGATCTCCATCGGTCCAGACCAGATCACTCTCCCGAGCGGTCGACTCGAAGCGGATGACGTACTCGAAACCCGAGCAACCGCCTCCCTTCACCCCGATCCGGACGAAATCTCCGGCGTGACCTTTCCTCTCAAGAATGGCGCGCATCTGCGTGATCGCCTCCGGAGTGATTTCCACCGGAAAAGTCGAAAGGCTCATCGTGGGGTCTTGCATGCTTCCTTCGAAGGATGGCCGTTCAGACTAGGCGCCGCTTGGCCATTGGAACCGGGGCGGCGCGTAAAGTAGATCGGAGCGGGCTCATTGGAGAGCTTTCCGTCGATCAGGTCTTGCAAGGTCACCTTGTAGACGACTTGATCCACAACGTTCTGGATCTTGGCCCAGAGCCCGTTGAGCGAGCAGTTCCCGTAGTGGACGCATTCGGCTTCCAGTCCGGCATGGCGCTCACAAAATCCGTTATCAAAGAGATGCCCCCCTAGGGCATAGAGCACATCGCCGACGATGACCTGGGTGGCCGGCTTGGCCAATCGATAGCCGCCGATCTGACCTCGGCTACTTCGGACAAAGCCTTCTTTACGAAGGATCGTCAAGAGCTTCGCCGCATGGGGTTCGCTCAAGCCCTCGCGGACGGCAATCTCGGGGATGGTCAGGGACCCTTGCTCCCCTTGTTCAGCTATCGCGACAAGACACCGGAGACCATATTCCTCCTGAGCACTGAACTTCATCTTTACTTTATTGTACGGTATCTCCTCGGACGGACCAAGACTCCCAGAACGCCTATTCCGAAAATTGCGGTTGGGAGTACAAAAAAAGGCAGCCGGGATGTGCCCGACTGCCAATCCACTCATTGTCTTCTCGGTGTTCTCACCTTGCTCATCCTTGGGTCAAGCCCAGGGAGCAGGGAGTTCGCCGTTGTTTTGCCATGGTGCGCAGACGCACTTCAACCGCGAGAGTTCAGTGACCGCGAAGAGATTTTTTAGAAATTGCCGCTGGAAGCGGTGGACTGGAATTGCTGCTCGTACAAAGATCGGTAAAGCCCCGCCTGCTCTAGGAGCTCTTCATGCCGACCTCGCTCAACAATGCGCCCCTGCTCCATTACCAGGATCTGGTCGGCCCGCAGGATCGTTGAGAGTCGGTGGGCGATGGCGAAGGTCGTCCGACCAACCATGAGATGGTTCAGCGAATCCTGGATCAGCCTTTCGGAGTGGGTGTCGAGCGCCGAGGTCGCCTCATCGAGAATAAGCACCCTGGGATTCTTGAGAATCGCTCGAGCAATGGCGATTCGCTGCTTTTCGCCGCCGCTAAGTTTGTATCCGCGCTCGCCGACGATGGTGTCATAGCCTTGCTCCAATCCTGCGACGTGGTCGTGAATTGCCGCCGCGCGGCAAGCCTCCTCGAGTTCGGCCTGGGTGGCCTCTGGCTTCGCTAGCCGCAAGTTCTCGGCGACCGAAGCGTGGACCAGGTAGGTCTCTTGGGTCACCGCCCCGACGATCTCGCTGACGGACTTCATCTGCAAGTCGCGGACGTCCGTTCCGTCGATCCGGACTTGCCCTGCATCGACATCATAGAGCCTGGCGATGAGGTTGGTGAGAGTCGTCTTTCCGGCTCCGCTCGGGCCGACCAGAGCGATCAGCTGTCCGGGCTGGGCCGTAAAGTCGACGTCTCGCAGCGTCCAGCTCTCGCTCTCGGGTTCGTATTTGAAGCCAACCGCCGAAAACGCAACCTCGCCCCGAGCCTCGCTTTTGCTGAGGGCCTTCGCATCCGGACGATCCTGGATATCGTGCGGCATGTCGATGTATTGGAAGATCCGCTCGAAGAGCGCCAGCGAACTCATGATCTCCACCTGGAGGCCCATGATCCCAGTCAGGGGGAAGAACATTCGAGCCTGGAGCGCAGTGAAGGCAACCAAGGTCCCAACCGTGATATTGGTATCGCCGCGGCTCATCAGCCAGCCAGCGAGCCAGTAAATCAGCGCCGGCGTTAGCTGGGTGATCATCCGGATCAGCCCAAAGAACAGATACTGGAGTACCGAACTCTTGATCTGCCAACCCGCGAGCTTCTCGTTTTCGACATCAAACTTGGCCGCAAGCTGGTCGGGACGACCGATGGTCTTGGCGAGCAAAGCGCCCGAGACGCTGAGCTGCTCCTGCATCATGCTGTTCAGCTCGGCGGTCTGTTCTTGCGTGCCCTTCCGAACGGTCCGCGCAAACTCGCCGACCCACTTGCCAAAGAACCCAAAGAACGGAATGAGCGCGATGGCCAGCAGCGTCAACCGCCAGTCCAAAATGAACATCGCGATCAGCGACGAGATGACGATGGCGGCGTTGCTGAGGGCATCGACCAGCGTATTGCTGACCACGTTCTGAACCCCGGCGACGTCGCTGATCAGTCGCGTCTGGATCTCGCCCGTGCGGGTGCTGGTAAAGAACCGGAGCGACATCCCCTGGAGATGGGTGAAGAGCCGGTGCCGCAGTTCGCACATGATCTTCTGTCCGATGACCACACTTTGGTAGCCATAGAGCAGAGTGACTCCGGCCCCGGCGAGGGTGGCCAGAATCGTATAGAAGCTGAACCAACCCGTGACCTCCAGATCCTTCTTGGTCAACCCTTGGTCGATGATGACTTGGAGCAGAAAGGGCGGTGCGAGCCCGACCACAACCCCCACCATGACCGTGGCCAGCATCACCGTGGCCGCCTTTCGGTGAGGCGCAAACAAGCTCAGCACGCGCCGAAGCAGGGCGCGGTCGAGTTGTTTCTTTGTCGGCTCGGGTTCGGGGCTACTCATGCAAGCGCGAGGTACCCCGCGTGCTTCTCCTCGATGAGTTCTACTGCTGAGCGAATGGTTTCAGCATCGAACTTGAACTCCGCACCAGCGGCCGCAAACAACTCGGGCAGTGTTGCGGTCCCGGCTAAGGCCAATCCGCGTCGATATTGAGCCACCGCATCGCCTTGGTTTCGCAACGAGTTCCGCCAAACCTGGATCGCGCCGAGTTGGGCGATTCCGTATTCAACGTAATACAGCGGCACCTGATAGATGTGCAGCTTGCGGTGCCAACCGGCGGACTTGTGGAATTCGAGCCCGGTCCAATCTTCCCAGGACATGAACCGGTCCCAAAGATCGCTCCACACCTGATCGCACGCCGTGGCATCGCGGGCGTCGGCGGGATGAGCGTAGACCCAGTGCTGGAAGGCATCGACCACGGCCATATAGGGCCAGAAGAGAACGATTTTCTCCAGGTGATCTCGGCGAGCGCGGATCGCGTCTTCTTCCGAATAGTAACCACCCTTGTTCTTCTCCAAATAGGGATGGGCAAGCAGCTCCATGCTCATCGAGGCGACCTCGCAGAACTCGGTGTTGACGTGCATCTTCAGCCCATTGCCCTGGGTCGAGGCCTCGAACGCGTGGAAAGCATGGCCAGCCTCGTGCAACAGCGTCATGACATCCCCCGCCGAACCGACGGCGTTCATGAAGATGAAGGGCAACTTTTGGACCGCCAGATAGGTGCAGTATCCCCCCGGGGCCTTCCCTTTTCGGTTCTCCAAGTCGAGAACCTTGGTCCGTTGCATCATCCGGTACTGCTCGCCGAGGGCCGGATCGACCTGGTCAAAGATGGCGTTGGCAGTGTTCTCTAGCTCGGCCCCGGTTTGGAACGGCTTCAGCGGTCCCCGGCCCTCGGGATCGACCGCGAGGTCCCAGGGCCGAAGGGTTTCAAGGCCAAGACGGCGGGCGCGCTCCTTCTGGATTCTCTTGGCCGCAGGAACCACCACTTCTTCGATCGAATCGTGGAACCGCTTGCAGTCGTCAGGTGTGTAATCGAAGCGCTGCAACACCTCCCACTGGTAGTGCAAGAAGCTCGGATAGCCGGCGTTGGCCGCAATCCTGTCGCGGAGATCCAAAAACTGCACCCAGAGTTCGTTCAAGGTGCCTCGGTCTCGGGCCCGCCGCTCCATTGCGGTGTGCCAGGCTCGCTCCCTTCGCTCCCGGTCCGGCGATTTGTACTCTTGCTCCAATCGGGCCAGGGTGATCTCATTCCCCTCCCAGTGGACGGTTTGTGCGGCGATGACTTCGTCGTACTTGAGAGTTAACTTGGCTTCTTCGCTCTCCAGCGGGACATTGGTCTCGCGGAAGAGGGAGGCCTCACTCCGGAGGTTGCGCACGGGGATCTCGAATCCGGGCGGGGTGAGTCCGGTCGCAAGAAACTTCTCCTTCAGCTTTTGGTCGGTCCGCTTGGCTTCGGGTTCCAGTTCGTCCAAGAAGGTTTGGAAGTAGGCGTTCGCATTCTCGTCGGTCGTATCGACCGACGTGGCGATAGAAAGTCGGGTCGAGAGTTCATCGATTTGGTTTGAGAATTCGGACCACCGATCAAGCCATGCCACGACGTTCTCGGTATTGACTTCGGCGGCCAGAAGGGCCTCCGCTTCGGGCGCATAGTGACTCCAACTCAGATGAACCTCGGGGTCAAAACCTTCGGGCAACCAGCTCATGGATTCATTGTAGCCGGTTGATTCAGGGGAGTTAAGCTCGGAGGAACCATCTACGGCGGTAGCAGTAGGCCAGCGCCAGCCACGTGAGGCCGATGTAGATCCCGGTATAGGCGGCCCCGCCAAAAACGGGGCCGCCGTGCAGCTTGAGAAAGTCGAGCGCGGCCACGTGCATCTCCTTCCGTTCCTCGCCCCAAGGCAGGGTCCAGGCCTTGAAGAGCAAGAACTTGATCAGGATCGGCCCGACATAAGCCAACAATGCATTGGTGCCCAGCACAACAAAGGGCCAAGTCCACTCCCGATGATCCAAGACCTCGATGATCATCGTGAGGATGGCGATCGCAAAGAGCCCCAACGCTCCCGTTAGGAGAATGTAGCTCGGCGTCCAAACGGGCTTGTTATAGGGCAACACGAGGTTAACCACCACACCCAGAATCCACCAAATCGCACCCACCCGAAGAAGCCACGGAACCGGGGTCGTTGGGGCCAGACCCAGTTGACGGGTCCGGACAAATTGCTGCCCCGCGAGCGCGCCAAGCGCAACCAGAGGCGCAGTCGGAATCACGCTCAACAAACCAGCCAGTCGGAAAGGTTCTTTGAGGTAGGTCTCGTTCACCCAGCGGAAGACGTTCAGCTTTTCCTCAAATCCCGGCCCACCCGGATAGGGATAGAACAGCGCAAAGCAACCATAGCCGAGGAGCAAGCCGCCGATCCAGTACCAACGCTTCCGATCAGGAAGGCGGTAGATTGCAAAGCCGCCGATGTAGGCCAAGCCGATGAGTTGAAGAACGCCCAGCGTGAACGCCGGGCGCTTTTCCATGGCGGACTGCAACACCAACCCCCAAAAGAAGATCATCGCCCCGCGCCGAAGAACCCTCGGCCAAGGGTTCGCATCTTCGGGTCGAACCGAGAACGGAATGCTCAAACCCACCATGAGCAGAAACCACGGAAAAACCCAGTCTGCCATGGTCACCCCTTCATTCCAAGGGGCGTGGACCAGAGTAGCGGGAGTGAACTCGCCAAGGGCAATGTTGTTCACCAACAACATGAGCAAAATGTTGAGGCCTCGGAACGTATCGAGTGACAAAAGCCGCGGTGCGGGCTTGTGCTCCAGACTTTCTGCAGGTATCTTCGCCTGTTGAGTCTTCGGCTTGGAAGGCTCTCCGGCAGCGTTGCCGGAATTCTGCTCTCCAGGAACTCCCATCTTTTTGCCATCATGGCCCGTACGCCTCTTCCTTTGCCCACCAACCTCGTGGAAGCCCGCCGTCCGAGCCCAAAGCCAAGCCCTCGTCCCCCGATCCTCGGGGGACTCTGCCCCCGGACGGCGGGATGCCCTCGCCTCGTGGCGAGCGCCCTGATCATCCTCGCCTCACTGAGCGCCTCCGCGAGTCCTTACACATTGGCCTTCTATTTGGCTCTGAGGCCCAAGCCCGCTCCGGCGCCGGTCAAGCCGCCGACCGTTGAAGCCCAAGAGACTCCGGACACCGACCCGACCGTCAGTCGCCCGAGGAGCCGCCAAATCGTCAATCCTCCGCGCTGGATGGTCCGCAACGAGGCCATCCCCGAGCGAGCCGATCCTTATTGGCAACGAGCCAAAGCCAAGATCCAGCCGATCCTGCAGAAGGGAGACTGGAAGAACCTCCCGGCCCAAGCCAGAGGACTCGGGAACCCCTACCACGGCTGGATCAACCTGACCTTTGACGACGGTCCCCACGATCGGTGGACCCGTGATCTTTTGGCCCTTCTTCGCAAAGAAAACGTGAAGGTCACCTTCTTTGTCGTTGGAAAGATGGTCCGCAAGAACCCTGATACCCTCCGCGCGATCCATGCCGAAGGGCACGAGATCGCCAACCACACGTTTAGCCACGCTCCCCTGAGCAAGCTCACCCCCGAAGAAGTCTTGACCGAGTACGAAGCCTGTAACCTCATCATCGAGGACATCGTCGGGATTCGCCCTACCATCACCCGCCCGCCCGGCGGACGTAGGACCGCAGACGTCTACAGATTGGGGACCGCCCTCGGGCTCACGACCTCGCTCTGGACCGAAGACCCGCTGGACTACGTTTCTCCCGGGGCGGACGTACTTTATCGGGACATGGTCGACGGTCTGCGGCCGGGCGCCGTGTATCTCCTGCACAACAACGTGAAGCAGACCCTCGAGATGCTTCCCCGCTTCATCCGCGAGGCTCGGCGGCAGGGCTATGAGTTCAAGACCACCGCCGAGATCTACGCGCCCGAACCCGAAGCCACCCCCTAAACAAAAAATGCCCCGCGAGGTGCGCGGGGCGAGTGTTGGACCAGTACGTTGCTGTACGAAAGACGTGTTGGGGGGCCTAGCCGCCCTGCTTTTGCCGCCGAAGGAAGCTCGGGATATCGATATCGATTTCGCTGAGTTGGATGGGCGGCGGCGAGGTCGGAGCAACGGCCGCCGTGGGCTCCGGTTGAGCGACCGGAGCAACCGGCGTAGGCTGTCCGAAGACTGCCTGATCAAGGGTAGGTGGTACGCGCGACGGGTCCATACCGGCCGCGATCAGGGTAATCAAAACTTCGCCGTCGTTCAGGTCTCGGGTCACGTGGCCCATAAAGATCTCGGCATCTTCGGAGTCGGCAAAATGTTGCAGGTACTCCATCGCCTCGTGAGCTTCACCAAGGGTGAAGTCGCGCCCAGCCGTGATGTTCACCAAGAGCTTCTTGGCCCCGACGATCGAGGTCTCCAACATCGGGCTATTGGCCGCGCCTTGAGCCGCGAGACGCGCTCGGTGTTCGCCGACGCCTCGCCCCATCCCCATCAGGGCCATCCCTGCATCGCGCATCACGCTTCGTACGTCGGCAAAATCCACGTTGATCAAGCCAGGAAGCAAGACGATATCGCTGATGCCTTGGACGCCCTGACGGAGAACGTCATCGGCGGCGGCAAACGCCACTTGCATGGTGGCGCGCTTATCCACGACGCTGAGAAGGCGGTCATTCGGAACCACGATCAGCGTATCGACCTGGGCGCGGAGCATGTCCGTGCCATCTTCGGCCAAGCGCTTGCGGCGCGGGCCTTCAAACAAGAAAGGTTTGGTGACGACACCGACGGTAAGGATCCCCATCCGCCGGGCGATTTCGGCCACGACAGGAGCTCCACCAGTTCCCGTTCCACCACCCATACCGGCGGTGATGAAGACCATGTCCGTACCTTCGAGGAGTTCGGAAATCTGCTTCTCCGATTCTTTCGCCGCCGATTCCCCCACTTTGGGGTCTCCGCCGGAGCCGAGTCCTCGGGTCGTGCCCTGTCCCAGTTGAACCTTGACCGCAGCCTTGTTTTGCTCGAGGGCTTGGGCATCGGTGTTCATGCTGACAAAGGTCACACCGGTGAGGCCGCATTCCACCATGCGGTTGATGGCATTTCCTCCGGCACCTCCGATTCCAATGACCTTTAGGTGAGCTTGCGTATCGAACAGGTTCTTGGGCAGCATTGTTGGGCTTGCATCAACGGACGGAACGCCCCCGCAAAAAGACGCGCCGAGTTCCGAGATTTCTCAATTCGCCGCTCAAGGAACCGAGTCCGATATACTAGAGCATTCTTCTGGAAGCCATGACACCGACCGCCCACCCCGCTACCGCCCAACAACTCATCGACAAAATCCGTAACAAAACGGCTCAGGTAGCCGTCGTCGGGCTCGGCTATGTCGGATTGCCCTTCGCCGTCGAAAAGGCCAAGGTCGGTTACTCGGTCATGGGGATCGAGCAAAACCCACTCCGCGCCGAGCGCGTCAACCGAGGCGACAACTACATCGGGGACGTTGACGACGCCGAGCTGAAAGAACTCACCGAAAAGGGACTGATTCGGGCCGTCACCAACTTTGAGAACGTCAAGGATTGCGATGTGATCGTGGTGTGCGTCCCGACCCCACTCACCAAAAATTTGACCCCCGACCTGCAGTACGTCGAAAGCGTGACCCGCGAAGTCGCCCGCCATCTGCGCCCTGGTCAACTCATCAGCCTCGAAAGCACCACCTATCCCGGAACCACCGAGGAAGTCATGCTCCCGATCCTCGCCAGCAGTGGGCTCAAGGTGGACGAAGACTTTTTCCTCGCCCACTCTCCGGAGCGGGTCGATCCCGGTAACCAACGCTACACCACCAAGAACACCCACAAGGTCGTAGGCGGAGTGGGACCCACCTCGCTCGAAGTGGCGAAGGAGTTCTATGGTCAGACAATCCTCAACATCGTCCCTGTCAACAGCGCCAAAGCCGCCGAACTGACCAAGGTCTTCGAGAACACCTTCCGGGCCGTCAACATTGCTCTGGTGAACGAACTTTGCCAACTCTGCGATCGGCTCGACCTCGACGTCTGGGAAGTCCTTGATGCGGCCTTCACCAAGCCTTTTGGAATCATGCCGTTCTATCCTGGCCCCGGGGTCGGCGGTCACTGCATCCCCATCGACCCGCACTACCTGGAATGGAAAGCCAAGGAGGTGAACTTCAACACCGAGTTCATCGCCCTCGCCGGACGGATCAATCGCTCAATGCCCGAATTCGTTCTGGAAAAAACCCAACGGATCCTGAACGAGCGCGGCGTGGCCCTCAGCCGAGCCAAGATCGTCCAGTTCGGGATCGCCTATAAGGCCGACCTCGATGACTGGCGAGAATCTCCCGCCATTGAGGTCTTTGAACTCCTGCGCAACTCAGGGGCCGATGTAACGGTGGTGGATAGCTGGGTGCCTGAGTTTGAGCTCCACCGAGAATCTTTCACCACGGTCTCGGACTGGGAAGCGGCCACCGCGGCGTGTGATCTGGCCATCATCACGACCCACCACAAGAACGTGGATTACCAGCGCGTGCTGGAGGTGGCTCCGGTGGTGTTTGACACCCGAAATGCCCTGAAGGGCCTCCTCCACGAGAAGTTGATTCGGCTGTGATAGATCCGATAAGTCCTATAGGTCCTATGTGACCTATAAGACCTATCACGACTTAGACTGGGTTGCCAGGTTGGTCGCCGCCTTGGCCTTGACCTTGGCTGATGCGCTTTTCGAGTTCGTCGAGCTGACTATCGATGTCGCTGGTCGCGGTGGTTTGCACGGGTGCCTCGGCTGGGGTCGCGAGTCCGAGTCGCTCTTCGAGCTTCTTCAGTTCTTCGTCGGCGGCCATGTCCATCGCGTTGTCTTCCATTTGGAAGATCTTGCCCTGGATGCTGGTGCCAAACATCTCGTTTCGGGCTTGGGCCTCGGCCTGCTTGTTCGAGATCTTCTCGCGCGCGGCAGCGAAACTGCCCTCATATTGATCCTCGAAGGTGAGCCCCTGGAGTGCGCGCGTGATCGATTCTTGGATCTGCGACTGCTTCCACTGGGCCTTGAGGGCGAGAGCCTCGGCGGCCTTTTTCTTGACTTCTTCTTCTTGGCGCTTGATCGCGACCTTCACCTGCTCGACGGTCTCTTGGGCCGCGGCGAGGGTCGGGCGCAGGCTTTCGATCGATTGATCCAGCGTCGCCTTTTCTCGCAAAAACTGCCGCGCAAGGTCGCGATTGCCTTGCTTGAGGGCCATGCCCGCTTGGCTTTCCAGTTGAGCAGCCTTCTTTTCCTGCTCTTCGAGCATCATCTGCAGGCGGTTTTTCTGGGTGATCGCCTGCACCGCTTTCTCGCGATTGGCGGTGAGCGCCGTCGTCATGTCCCGACGAGCCTGATCCAGCATGACCTCTGGATCCTCCACCTTATCCATGGCTCGGTTAAAAAGGGCGCGAATCCAGGCAATAAACCGCTTCATTTCTCTTCTAGTATTCCTTGATTAAGCCGCGAGTATACACGCGGACCGACAATGCTCCCACGGACTCTCCTCCCACCCATACTCCGGACGACCCCGGCCCGGTTGCAGACCAGTCGGATATCCTCTGTTTAATGCGTGCAGCGATAGGTCTATTGGCCCTCGGTTCGTTGTTCTGGGTCGGCTGCGGTGGCCCCGCTTCCGATCACCCATCCACCGATCCGGCGAGCGCGATCCTCGACCCGAGCGAAGTCTCTCCGACCCCGGAAACGATGAAGACCTTGCCGGAGCAACTGGTCGGGACCTTTGCGCCGAACTTTGAACTCCCCACCGAAGACGGCAAACCAACCCGACGCGAGGCGATGCAGGCAGGCAAGGCAGCCCTCATCTACTTCATCCAGCGCGACTGCCCGTGCTGCGTGGATGCCGCCTCCTTTGTCACCAAACTCACCGATGCTCTGAGGGGACAGGTCACCTTGATCGGGTTGATTAACGGCGACCCAAAGCAAGCGGCGCAATGGAAGAAAGCCAACGACTTCCCTGGCATCATGGCCTGCGACCCCGAAGAAAAAGTCATCCGCGACTTTCGGGTTGAGACCGGGGTGGCGTTCTTCTTGCTTCAAAAAGACGGAAAGATCGTCCACGTCGCCCCGGGCTACAGCGTGGATGCCTTTGGAGAACTTCTCACCAAAGCCGAATCGCTGATGGACCAGCCCGCAGCCCGGGTCAGCTTTGAGGGCGCACCGAAAGATCTGACCAGCGGATGCTTTTTCAAGTGGCCCAGTGGAGGGGGAGAAGTTCCCACCCACGAAGGGAATTCCCCGAGCAGCCAATAAGTTATGTATCCTTGAGATAAACCGCGCAACGGCGCGCGGGGAACAAAGGAGTTCGTCTATGCACAGCAGTTTTGACCTTGATTTTCTTTCCGTCACCGAAGCCGCCGCTTTGAACTGCGCCCGATGGGTGGGCAAGGGCCAGCGAGACCTGGCCGACGATGCCGCGTGTTCGGCCATGAGGTCCACGCTGAACGAACTCGCCATGTGCGGGACCATCGTGATCGGCGAAGGGGAGCGCGACGAAGCGCCCATGCTCTACATTGGAGAGAAGGTCGGCAACGGCGAAGGACCGAGTGTCCAGATCGCCGTGGACCCCCTCGAAGGCACGAACCTCTGCGCCAACGGAACTCCCAACGCGATCTCGGTTTTGGCCGCCACCATCGAGGGTCAGGGCCAGCTGATGCATGCCCCCGACTGCTACATGGAGAAGCTAGTGGTCGGCCCCGAGTGCCGTGGGGTGATCGATATCACCGTTCCGCCTCGGGTCAACGTCCGCCTGATGGGCAAGGCCCTGGGCAAGGACACCGACGAACTGACCATCGGCGTCCTCGACAGACCACGCCATGATGCCTTGATCGCCGAAGTCCGCGAAGCCGGAGCCCGGGTGCATTTAATTCCCGACGGAGATCTCTCGGTCGCGATCGCAGCCCTGGACCCCGATGCGGGGATCGATGCCCTGATGGGGATCGGAGGCGCCCCCGAGGGCGTGATTTCGGCCGCCGCCGTGCTTTGCTGCGGAGGCGAGATGCAGGCCCGATTGCGATTTAGCAATGAAGAACAGCGCGAACGCGCGGCCAAGATGGTGGGCGGCGATTTGGATCGCGTCTTTTCGACCGAAGATCTCGCGACCGGGGCGGTCGTCGTGGTCGCGACCGGTATCACGAGCGGCGACCTCTTGAAGGGCGTGCGCTATCGGCGCGGATTAGCCATGACCGAGAGCATCGTAATGAACTCTCAGACTGGCATCGTCCGGCGCATCGAGTCGCAGCACCTCACCCGCTCTTGACCGGAGCCAGGCGGTACGCCCCCGACTTGTCGATGACGACTCGGGGGACTCTCTTGTCCTTTTCAAACGCCTGATAGATCGGAGCCAACTCGGCCCACAGGCTGGCATGCTCGGGGTGGACTCGGCTGAGCGACTTGCGCTTGGCCTCGGTGAGCCGAGCGGGAAAGATGTGCACCCAGATTGGCCCCTTCCCCCTCACCGCGAGGGCGACCGTGTAAACCTCCTCGATCAACGGGTCGGTGATGGCGAGGCAGCCGATGCTCTTGTTGTCCCCATGGATAAAGATGTCCCCGCCGGGACGGTTGCGATCGCTCCGGACGCGGTCGCTGGCGTTGGGGTAGTTGATCCCGAGGCTGAGGTGAAATCGGCTTTGGGGGTTAAACCGGTCCACGAAGTAGACACCCTCGGGGACTTGCTTATCGCCTTCGCGCCGCTTGGGGCCGAGCTTCCCGCTCTGGCCGGCCACGGGATAGGTCTTGACCAACGTCATCTTGGCTCCGGCCTTTTCGGCGGCCCAGAGTTCGAGGACGCGCTCTTCTTTGAATGCCCGCAGAAAAATTGCCCCTGGGGGATAGGGGAGTTTCGCCTTTTTGAAGGCGGCTTGAAGGGTGGGGAGCGCCCGCTTTTGGGCCGGGCCGACGCGGTCTTGGGGGATGGCCATCAAGGGGACTCCGAGGATCAGGAGCAGAACCCCCGCCCGGCCGCGCCAAGAACGACCGTTGCCCCGGCCCGAGGCCGCGCCCTCCCTCGCCCCGGGGCAATGAAGAAACCTGCGAAAAAACACACCAGCCCGACTCATCTCCAAACTTCCCAAATTGAACCCCGAAAAAAGAAGAGGCCCCGCCCGGGTGGACGGAGCCATTTTTTCCCCAAAACGCTCTCGAAGTCGTATCGCTCCGGAGCTGGGCTTTTTACGGCCCTAGACCGACCAAAGTCGGACTCGGACCGCTGGGGACTGCGCTTGGCGAAGACTAACGTCTCCAAATGCTTGCTGAGGTCGCCGCAAACACGGCACCCCGCTCTGTACACCTCTCCAATAGGTGGTCCAACACATCACCTTGCGCAAAAAATGGACGGTAGGGACCGAGGGGATCTCAAGCACCCGCCGCCAGATTCCACCAGAGTGTATCGCACAGAGGCTCATTCTCCAAGGGCTAAATGTGACATACACCCCCCAATTTTAGAGAAAAACCGTATTCTTAACAGAGTTCTCAGGAACCCTGAGCGGCCCGGTAGCTCATCCAGAGGAAAATGGCGTACATCGCCGCCCCCGCGAGGCCAAAGGCGTGCATCGTGACCAGCACATCCCCCTGGCTCTGGCCCCAATAAAGTGCCGTCCCTACGGCCCCAAAAAATGCGATTTGCCAAGCAAGATCCAGCTTCTGCTTCTCCGCGATGTAGAGCGTCCGCGAGAGCGGGCCGGCCAGAAGGCTCATGAAATACATCGGGGTCAGGGCTCGGGCCATCTCTCCGGCCAAGCGCCACTTCTCGCCGAGGACAAAGGCAAACGCGACCGGAGCCACCCAATATAGGACCGCGAACAACGGCACCCCCAGCAAGAGCAATCTCCGAAACGTCGAAATCCACAAGGCCCGGCAGTTGCCCTCTCGATTAAACTGCTCGCTGGCCTGCTGCTTAAAGACGTCGGCCACCGCCCCGCCGAGGATGCCGATCAGCCCGCCCAGCACCATCTGGGCCATCCCAAACTGCCCCGTGGCGGCCTTGCCAAACGCAGAGGTCAGCACGAAGACCGGCATCCTTTTGCTGATGTCGTTGATTGCCTCGGCCGGAACGGTGAAGAGGGGGAAGTTGCGATACCGGCGAGCGGCTCGCATCATCCCGGCTCGGTCGATCTTGGCGAAGAGCTCGCCGTCTTCCCTCTTGCCGATCCGCAAGAACAGCACCGTCACCACCGCCTGACCGATCACCGTCCCAAGGATCAGTCCCCCTGCGGTGAGCTTTTGGAACCCCAAGGCCACCTTGCCAACCTCGGTCAGCCCCGATCGCAGGACCCGGTTCTTGGCCAACCGTTGGTACTGCTTTCGGCGGTTGAACCAGTAGTTGAAGCTTTGATAGACCGCGTTCGCAACGAGGAGAACCGGCACAAGATAGAGCCATGGACCGATCTCCTCCGAGCCGAGCAGCGCACAGATCTGCGCATTGAAAACCGTAACCAAAACGAGTAGCAACAGGCTGAGCAGGACGCTGAGGCCGATGCTCAAGCCGAGGACCTGGGCCGCCTCTTCATTCTCTTCCGGCAGCATGATCGCGAGTTCGTACCGTCCGGTCGCGACGATCCCCAAGATGCTGACGATGGACAAGAAGAGATTGAGGAGTCCGAACTGAACTTCGGTGTACAAGCGGCTGAGGACCGGGAGCACCGCAAGCGGCAACACCTGGGCCATGCCCGTACCGGTGGCCAGAGTGAGGACGTGTCGGGCGAACTCGCTACGCGGCTTCACGAATTCCCACAGTCCCTTGGCCACCATAGCGCGCTGAGCGGCCTCTGCCACTGCAAAGGGGCAAAGACGAATTTTGGCGCCGGAAGTTCAGACGTGTTTTGCCGCCCGGCCCGGAGGCCACTCCCCAGGATGGGACCCCGCGACTCCGTCGCCACCCATCCTGCCGCCCCCGGGCGGCAAAACCCTCTAATGCACAGGGCCTGGCTTTCAAAGAGCTGCGGCCAGCGCGTCCACGATCCGCTTTTGCACGCCTTCTTCGATCGTCGGCCAGATCGGCAAACTCAAGACTTCGCCCGAAAGCTGGTCGGCCACGGGCACCGGTCCAACCGGAAGATCCTTATAGACCGGCAGCTTGTGCAGAGGAACCGGGTAGTAAACAAAGGTACCGATTCCCTGTTCATCCAGGGCCTTTTGAACCCCATCCCGCTTTCCGTCCAAGATCCGGATGGTGTACTGGTGGAAGACGTGGGTCGCGTAGTCTTCCGTCGCCGGAGGAATCACCCCCGGAACCTGCGAAAGCATCGCATTGTATCGGGCCGCCGCTTCGCGCCGACCGGCGTTCCAGGCGTCAATGTGCTTGAACTTGACCCGGAGGATGGCCGCTTGCATCTCGTCGAGCCGCGAGTTCACGCCCACCGTCTCGTTGTAATACTTCTTTCGGGCGCCGTGGACGCGCAGCATCCGCACCGTGTCGGCGTAGCCATCGTCGTTGGTGGTGAACATTCCGCCATCGCCAAAGGCTCCCAGGTTCTTGCTCGGGAAGAAGCTGAAGGCCCCTGCATCGCCGATCGAGCCGACCTTACGGCCCTTGTAATCGGCTCCAAAGGCTTGGGCGACGTCTTCCAGAACCTTCAGGCCATGCTCTTGGGCGATCGCCAGAATCGGGTCCATGTCCACCGCGTGGCCATACAGGTGAACCGGGAGGATCGCCTTCGTCTTGGGGGTGATGGCGGCTCGGACCTTCTCGATGTCGAAGTTGTAGGTCACCGGATCGATATCGACAAAGACCGGGGTCGCGCGGAAGTGGCTGATCGCCTCGCCAGTAGCGAAGAATGTGAAAGGAGTGGTGATGACCTCGTCGCCGGGGCGGATCCCGAGGGCGTGGATCCCGAGCACCAGTGCGTCGGTCCCGGAGTTGAGGGCGACGGCATGCTTCACGCCCAGATAGTCGGCCACTTCTTGCTCAAAGGCCTTGACGTTGGGCCCCATGATGAACTGCGTGGAGTCCAGAACTCCGCTGATCGCGGCCATCAGCTCGTCACGGATCAGGGCGATTTCGGGCTTCAGGTCCAGCACTGGGATCTTGGTCAACGTCGGTGCACTCATGCCCCGCAGTCTACCTAGGGTGTGGTAGAGGTTTCGATTGACGAAGCACCTTCTGACATCCCTCGGGAGTGGTCGAAATCAGACGGGTCAACGTGGCCAAGACTCGTCGACTTTGATTTGATTTTTTTTCTTTTCAATGTCGACACTTTGTCGACCATACAGTCGTCTCAAGAACCATGATAGAAGTACAGGCCACCCATGAAGGAGTGCTCAAGCTCAACGGTGTGGAAGTTCCATGCTCCGTCCTCAAAAGCGGCCGCAGAGTCCTCACTCAGCAAGGCTTTTTGAAGGCCATCGGTCGAGCTCGTTCAGCGAAAGGCGGTCAGGGCTCGACAGGAGGCGTGATTCCCTTTCTGGCGGCAAAGAACCTCCAAGCGTTCGTGGACGAAGATATGCGAGAGTATCTCTCGCCAATCGCCTTCACCACGGTCGGAGGGCGTCCGGCCTTTGGGTTTCCAGCGGAGGCCTTGCCCAAGGTTTGTGAAATCTTCATCAAAGCACGTGACAAAGGCGTGCTCACTCCTGCTCAAATAGTAATTGCTGGTAGATGTGAACTGATCAGAGACGCACTAGCGCTTACCGGCATCATTGGACTTGTTGACGAAGCTACCGGCTACCAGTTTGCACGCCCTATTGATGCACTCCAAGCGTACTTGGAGGCGGTTATTCGGAAGGAACTAGCTGCGTGGTCCAAGCGATTCCCCGATGAGTTCTACGAAAACATCTACAAACTTAGAGGTTGGAGATGGCCCGGGATGAACAAGAACCGATATTCTGTTGTGGCGCATTACACAAGAAACCTGGTGTACAACCGACTTGGTCCTGGCGTACTAGCGGAACTAGAACACAAGAATCCTCCCGACCCGAATACCGGCCGCAGAAAGGCCAAGTTTCATCAATGGCTTACAGACGATGTAGGGCATCCAAAACTAGCCCAGCACCTACACACCATCATAATGTTCCAACGGCACTGTATTGCAAGGGGGTACAGCTATAGCCGATTTGTCGCGATGGTGGATGAAGTGATGCCAGAGTCAGACTCAACACTGGTTTTGCCAATGGAATATGCAGAGTAGGTAGTTGGCCTCTGCGACAAATCGAATCTTCCCTGCCACCCCGCAGTCTACCTAGGGCGATCACTGGTACCGGGCCTAGTACAATAGTGCAAAGCCATGCCCACCCCCATCCGCCCGAACGTGCTCCGGATGGCTCCCTACAGCCCGGGGAAGCCGATCGACGAGGTCAAGCGAGAGCTCGGCCTGAGCCACGTCGTCAAACTCGCGAGCAACGAGAACCCCCTCGGCCCCTCGCCGAAGGCGGTCGAAGCGATCCAGGCGGCAGCCCAGAACCTGCACCTCTATCCCGACGCGGCGACCTTTGACCTGCGCGCAGCCCTGAGCGAGCACTACGGCATCGGCCCCGAGCACCTGATGGTCGGCAATGGCAGCGACGAACTCATCCACCTTCTCGGATTGATCTACCTCAGCGGACCAGCGGATGCGATGGTGGTCGGTGACCCGAGCTTTGTCCGCTACGATGCGGCCGCCTACCTCAGCGATTCCCGACTCATCAAGGTCGCGCTCGACGCCACCTACACCCACGATCTGGATGCGATGGCGGCGGCGATCACCCCCGAAACCCGGCTGGTCTGGATCGCCAACCCGAACAACCCGACCGGCACCGTCATCACCAAAACCGGATTCGACCGGTTCCTCAGCCGGATTCCGGCCCACGTGACGGTCGTGCTCGACGAAGCCTACTACGAATACGCCGAGGGGCTTGACGATCTGCCGAACAGCCTTGACTACGTCCGCGCGGGGGCGCCGGTGATCGGGCTACGAACCTTTAGCAAGGCCTATGGATTGGCCGGGATTCGCCTTGGCTATGGCTTTGCCAGCGCGGAGATCGCAGACGCCATCCACCGGGCGCGCGAGCCGTTCAACGTCAATTCCCTGGCCCAGATCGGCGGAATTGCCGCGCTCCGGGACCGCGAGTACTTGGGCGAGTCGATCGCCGCCAACACCCGAGGCCGGGCCCAGATCGAAGCCGCCTTCCGCGAAGTCGGCGCAACGCCCGTCCCTGGCTACGCCAACTTTGTCCTCGCCGAAATGGGGACCGAAGCCAAACCGATCTTCGAAGCCTTGCTCCGCGAGGGGGTCATCGTTCGCTCAGGGCACGTTTTGGGCTTGCCCACCACGCTCCGGGTCAGCATTGGCACAGAAATTGAAAATGAAACGTTCGCCCGCGCCTTAGTCAAGGTGATGGGTTCTAAGGTCACGGCATGATTATCGTTATGCGCCCAGGCGCTTCCCAAGATCAGATTCAACTCGTTTCCGACCGACTGGAAGAACTGGGCTACCAGGTCAACCCGATCATCGGAGTGGAGCGCACCGTCATTGGCGCAGTCGGGGGCTCCGAGCACCAAAAGGTGGACGCCGTCGACCAGCTCAAGGCTTACGACTTTGTCGACGACGTGATGATCATCACCAAGCCGTACAAGTTCGTCGCCAAGGAGTATCGCGGCGGGCGCAGCGTCATTGACGTCCGGGGGCTGAAGATCGGGGGCGACGACGTCGTGATGATGGCTGGACCCTGTAC
>DDSL01000008.1 GCA_002343825.1 Chthonomonas sp. UBA2391
GTCACCCAGGCCGCCCTCTGGTACGGTGCCGATGACGCGGATGGACTCGTCCAAGAGTATGAGATCACCTACAAAGAAGGGGAATTTGGAAACAAGTCGCAGTCGCTCACCTATGAAAACATGGTGAGGATGATCACTGAGGCTGGCCGAATCCCTGTCGAAAGAGACTCTCTCTACAACGAAATCGTCCGCGAAGAGCCCGTTTCCGAGAAAAAAAGGCTTCAACCGCTCGCGATGGCAAAGGGTTGAACTTGCGCTCGGACCCGGCTCGTCCGATATCATTGGTATAATGCGAGTCTTAGCGGAGAGATGGCTGAGTGGACGAAAGCGCCCGCCTGCTAAGTGGGTAAGGGNNTCGAATCCCGATCTCTCCGCCAGAACCTTTGTTCTGGGGCTCCTTCTCCTTTCCGCCACGGGTCAAGCCGATGTTCAGACCTATCTCAAGCTGAGAAAGCAGCACGGGATTTCTCAAGCCACCACCACGGCTGCTTTGGAAACCTTGGTCGGTAGCCGTACCCTTGAGGTTGCGGGCACCGTTAAAGGAGTCGTCACCGGTAGCGGGTCTTCCCTCCTGGTCCTCGTGGCCGAAGAGTCCGATCTCTACATTCGAACAGAACAGGTGCCCGAATGGTTGACCGGTGGCCAAGTTCAGGCTCGCTTGCTCATCCGTGCCGAGCGCGATGGAGAGTTCGGGTCACTCCGGACGAGCCTTTTGGGAGCAGCGCCTGAATCCGCCGTCCGTCCTTTCGACCCGAAAGTTGCTCCCCGACCCACCAAGATTCAGCTCTCGGGAACGATCGGGCGAAAGACGACCACTGCGAAAGCTCCAGCCACGACCCCTCCTCGGGATTGGAACCTCAGCGCGAGCGAGGCCCTGCCCTACTACGCCAGCTTTATCAAGGGCCGCAACAAGAAGCTGAGCGACGCCACAGCCCTCAAGATCGCCGAAAACATCATTGGATTCAGTCTGAAGTTCGGCGTCGATGCGAGGCTGATCATGGCGATGGTCCTCTGCGAAAGTAATTTCGACCCGAACGAGGTGAGTCACGCCGGAGCCCGTGGGCTCGGTCAATTGATGCCGGGAACCGCGCGTGGACTAGGCGTCCGCAACTCCTTTGATATCGAAGAGAACCTCTACGGCACAGTGAAGCTAATCCGGGGCCATCTCGACAAGTACGGCCGACAGGCTGAGAACGACTTCGAGGCTCTGGTGCTGAGTCTGGCCGCTTATAACGCGGGCTCTGGCGCCGTCCGTCGTCATGGCGGGGTTCCCCCATTCCGAGAGACGCAGAACTACGTGCGCAAGGTCACGGAGTGGTATCGCCGGTTAGCTGGGGAGTAGATTCCACAGGTTTCTCGTTCGGCTTGCGTTTGGAGGACGTCATGAAGGGTCTCTCGAAAACGAGGAAGAAGAGGAACGAGCCCACCAACGCAGCGGGCAAGCCGACTACCAGCATGTACCGAAACTGCTCGGCGGCATTCTCCAACCCGGCCGGATGGTTGACGTACACCACTTGGTAGATCGGGTGGTGCATCAGATACAGGCTATAGCTGAAGAGCCCCAGCCAGGCAACCGGTCGGCAACCCACGATCCTCGAAACTACGGATTCTGGCCGAACCCAAAAAGCCGCCATCAGCAGACCGATTCCGGTGGCGATCACGATGTCGGCTAGGATCGAAGCACGATCCCAGGCGAGTAAGCCACTCCAAACCATCAGCCCCAATCCGGCGACCCCGGTCCCGGGCAGAACCCATTGCGGCTTGGCGGAGCTAAGCCGGGCAAAAACCATCCCGACCGCAAAGAGACCGAGGTACCAGAAGTACAGCTTGAGCCCACCGGGGACATTTTGCGTGAGCCAATAGGCCCCATAGCCCGTGGCAAGAAGCAGGCCGAGTGCCGTCGTCCGCCGCAGGAGCCAAACCATCAGCGGGAACAAAAAGTAGATCTGGTACTCGATGGCGATGCTCCAAAGCACCCCATTGATCTTGTACATCCACTCCGGACGGAGGTTGTGAACCATGAAGACGTGAGCCAGCATATTTTCTTGGGTTACCGGTAGGTACTGAATCCACGGCATCCCCGCCTGATGCATGGTTACCGTATAGCAAACGAGCAGCGAGAACGCCAGGCAGGCATAGTAAGGCGGCAAGATTCGCCGCGACCGGCGCTTGATGTAGTCCCACCAGTCGAACGGCCCGCGCTGGCGCCGCTGATCATAAGCGAGCATCAAACAGAAACCCGAGATCGTGATGAACGCCGCGACGGCGAGATGACCAAACCAAAGCGGCCGGGTGATCTGGCGATAGGCCTCCGTGAATCCGCCAACCCAGACGAGCCGATTGGGGTCGATAAGGGTCGCGATGTGTCCGATCGCGACATAGAGCGCAGCTAATCCTCTCAGACCTTCAATGCTCGGGACGCGAGCCGCCTTTCCTGGCTTACGTTCGCTCATGGGGCAGTCCCCCAGCAGGCTCGGCTCGCCGCCCGGCCCGGTGCCACGCCCTCACCCTGTGGAGAGAAAGCAACCGGCTTGAACCACACCATTGAGTCCACAGGGTTCCGCCCCGGGGCGGCGAGATCCGCCACAGCCATCACCCGCAAACCACCCGACCTAGCCCTGCATTTCCTGGATCCGGCGGGAGTAGTCCTGCACCAAGGCGCGGCTCTGCTCTTCGCTGGTCCCTTCGGCATAAACGTGGAAAACAGGCTCAAACGAGTCCGGAAGGATCAGGGTCCAGCCACCGTCGTGATAGACCTTGATCCCGTCGATCAACTCGACTTCGTTGGACTCCTGATGGGATTCCGTCAGGATCCGCATCACCGAACCCTTGTGTTCCCATGGGCACCGCACCTGCTCATAGCCGAGGTGGACTTCCGGAAGCTCATCGACCACGTCGGCGAGGGTCACGTCCACTTTCTCCAGCATGGTGAGCATGTTTGCAAACGCGAACATGGCATCAAAGCCGGGGTGAAGCTTGCTGAAGATAAAGCCGCCCGAGCCGTTGGCCCCATAGAGCGTATCAGGAGACATACAGGCCGCCATCAGCGACCGGACGTCGGCTTTCGTGCGGACCACTTCGGCGCCCATCTTCTTGAGCATCTGCTCGATTTGGAGCGACGCCGTGACATCCATTGCGATCCGAACCCCCGGGTGGGTCTGGGCGACCAACCGGCTCATGGCCCCCATCAACTGGGCTCCGCTCAAGATCCGGCCCTTGCCGTCAACCAGCACCATACTCTCTCCCTCTTGGGTGAAGAGCACTCCGAGGTCGTAACCGAGAGTCTCGACGATCTGGCGAACACTCTCGGCGTGGCGCTCAATCTCGCGCTCGGTCCGAGGGGCCCGCTTGGCGTCGTTGTAGCTGTTCAGGTTGATCGTCTCGATTCCAAGCCTGCCGGCTACGGCCGGGAAGAACGGACTGAGCGCACTATAGCCCAGGTCACAGACCACTCGGGGCCGACTCGTCGCGGGCTTTTCCAGTTGGCGGAAGAAGTCGCTGATATAGTCGTCGATAGCCCGGGTCGCCGATTCAATGATTCCCAAGTCCTCGGGGTCCGTTCGGTGGAAATCTTCGCGGAAGAAAGCGGTTTCGACCTTCCTTTCCAGGTTCTTGGGCAGGTAGTTGCCCCTCGCGTCGAAGAGTTCGACCAGCGTCACCCGCGGGTTCCCCGGGAGCTTACGAACATTCACTGCCCCGGCCGCGCCAATGGTCCGGATGAAGTGGCGAGCGACCGGCACCGGCGCGCTCTGCATATCCACGACTTCGCAGCCCACACTGAGGAGCGAGGCCATGATGGCCCGCTTGATCATCCGCGAACTCCGGCTCGAATCCCTCGCCGTGACAACCGTTGCCCGGTCGGGCAAAACCGAACCAAAGGCTGAACCGAGCCGAGTGGCAAACTCGGGGGTGATTTCGATATTGCTGAGTCCCGCGACGCCGAGTTCGCGGAAGAGATTCCCCCGCCACTTGTTGCCCCAAACCAGGGACATAGTGACCGTCGACCCGCGTTCGATGACCTTGTCGGGCCAGAGCTTGATCCGCGGTCGAATCACGCTGCCGGTATCGATCAAGCATCGGTCCCCAATGACCGCGTCTTCACCTACGGTGACGTCTCGCTTGATCGTGCACCGACTTCCGACGATGGCCGAGTGGACTCCGACGCTCGGCCCAATGTAGGTGCCTTCCCAGATCACGGACCGCTCGATGACCGCTTCTTGTTCGACAAGGACGTTATCGCCGAGAGTCGTGTAGGGGCCAATCCTGGCTCCAGACTTGATCTTGGTGTTTCGCCCGATGCAGACCGGAGGGATCAGGGTCACATCGGGGTCGATATGGGTGTTGGGGCCGACGTGGATCCCAGGGGCCTGCTCTTCGCCGGGGATACTCAGTTGGACCCGGCCGCTCAAAAGGTGCTCTTGAGCCTCGCGATACTGTTGCAGAGTCCCGACGTCGCACCAGTAGTCTTCCATCACGTAGCCATAGAGCGGCTTTCCTTGGTGCAACAAGTGGGGGAAGATGTCCTGGCTCCAGTCATATTGCTTCCCCTGTTCCATCAGGTCCAAGATCTCCGGCTCGAGGATGTAAATCCCGGTATTGACCGTGTCGCTGAAGACCTCCGACCAGCTAGGTTTCTCCATGAACCGCAGGATCTTTCCATCCTCGTCGGTGATGACCACACCAAACTCTAGCGGACTGGCCACTCGGTAGAGCACGATGGTGGCCAAGGCCTTCTTTTCCTTGTGAAATGCGATCGCCTTGGTGAGGTCGCAATCGGTTAGCGCGTCGCCTGAGATGATGATGAAAGGTTCATCTCGAAGCAGGTGATCGGCTTTCTTGACGCTTCCCGCCGTCCCCAGCGGGGTGTCCTCGATGCTGTAGTGCATCTGGATCCCGAACTCGGATCCATCGTCAAAGTACGCGCTGATCTCGTCGGCCAGGTAGTGAAGGGTGGAGACGACCTCCGTGATGCCGTGCCGCGCAAGGAGCCCTACGATATGGGCCATGATCGGCACGTTTCCGACCGGAGTCAGCGGTTTGGGCCGGTTGGCTGTAATGGGTCTTAACCGTGAACCTTCCCCGCCTGCCATGACGACCGCTTTCATACTTTCATGCTACCTAGTAGCCTCACAAGTTAGTCGGAAACAGAGGTCCAGACAGAGAAAGGCCCCGCTCGGAGGGCAGACGAGACGGGGCGTGGTTGGTTGGTTGGTTGGTTGGTTGGGGAGAGAAGATGCTTTCGCACTGTTCTTCCTTGTTTGTATTGACTCCTGAGCGCGGAACTTGGTTCCCCCATTTCTTGAACTGGTCGCCAAAGTTGGTACAGATCCGAGGAGATCAACCGCTCTTCGACCCTCTGCCAGCCCTCCGACCATCCATCCGGCAGGGCCCGGATCCCACTTCCGAAGGAAACGCTTCCGGTGAAGAGGTGAAGTTCATCCCCGATTCCTTGAGACAAGAACTGTGAAACCGTCGCCGCTCCCCCTTCCACCAAGACCCCGGTGTGCCCCCTATGGAAGATCTCTACCGTGAAGGCTCCTAGGTCTAAAGTCCCATCGCTTCGATCGGGGACCCCTAGTTCGTTCTCCCCCTGCACGGGGAGCTTTACGATCCGAGTTGCCGGCAGGTCCCCTCCCCAGATCTGGAACCCCGGCCCGACCCGCCGGTTCGGATCGAGAACCCATCGGTGAGGCTCATTGCGGACATCGGGATCCCGGGCAGTGAGGAGGGGGTCGTCGGCCTCGACGGTGCGCCGTCCTACCAAGACGCTGCCCATGGTGGCCCTCAGCAGCCTGGCATACCGCCGAGATTCTTCGGTGGTGATCCACTTACTCGTTCCGTCGGACCGGGCGACGAACCCGTCGGCGGTTTGGGCCAGCTTCAGTGCGACCCAAGCCGATTTTCTTCGGACCGCCGTCAACCACCGAAAGTTGATCTGTTCGGCCTCTGATGAAAAGACCCCGCTCACGACCTCCACCCCCGCCCGTTCGAGTGCTTCGGCCCCCCCGGCCGCCTGGGGATTCGGGTCACGAACGGCGATCAGGACTCTTCGAACCCCAGCCTGCAGCAAAGCTTGCGAACAAGGTCCGGTCCGGCCTTGATGGTTACAGGGTTCCAAGGTCACGCAGGCGGTACCGCCTCGGGCTCGGTCTCCGGCTGCCCTCAGTGCCATAACCTCGGCATGAGGCCCCCCGGCGTATTCGTGCCATCCCTCTCCGACCGTGCTTCCATCCGGGCCGAGGATCACGCAGCCTACATGCGGATTCGGAGCCGGGTAACCCTGCGCCGAGAGTTCAATCGCCCGCGCCATCGCGGCCAACTCAATCGGGCTTGGGGGTGTGGTCACGCAAGGTCCCTTCCAAAAGGTCGTTGAGGTTCTCGCTCTGCTTTTCAAGGAACTCTTCCCTTGCTCGGCGGGCCACGACTAAGGCCCCGATCGCGGCCCCCAAAAATGTGGCGCAGGTGAGGCCGAAATAGATCAAGACTCGCAATCCGTACTCGGCCATCTCACGGCGGGGGGCCGTCTCCGCGGGGCGACCGCCCACCACAAAGGGCCAAGCGAGGAGCAAGATCAATCCCAGGATCAGCAGACTCGTGGTTACGACCCGGGCACGCATGAGCGACGAAGGGCCTCAATCCCTTCCTTCAACGGTCCGCGGGTCAGTGCGTTGCCCGCCACCATCACCGTGGCTCCGGCCGCCGCAGCAAGTCCGATCGTCCGCGAATCAATCCCGCCATCGACCTCGATGGGGAGGCCAGGACGGAGAGTGGAGAGATATCGGACTTTTTCGAGGCATTCGGGGATCAACGCCTGACCACCCCAACCCGGATTCACGGTCATGACGAGCGCGAGATCGAGATTTTCCAAGAGCGGCTCTAGGACCGCAACCGGAGTCCCCGGATTGATCGCCACTCCGACCTGTGCCCCCGCAGATCGGACGACCCCACACAACCGATGTGCATGATGCGTCGCCTCAGCGTGAAAGATGATCCGCTGGCAACCAGCATCGAGGAAGGCCGCAAGATGACTCTCTGGATTCATGACCATCAGATGCGCCTCAACGGGGATCCCGGCCCTTTCCACCGCCCGAGCCGCAAGGCCCGCGCCGAACGTGATGGGGGGGACAAAGTTGCCATCCATCACGTCCAGATGAACCCAATCGGCCTCGGCCTCTTTCATCTGTTCGATGACGGCCCCGTAGTTCAGGGGGTCAAAGCTCAGAATGCTCGGCGCGATCTCAATCACTCGACCGGTTCTCCAGCATCGGCCCTCTGGGTGAATTGCGTCACCGGCTGACCGTCATAGAAGACCTTGAACGTGACCTCGGTCCCATAGCCGACCTCTTCGGCCTGGATCAGGTCGTTCGGTTGATTTCTGGCTTCGTAGAGCACCTTCCCGCCGGGGAATCGGTCGTCGATCATCTCGATCCGGACGACCACGCTATCCTCGAGTTCGAGCGGGCCCACCTTGAGTCGGTAGAGCTTGCGCACCGTTCCCGAATCCACGTTCTTCGGCACCGCTTCTCCGCTGCTCACGGTGATCGCAACTGCAGAACTCTTCTGAATCCTTTGGCGCGGGGCAGGGCGCTGGTCGACGACCGTCCCCTTTTCAAAGTTCAGGCTACTGCGCTCCCGAATCTTGGGGTCCACCTTGAGCCCGATCTTCGTCAGGAAGGACTTCGCTTCTTCCAGAGATCGCCCCCGGATATCGGGAACTTCGACAAAGCGGGATCCCATGCTGACGGTCGCGTAGATCGGCGAACCTTCTTTTCGCTTGGATTCTGGGCCGGGGTCCATCTTCAAGATCGTCCCCTCCGGTTTGTCGCTCTCAACTTCCTTGACCACCAGCTTGAGCTTGAGTTGCTCCAGTTGTTCGCTTGCTTCGATGGCACTCTGGCCTACGATATTCGGCACTCGCACCTCGCTCGGCCTTGAGAGGTTCCAGGCGAAGTACCCCCCGACGAGGACAACGACCATCAAGAGAGCGAGGTACCCGATGACCAGGAGCCACCTCGGGAGGCCATCGCTCATGTCGATCTCATCATCCGGCTCGATGTCTTCATCCACCGGTCGGGGCTTTTCTCGGCGGATGGCGCTCTCGGCCGGAGTAAGGCGCTTGGGTTCGGCGGCGGAAACCGGGACCGCCGCGGGCATCACCGACTCCTTGATCGGCCAGCTGACCTGCTTGCCAAACTTGAGGGCATCGAGGAGCTTGCGGAGATCGCTGAGAAACGCTCGGGCCGAGGGATAGCGATCGTGGGGCGTTTTGGCCATCGCCTTGCGGATCACTTCATCCAAAACAGCGGGGGCTCCGGGGTTGCTGATGCGGATACTCGGGACCGGAGCGGTGGAATGTTTCATCGCCATGGCGACTGGCGTGTCGGCACTGAAAGGTAGACGCCCGGTCAGCAATTCATACATCACGACGCCAAGCGAATAGACATCGCTCGATGGATTCGGCATCGCCCCTTGAGTGACCTCGGGAGCCAGGTATGGAGCCATCTCGGGGAGGACGACGATCGCCGCCGTCCGACTCGCGCCGTAAGCCTTCCACATGCCGGTCAGTCCCACCTTCACTCGATTTTCTTGGTTCACAAAGAGCGTCCCGGTACTCACGTCTCCATGGGCATGACCTAGATCATGGACCGGAGCGAGGGCCTCGCAAACGCCGATTGCGATCTGGAGCACAACCGGGGCCGAGAACGGCGCCAGCTTGCGGACCCGATCGGCGAGGACGGCCCCCATGGGAAGCTCGCTGACGATGAAGGGCGTCCCCTCGTGCTCATCGAGTTCGAGCAGCTTCTCCAGATTCGGATGGGGCGCGGCATGACTCTCCGAAATCACTTCTTGGATCCTTTCCAAAAATGCCGGCTCTTGGCCAAAAGGCGGTTGAATCAGCCGCACCTTGACCTCACGTCCACCGACCCGATCTCGGACTCGGTAAGCCTTGAAGATGGCCGACTCTTCCAGCTCTTGGAGGACTTCGTAGCGAATACGAAGGAGCGAACCGATCACGAATCCACCTCCGAACGACTGAGAAGATAGATCGCGATCGACCCGACCAAGAGCACCAGCGCCAACATCGCGATCGGAGCCTGGTCGATGCTGCGTGCATACTCCGCACTTCGGCCCCCAAAGAAGGCCAACTGGCTGGCGGCATAACCCCCACCAATCAGGATGAGCGCAAGGATCGCGAGGAGGAGTCGAGCGAGATTCATTCCGAAATCAGGATCGACACCACCTCGGCGGGATCGATTCCAGTGATGAGTTTACACGTTCCCCACCCTGTTAATAAACTTAGGGCCAAGCCCGAGTCGGTCGCCTTCTTGTCCCCCGCCATGGTCGTAACAAGTTCGCGCCGGTCGAGGCCCAGGGGAATCTCGGTCGGAAGCCCTTGTTGCGCCATGTCTGCCGCGATTTGGTCGGCAGTCCCGGCCGGGGTCACGCCGAGGCGCTCTCCGATTTTGGCCTCACAGACCATTCCGACGGCAATGGCCTCCCCGTGGAGCAATCGGCGATAACTTAGCTGCCGCTCAATCGCGTGACCCACGGTATGGCCAAAGTTGAGGGTCGCACGGAGACCATTGGTCTCGAACTCATCGGCCTCCACCACCTGCCGCTTCATATCGACGCTCGCTTCGATAATCCACCTCAGGTCGGGGTGCCGGGGGCGGACCGGATTCTTCCGGAGCGCATCCAAGAGCTCGGGCCGGTGGATGTAGCCCGCCTTCCAGACCTCGGCCGCGCCGTTTCGATGTTGTCTCGCCGGCAAAGTGTTCAGAAAATCCGGGGCGATCCAGACCTCGCTGGGAGCATGAAAGGCTCCTGCGAGGTTCTTTCCAGCGGGGAGATCGATTCCGACCTTTCCGCCCACGCTGGAGTCCACCATCGCAAGCAAGGTGGTTGGGATCTGCAAAAACGGTACCCCGCGCATGTAACTCGCGGCCGCAAATCCGACCAGATCCCCGATCACACCCCCGCCCAAGGCGACCACCCGGGTCGAGCGCTTCGCGCCCACCCCGGCCAGCCAGCCGAGTATCCGACCAAACTGCGTCAGGTTTTTGGTTCGCTCACCCGCGGGAAGTACAAATACACGCTCAAATGAGCTCAGCGCCTCGGCATAGTGCCGGGCGACGTTTTGGTCGGTGACAATGGGGTCGAGGGGTTTCAAGCCAGCCCAGATGGACTGAACGGAGCGAAAATCGATCGGATACTCTCCCCGAGAATGCCGGACAATCACGTTAGCTCCTTGAGCTGAAGAAAGAGCTCATGAGCGCACGACTCGCTCAAGTTTCCGGTGAAGAGCCACGTGTGGTCCGCCTTTCGATAGAGCGGTTCGCGCCTCGAGTAGAGGTCTCGAAGAGCCTCTTGCCAATCTTCGCGCTCGAGCAGAGGGCGCTTTTTTCGACTCACGGCCAAGCGTTCAATCAGGGTTTCGATGGGAGTCTCCAGAAAGATCGTCGTTCCCAGTCGCCGGAGCTCTTCCCAGTTATCCTCCCGAAGCACGATCCCGCCCCCGGTCGCAAGCACACGGCCTTCTGGCTCCAGCCCCTTGAGGATGCTATGCTCGTGGTCCCGAAAGGTCGCCTCGCCGTAGACATCGAAGATCTGCGAGATGCTCCGCCCGAACCGGTTTTGCAAGAGCGAGTCGGTATCAGCAAAGTTCCGCTCTGAAAGCCGGGCAAGCTCTCGCCCGACCGTACTTTTACCGGCCCCCATCATCCCAACCAGGATCCAGTCGCGCTTGTCTTGCATAGGAACAAAAACGCGATAGAGCCCACAGGCCCTATCGCGTCGATGCCGTTGGAAATCGACGGCCTAGGGGCCAAGGCCTCCGATCGTATCATCTTCCACGATGAACGGAGTCACGAAAATGATCAGCTCTTGGCTGTTGTTTCGCACCGTGCTTGTTCGGAAGAACTGACCAATGATTGGGAGGTCTCCGAGGATCGGGAATTTCTGAGTGGACGAGGCGTTTTGCTTTCGAGTGAATCCGGCCAGTGCGATGGTCTCACCGCTCTTGACGCGCGCCACAACCGAGATCGCTTGGCTCAGAATGTCGGGGATTTCCGCTCCATCTGGACCTCGTCGGATCTGACCGAGATCTTGGATCTGAGGGGCTAGGCCAACGGTGACCGTCCCGTCGCCGTTGATACGAGGCTTGATCGCCAGAAGGCTGTTGGCCTGGATCTGGAACGGAGTGTAGGTCGTCACGACGCCGCCGCCACCGATGTTGGTGTTGGGGATGTAGATCGTGGTCTGGGTCGACTGTTGAACGAAGGCCGGCTGATTATTCAGGGTTCGGAGCAACGGCGCGTTGACCGTCTTGCCTCGACCCTCTAGGAGCACCGTTCGCAGTCGGCTGGCGACGTTTCCACTCGCCCAGTTGATGAAGACGGGGTTGGATGTCCGGGCAAAGGAGCCAGGCTGGTTCCCGGCGTTGATGGCTCCACGTTGATAGAGCCAGTCAATTCCGAAGTCTCGGTCGACCGACTCGGAAGTCGTGATGAATTCGACCTTGATGATGACTTGCTTGGGCGCGATGTCGAACTGCGCCACCAAGCTTCGCAGCTTGCGGATGGCTTCGTCGTCCCCTTGGACGATGATCGAGTTGTCGGTTGGGTCATAGGTGATCCGGTCGATCCCTTCCGGCATGAATCCAGTTCCGGCCTGGGGCGCGCCGACGTTTCCGCCACCGCTGCCGCCGAGTCCACCACCGCCACCGCCAGGTTGACCGCCACCGCCGCCACCCGTCGGTCCACCACCGATTCCGCCCTGGCCTCGGCCGCCACCGACCTGGTTCAGGGTTTCGCCCGGAATGACGACATCATTCGGAGCAACCGGATTTCGCGAGGTATCGGTCGGCAACGGGGTATTCGTGCCCACCGGGAAGGACGTGGTGGGAGCCTGGATATTGACGCCTCCGGCCATGACGACCTGGGAAGGCGCATAGGGAGACGCGGAGAGTCGCTTGAACTCCTCGGAGAACATGTTGACTTCGCGCAAAGAGCCATCCGAATCAATGATCTCGGCTTTGGTCAGCAGGTCGAAGATCAGTTTGGGGTCTCCCCGCATGATCTTGACGCGCTCAATCCTCTTCTCTTTCTTGGCGAGGGTCTTGCTACCAACTGGGGCCACCTTCTCTTCGATCGGCTTCGGACCCTTTCGGATCACGAAAACGCCCGAATCCAGTTTCTCAGCATAGGCTCCAGCGGCGAGACAGATGAGCTCAATCGCCTCCTCTGGCGTCTTGTTGGAGATCGTCAGAGTGATCATGGGCAAGTCGTCCAGCCCGGGAGTGAGAACGAATTGCAATCCCGCTTGCTTCGAGAGCATTTGGGTCGCCATTCTCAGACTTGCGTCTTCAAGGGTGACGTTGATCCTCTCAACAGGACTGACGGGGGCCGCAAAAGCCAGTGGCGTCAGAGCGGTGGAACCAACCACTGCCACCACCATTGCGGTCTTGACGAATCGACTGAACGACATGCTCATGATCTTACTATTTCTGCCTCAAAGATTACCGGCCAAAGCCGCCGCCGCCACCACCGCCAAAGCCGCCGCCGCCGAAGCCACCGCCGCCGCCGCCGCCGAANNTCGAACTGATAGTTTGGTTTTACCAAGTTATGTCCTCTCATTGCCGCAGCAGCGGCCAAACCGGTTGGGGGTTCGCAGGGGTCGCATCATTCAGGCAAGCGTCGCGGGATGCCGGCCACCGTTCACATCAATAGCGGCCGCGACCGCCGCCACCGCCGCCGCCAGGGCCGCTACGACGGGGACCGCCAAAGCCGCCACCGCCACCGCCGATAGGCTGTGCGCTGTACTCCGGTTGGCCGAACGGATCCCACTCATTGTTGATAAGTCGGAAGATCATGACCGGGTCGGCACTGCGGATCGGAATTCGCTGCGGTGGATTGTCTCGCGTGGTCGTGGTCGGGAGGTTGCCCAAGTCGGTACCGCCGCCACCTTGGCCCGGGTCGAAGACGGGCTTAGGAATGATGTTGTAGATGCCGCCAGTCACCTCGTAGGTGGCCTCGACTTGTCCAAGAATGCTACGCAATGCCGTTTCGAACGGAACATTGGTCAGCGTGACCGTCACAGTGCCTTGAACTTGATCGCTCAAGGTGTACGGAACACCAGCGGTCTTAAAAAGCATCCGGATGGCGTCCCGAACATCAGCATCTTGGAGTTCGAGCGAGGGGATGATCTTGTCGCGGGGGTCGACCTGGGCGACGGACACCGTCGGGGCCACCATCATCCCGCTAACGACCAAAGCGGCCATCGCAAATTTCAACATGTTTTTCATAGCTTTCTGTTAGCCTCTGATATCTTGTAGTCTTGAACCGGTCAAAGTTTCGAAATCTTGTGAATGTTTAGCGGTCGGCCGCACCTGCCGAACCGGCACCGCCCGGGGAAGCAGTATCACCCATGGAGTTCGGACCTCGCCGACCTCCTCCAGAGTTTCCACCGCCACCGCCGCTTCCGCCGCCGCCGAGATCAATCCGAGAGACGAGTGGCACCGCGACTTCTCGCGGTCGAGCGTTGGTCCGGCGTCGAATGATCGCTTTTTCCGCGTCGATCGAGACGACAGTCCACTCTCCGCCTGGTAGCGATGCTCCGGGGAAGATCTCAATCGTTCGTCCGTCGAATTCCATTAGCGCCGAGACCCCATTCTGAGCCAGCAAAATACCGGCCAGTCGAAGGTTGGGCGGAGCGGGAGCTATCACTTCTGGCTCAACTGCAATCTCGCGTTCGGGCGTGAAGTAAGTCCCAAATCCGGCCAGGGAGTCAAAAATTCGGGCCGTCGTTTGCTCTCTCTCGAAGGTTCTTTCGCTGGGGAAGAGGGCAAATGGATCGGGTCGGCCATCTCGTGATCGCCGTTCCGCAAGATCTGCAAATTCGGTGGGCCCCGCCGCAGCCGGAGCGATGGGCACGCCAGCTTCACTGCTGAATTCGAGGACCGGGACACCGGCCGTCGCTCCACCGGCGACTCCAGCGGGCATTCCGGGAGCACCTGCGCCTGGCGGGGGTCCGCCTGCGCCCGGAGGAGGTCCACCCGGTGCGCCGCCCATTTCGGGAGACATCCCGTCTTGTTGGGCCGAAACCGAGAGGGTTGGCAAGCTCAGGGCCAAGGTCCCAAGGGCAAGAAGTCCGAGGGCCACGTTGGTCGTGTTGGCGTTCCACCGTTGACGTCGTCGATATTTCACGTTATCTTCCTTCCCTCTCTTCTCCACCTGGAGGTCCACCGGGGCGACCGAAGCCGCCTGGAGGTCCACCTGGCGCGCCAGGTGCGCCCGGCGCCGCTCCGGCACCTCCACCAGCTGCACCATCAGCGGCCCCTTGCGGAACCGGCGGGGCTACTCGATTTCCTCGAATCAGCGCCACGATGGACAAGTTATAGGTTCCACGAAGTCGGGGAGAGGTCCCCGCAAGCTGAAGACCGTCGGCGACGGCCAGATAGTTCGGCATGTCGCTCCAAGCCTTCACGTGGTCCATGATCTGATTGTAGGTTCCTTCGACTGTAACCTGACCAAGATCGTGAATCACGACCGGAAAACCGTAGTCCGGGAAGTTGAAGCCGGTCTCCACGATATCCGCGGCGTTGTTGCTAAAGGCCGGAATGACGGGAGCCGCGATGAGCTTGACACCGCCGCGCTTCATTTGGCGGTTCAAGTCTCGCTGCATCTCGTTCCGAAATTGTCGAGCGTCCGCGGTCAGCTGCCATCGGTTGACGCTGAGGTCAATGCCACCATTGGGAACGCCAATCTCGGGAGTCTTTTGCTCAACGATGTTTTGCCACTGAGCATCTGCCTCGGCTCGAAGCGCCGTGGCTTCACGAAGCCGGCGATTGACCTGAGGCTCCTTCGCGATCTCGCTATTCAGCTGATCGCGGACTTCGTTGTTCATCTTGACCTCTTGCATGTTCGGTCGCCAGAACATCAGGAAGCCCACCGCCAAAACCGCCAAAGAAAGGAAGAGGAAGCTCAGAAACCAGGATAAAGGATTGAATTTGGAAATCATGGTAGCGCCTCGTTATTCCTCCCCTCCAGGAGCCCCGGCAAAGCCCGGAGGTGGTCCGCCAGGCCCAGCGGAGAAGCCGCCGGGGCCAGGACCGGCCGCAGGAGCAGCCTGACCAGCCGTCGCCAGGACGCCTGGCTTAAGGCTTTCCCGCGGGTTAGGAGTGCGGAAGTCAACATTGAGCTGCTTGTCAGCCGGAGCGTTCGCATCTCGTTCGATCAAAACCGTGAATTGGACGTTCTGCCATTCGGGCAGGGCCGACCGCTGGTTTACAACTGGGTTGCCAAAGTTCCCCACTCCGGTAAACCCGGTGGAGCCTTGAGTGGCCTGCGAAATCAGATAGTTGAGCCGCTGGTCCGGACCGCCGAGGGGCCCTTCTTGGTCCATCGGCGGCTTTCGCCCTTGGTCGCGCCGATAGGCGAGGGCTCGCTGGTCACTCTCAATCAGGTTGGGGACTACCATATCCCGCAGGACTTCGTATCCGGTTCGGCTAACGGTCCGCGCGCCTGGAATCCGGAGTAAGGCAAGCGGAGCATCGCTATAGAGCTGGAACGACTGGATCACTCCACCGAGCGTCAGCAAGCATGAATTCTCACTCACCGGGGTCACCTGCATCCGATTAACTCGGAAGTAGGGCGGAATGTAGGGGATCACCGCGTCATAGAACTCGGGATACTTCTTGTTCTGGACATCCATCGCGGCGGCGAGATCGATGTTCCGCTTGAGGATGACCCCGCTGGCGGCGACCGTCTCGGCCTCTCGGGCCTTCGCCATAATGCTGGCGGCGCGAGGACGGAGTTCCTCGACCTCTTGCTTCGCGGTCTTCAGGTTATTCCCCGAGAGGACGATCATCGCGATCGTTCCGAGGATCGAAAGCACGAACAACAAGAGCGAGAAGATGAAGGCCGTCTTGGCCTGCGCCCCTTTTGAGACTGTTGTTGGGAGGAGGTTAAGCTTCATCTTCCTTGATTTAGTCGAAACAAATGTGCAGGGCGTTACCGACGGCGACGGCAAACTCTTCGCGGTGACCCTCAATGGTCTCCGTATCGAGCCGCTTGGCGACGATGTTCATGCGTCGCAAGGCGTCGTAGCGCTCGGTCGGCACGCTGAGTACCTTACCCATAAACGCCTCCAGCCCGCGCAACTTAGATCCACCTCCGCAGAGCAGAATCTGGTCAACCTCGCCGCCCTTGCTGCGGAAGTGGTCCACCGATCGTCGGACTTCCGACATGAATTCGTCAAGAACCGATGCAAACGCACGGTAGATTCGATCCGCTTCGGGATCCGCGCTCGCCAAGGTCGCCGGCTCGGGCGTCAGATCCTCTGGCACCGGCGGCGGGGCTTCAAAGCCTTGGGTCGCCATCGGCTCAAAAGCAGGTTCCTCGACTGGAGGAGTCATCCCGGCCATTGGATCGGCCGAGTAAGGCACGAACGCTTCGGACTCGCTTCCTCCGGCGTTGTAGGTGTTGATCGATTGGATATTCGGATCCACCGTCGGAATCGCGCCCATCAGGGGATCGGGATTGAATGGATCGAATGGCGAAAGCCCCTGGGTGGCCCCAAACGGGTCAAAGGTCGGCATCGCCCCCGCGTTGTCGGGGATCGTGGCCCGAGTCTTTTTCAGGTCTTCGGCATCCTGCTCGGTCAGGGCCATATTGTCGGCGATCGCCCGGGTGAATTGGAATCCACCAAGAGGAATGACGCGCGGCATGAGCAACTGCCCGTTGCGATAGATATTGATCGCGGTGGACTGATGGCCGATATCGACCACACAAAGCGTTTTGTTGTCCAGAGCCTCACCGTAGCTCGTCGCGGTAGACCGAGCCAGCGCGAGCGGCTCTACGTCGATCGCAAAGGGCTTCTTGCCCGACTTGGTGATGACGCTGATCATCGTGTCCACGGCCGACTGCGGGGCGACGGCCATCACGACGTCTTGGTTGGTCGCGGCGGGGTCTCCTCCTTCGTAAGCCTTGAAATCCTGCTGGACCGTTGTCTCGGCAAAAGGAATACTGCGCGAGATCTCCCAGTTCATGTGCTCTTTCAGCTCATCGCCGCTCATCTTGGGCACTTCAAGAGTCCGCACCAGGATCGAGGCTTGGCCGGCAATGGAGATGACCGCGTAGGGGGCCGAGGAGCCCGAGGCCGTCAACATTCCCTTGATAGCGGCGGCCACGTTGTCCGAATCATAGAGACCGGTGTGATCGACTGCGCCTTCAGGCGTGGGCCCGATCGCAAGGGCACTGATGGCAGGTTCTCTTCCCTGCATCTTGACCTCTGCGAGCTTGATCTGTTGGCTCCCGACGTCAATTCCTAGAACCGTGCTCAGCTTCTTTGGCATATCTCATTCCGCCCGGACCAACCCAAAGCCCCACTATGTTACACCCCATAGCACGGGCTGTCAACGCCGTCCCGACCTAGTTGAACTTGCAGGTGAGACGGATTGAATCCAATAAAGAGTTCGGGCCGAAAGGATCGACTCTTCAGCCTCTCCTTTCGGCCACCGTTAGGCCCGCTCGCTTTCGGTCTATTGGCCACTAGACCGAGGGGTCGGAATGAACCGAGGCGCCGCCGTCATCATGAACAGATCCTGGTTCCCTCGGCGGGTGCTGGTCCAGAGGAACCACATCAACCCGGGCCGATATTGGCCACTCTGGTTGGTGGCGAACGCCGATCCTTGACCATCCAAGACCAGAGTCGGTGGCGACTCGTTAAAGCCTTGGCTCATCGGCATCTTGGTCTCGGCCCCCTCGCGAACGAGGCCGATCGACACCCGGTCGGTGATGGACCCGATGAACTGACCTTGGTCATCGACCGCGTCATAAATCACTGCCACGCTGTTTCCATCGTCGACCGCTTCGGTGTAGAGAATCCCCAAAACTGGATCGACTTGGTACGCGTTGCCGCGCAGACCGGTCACCCGGAAGTTCGTGAGGAATCCAGCCGCATTCACCCGTGGGCGGAACGATAGGGGAGTTCCCGGCCGCAATGACCGCACGTAGGGCGAGCTCAGCGACTGGCCATCCCGCGAAGTGCGCAGATAGGCGACGGCAAGTCGGTCGACGGTCATCGTCGCGTTGGCGTCGAAGAGTTCGCTACCGTTGAAGACATAGCCCGGAGCTCCCATGAAGTTCCGCTCACTGCTCGGGCGGTCGTCATAGATCATGCTTGCGCCCCGGTAGTTCTCACCCGACCCCTGGCTGATCCGCACGTATCGCGGAGTGGACCGGAAGTAGAGCTTGGTTCGGGTTGGCACGAGGCCACCAGTGAACTTGACGCTACCGTTGCTCAGGTCGATCACGGCCTTTCCGCCATAGATCGAATCCGCGGTGAGAATCCGCGCATCCGGATCATAGACCCGAGTCTCCAGTCGAAGGACCGACTGGAACTGGTTCCCGTTCCGGCGCATGATGTCGATGAACTCACTACTCGTCGCTGTCGCTTGGTCAACGGTCGAGGTCGCGTAGTTGCCCTCGAGGTCCTGAGTTCGGCTGAGGAGGTCCGCTCCAAGGCTCCAATAGATGTCCGATCCGGGATCGTATTCCAGCGGCAAGAACTGGGTCTGCCACGGAATCAGGACTCCGGTCGCGCTGTTCCTCGGAGCGCTTGGCCAGGCTCGGTCGGCGGCCAAGGTCAGCAGGTACACGTCCGAACTCGGTCGGCCCCTCAGCTTGCCCGTGAAGGCGACTTGGATCACGGTTCCGGGGCGACCGTTCAAGACCGGGGTCCGGCGAACAGCCGCACTAGTGGCCGAAACCGACTCAAAGGCGCTTCCGATCCGCAGAGATCCCACCGAAGAGCGACCCTGCGAAATGAACTGACCACCCCTGAACAGCGCCCAGTTGAGCTGGGTCAGACCGCCCGCGGTGGTCGGGAAGAACACCGTGCCGTCTTGCCCCGAGTGGACGACGCTTGGTCGACCGAAGCGCGCTCGTGTATCAAAGGCATCGCCGCGGAATTCCAGCGGAATCGGGGTGCCCGGCTGGACACTGCCGTTGGCCCCAATCGAAACGCGGGAGAGGAAGATCCTCGATTCGCGGCTGGTATCCCCACTGGGGTCCACCCGGCGTCCCTCGCCGACAAAGGCCAGCCAAGTGAAGTCACCCGATCGGTTTCCGAACGGCACGGTCGGATCACCGACCCCAGACGAGCTGAAGCTCGGGAGTCCGAATCGAACCGAAGTCGGATCGATCGTCGCGCCATTGGTCAGACCGAACAAGGATGTCGGATCACCGCTCGGATAACCCGCGACCTGGTTGGCAAACCACTGGTTGGGATTGGCATTCTGCCAATTGTCCAAATCATTGACCAAAGCTCCGCTAGTCGAGGCGCCGCCCGAATTCGGACGTTCCCCACCAAGAGCGCTGAAGTACAGGTAGGTCGGCCCGAGGTTCCCCGCATCGTTTTGCGTCTTGAGATCGGGCACGAAGGCCGGGCTCCCGCCGCTGCGTCGATCGGAGCTGAAGGCAACCACCAAGTTTCCGTTCGTGTCCCGGACCCCTGTCGGCTCCATGTTGTTCCAGAGGAACTGCTGATCGGGGTCGATGGTGAAGGAATCCACCATCGGAGCCGTGCGGAACGTCGTCCGGTTGGTCAATCGGGTCTCGCGGACCGTGAACTGCACCGTCATCGGATCCTGCGTGAACGGTTCGTAGTTGTTCCCCGATCCGTTCAAGACCGCTTGACCGGTATTCGGCGTGGTCTGATCATCTTCGATGGCATAGAAGATCTGTCGGTAGAGACCGACTGGTGTGCCAATCGGCACGCTGACGGCCACCCGCGGGTCTTCCTTGGTCGTGATCTGGGTATCCCCAATGTTGAGATTAGGGTTACCCCTCGGGACCGGAGTCAGCCTCAGACGCGTTGGCGCACCATCGCCCACCCGGGCTTTTTGCACCACTCGGCGGTTGTTGAGCGAGTTCGGCGTGAAGTTCGGGTCCAGATCCGAATGGAGGTGGAAGACCGCATCTAGGAAGGCCCCGTCCGAGTTCGTCTCGCTGAAGATTCGGCGATTCTCGGGGAAGCCATCCACCGCCTTGGCCAGCCGGACGTTCAGCAGGTTCACGTTACCGAGATTCTCGACTCCAAAATCGAGATGGAACGGGTTGCTGGTGGAGTGGAACCGAGGATTCGTGAAGAAGTTCGGATTGTCCACCTGCAGGGTCGGAGCATAACCAGCGCCTGCGGGCATTTCACCCAGGTCCATCGTTCGGTTGGTAAGGGCTAGGCGTTCATCGACCTGGATCCGAGCTTCGGAAGCAAAAGTCCGGAAGGCGAAGCCAGAGTTTGCATTGAACACCGGGTTAATCGAGTTGTTCGGATCGATATAGACGAACTGTTGCCCCAGATAGCCATCCGGATTGGGCGGCTGGAATCGCGGGACCGCGAGCTCCATATCGAAGAACGTGGGTCGAAGCGTCCTCGGGACGAACTGGTTGTAGGTCGGCGCATCGCTGTTGTAGCGTGTGATGTCCGCATCCAGCATCGTCGGAGCCTCGAGGGTCACGCCCTGGAAGATCGGGTTCTGCGCATTGGCAAACTGATCTTTGCGAACCACGAAGGCGTCGCGCCGGATATCCGGATAGTCGAGGCTGGAATACAGCGACCGTTGCCGCGGATCATCCTCGAAGTTGGGATAGATCGAGTCGTCAAGCGGCTTCACCCGGTTGTCGTCGATCCCATCAAGCTGCCATGCCAAATCGTTTGGTCGGAACCGGACGTTGGTCATCCCCACGCCTTGACCACGAAGGAGCCTCAGGGCCGATCGGTCATAGACAAGGATCTGCGAGACCGCCGACTGGCCATGGGGCACGAGGCTCGGTTGTCGAAGCTCGATGCTCTCCAGATCGTTCGAGAACGGCTGGAGCAGATTCTTGAATCCAACTCCCTCGACCTGGTTACCATTGAGTCGCACTTCGGGATCGCGTGGGTCGACGGTCACGCCGATCCGGTTGGCGGCCAGGGGCTCGTTGAATCTCAATGAGAGAGCCAGCGGATTGGCCACGCGGAATCGGTCACCCGGGCGCATGTTGGCGGTCAAGAGCGAGAGGTTCCCCACTCCGCCGCTAGTTCGCTGAGCCGAGACAAACGCCCGCAGGAAGGCCGCGCCCGGAGCGAGGCCGTTCTGACCCGTGGGCTGGATCGGGATCTGCGCGATCGCGATTCGGCCCTTATCGGCGGTGGTGCCCGTCACAGGGAAGGTCGCGAGCGTTCTTCGTTGGACCGAAGTCGATCCAACGTTGAACTCGATCTGGATGTTGTAGATAACCGGCTGAGCGCTTAGTGCATCGAACTCGGGCAGGTCATAGACGACGACGTAGAGCGTCTCCCCGAAATCGTAGTCCGTCCGGGTGATCTTAGCCGCATTGGCTCCACCTTGCACCACCTGCTCCACTTGGGCATAGGTGATCGGCGTCCCACCGCGGAAGGCTTGGGTCAGAGCCCCAACTTCGCTCGGGAGGGCGAGGCGCGTCTTGGCATTTTGCTGAATCTGGCGGAGGACTTCCGTCGTTTCGTCCGGCACGACCTCCACATCCTCTTGCAAAGGCGGATCGCCGGGCGTCAGCGTCTGGCTATTGTCAGGCAGATCGGGGTCATCGTTGAACCCATAGAGATAGCCCCTTGAGTCGGTGACATAGATCCAGCTGTAATCGTCATCGAGCGGAGCCGCCGGCGGTGCGTTCACCGAGTCGAAGCCCCCGAATGCCGGCGAGTTAAACGTAAATCCGCCGCTATTGCCCAGAGTGGCAAAGCCCCAGACGGCTCGGCGACCTTGTTCTACCGGCCCGGTCGAGTCTCGGTTGACGTCCCCAAGGCGCGCAAGGAACCCAGTGATCCGGCCCGAAGCATAGGGGACCACCACGACCGGACGACCCGGATTCGCGGTATCCACCGGGAGGTGGTCGCGGCTGCCGTCGTTGCGAAGCGTGTTCATGTAGGTGAAGCCGATCGAACCCGAAGGTCCAGCTCCGACCTCAGCCGTTGCCCAGATGGTGGATCCATCGGTCGCATTCAGGGCATATACAGCGCCGTTGTTGTTGGCGGTAAAGACCGTATCGGGCATGCCTCCCCCGATGTTGGCGGCGCTGACGGCCACGGGAGAACTCGTTCCGAATGAGACGAACGGGTTCGGCGCGCCCGTTCCCGTCGAGCTCCAGACTTCGTTACCGATCTGGTCGCCCTCGGGATCGTTGACGTTGACGGCATAGAACCGAGGACCGGCCCCGAAATAGAGTCGATCAAAGGCCAGGGCTGGAGTCATGTTGATCGGTCCCAGCGGGGCTCCGGCCGGATCGGGGAACTGCCAGCGGACCGTCGTCGATTTGTTGCCCGCGACGCCAACCGCGTCGAGAGCATAGAGCCGTCCGGTGCGGGTGGGCACGAAGATCGTTGGCGCGGCTGGATTGGCTCCGCTTGCGCTCAGACCAAACGTGATCGAACCCGTGATCTCACCGAGGTCGAGGTTATTGACCGGGGACGGATAGTCGTCGGGCCAGGTCCATCGACGCCGGACCGTACCGTCCCCACGCCCTTCGGTTTCGAGGCAGTAGACGCGGCCATTCTTGCTCGCGATGTACAGAAGCCATTGGAAGTTTCCGGGAGAAACTTCGACCCGTTCGATCAGAGCAGAGCTGATTCCGAACCCGGTCGGCATCGTGGCGATTCCGTTGGGTCCATCTTCGCCCGCGACGAGGTTCGGATCCGAACCTTCGAGCCGCTCGCTCGGATAGCTCCACAGAACGTTGGTCGATCCGTTGGTGACGTCACCTTGAGCGTTGAGGGCATAGATTCGGCCCGTCTCGGTGGCGGCGATCACCACGTCTCGGTTGGCGACGGTTCCGCCGACGTTGACCGGGATCGTGGCAAAGACCGGGGTGCTAGTGATCCGATGATCGGCCACGCGGCTGAATCGAACCGCATCGGCCATGACCTTCTTGTTCGGATCCGTGCTGATCTGGGTGTTTTGGTTCGTGATCACCACGGTCAGCGGAGCAGCAGGATCTTGTTCAAACCGCGCCACGTTGTTCAGCTGAATCGAACGCCATCCGGCCGAGCCCGATTGGTCGATCGCGACCGAACCGAGCAAGAACGCTCCACGGAAGACTTCGACGAGAGCCCCTTTGGCGAGGTCTGCGCCACCAGGAGTCCAAACATCCACGGAGTAGGCCCCGGTCGGTAACTTGGGTCGGTAGAAGACTCGGGCCGTTGCGGTGGCTTGGGCATCCGAAGTAAAGGCGTCGACGCCGCGGAATCCGGGGATCGCAAGGTCCACCACGAAGCCCAATCCGGCCTGCACATGCGAGCTTTGGTTATCGACGTGGATCGTCTGGAACGTTCGGCTGATCGGAGCTCCGGCCCCCAGAACCCAGTCTCGCTTGCCTTGAGCATATCGATCTAGTTCGGTTTGGGTCTCATTCCTGGGCCGAGGCGAAGGCCAAGACCAGAGGATGTTACGGCGGATATCGCCGCCGAAACCGGGCTCGGCCGAGTCAATTTTGAGGCCGTTGTGGCGATAGGCTGAAAGGACACCGACGGAATAGTCCTCGACTTCGCTGCCGACCTGGTAGGACCCTGGTTCGTCCCGACCGGCAAAGACCCGAGAGGGATAAGGATCGGATCCAGACGCCTTCAGGCTTCCCACGATGGGCGAGGCAAAAGTGGAACCACCCGATCCGCCGGCCGAGCGAATCGCCTTGGCCGAGTCGGCATAAACCACCCGGTTAGGACGGGTATCGGTCGGCACCCCTTGGGCGTCGAGCGTCGTCAGGGCGAGCAGACGGATCGAGAGCGTCGTTCCCGTCGATCGGAAAGTGAGGTCGGTGGGGCGTCCATCGTTGCCCAGTCGGACTTCGCCGCCGCCGGTCAGATAGGTGTCCACCTTTTGATAGACCGGTTGACCAGGATCGTCCAGGTTCTCTACCCCAGAAATTTCATAAACGAAATACTGCTGCGGGAAGTAGAGCCCATCCCCGGCGGGTCCACCGATGATCTCGGTCGGCCCGACGGGCACGTTCACGTAGAGCTGATACTCTTGGCCCGGCTGTGTTTGGAAGCGCCACTGGAAAAAGGCGGCGGTCCCGCTCGCTGGTTCCCAATACCGATCGACCGAGCCCGAAAGACCCGGAAAGGCCATCACATAGGGCGCGCGGCCGGGTTGGGCATCGATCTCGGTGGCCAGCGAGGCTTCGGTCGTGCCGAGAGGGCCCGTCCAGGCCGTGCCCGGGTTGGCGCTTGCTCCGTTTGCCGTCTGCCAGTTGTCGATGGTCGTCGTCGCCCCGGCAGAAGGATCCCACCAGCGAAGGAAGGCCCGACCGGGGTTGTAGGTCGTCAGGCTGCCCACTTGCAGTCCATCGCGCGCCGGGCCTCCCCGGAACTGCGGGTATTCCTGCGCCGTCACCCAAAGCGCTGCTCCCAGTGCTCCTGCACCGAGTAGTAGCGCGACCGATCTTTTCGCCAGCCTTTTCATCGTCCTGTTCCGAATCTAAACTTTTGTCGTTGTTGCACGTCGTGGTGTTCGCTCTCTATCGCCGATCCGCAAAGACTGGGACCGAAATCTGCCGGAAACCAGCAATCGGGGGAAGCTCGAACCGCACGCTGAGGCTATTGAAGCCAAGGTTCTTTTTGTTGAAATCAAATCCCGGATCCGTGTCGGCTCCGCCGGCATCAAACTGGCCGTTCAGAAGCACCACCTCTCCGGCGAAGGATGCTCCGCTGCGCTTGCGTCCGACGTATCCGTTGGTGATCAGCACGTCCCCGCTATCGAGCCGCCGGGCATAGAAGGCCCGGAACCCAAGGGGTGCGTCTTGGCTGAGTTGGTCGTCGGAGAGGCGGCGGCGCATGGCCCGATACACGTTGTTGGGGAGCATCCAGACGCACTCCCAAACTCCAGGATTCGTCTCGACGAGTTCGTAGACCCCGCTGTTGTCGGTCACCATCACCGCATACTGGTTCAACCCTATGTACCGCAAGGTGACCGACGTCAGACCCGCGAACTTGGCCGTGCGGGCCGCCACCGCTGGACTCGTCGCAAACCCATTGGAGGCCGGGTCGAAGAGTTTGCCGGCGGGAATCGCGGGGATGCGAAACTCGGTGAGGAGGTTCTGGGCTCCGCGGGCCGGGTCGTAGATCAGCACGCCGCCATATCCGCTGCGGGATTCGGTCGTCGCAGTTCCCGCCGGAGCGTCGAGGCCGATGCTCGCCCGGGTCGGTTCGATGTTCCCAAAACCGAAGGCGTACACCGTCCGGACTGCGTTACTCGCATCCTTGACTTGGATCCGACCAATCGAGTTATAGGCGAACTGCTTGCCGGTGAATTCCGACCGGGTATGCCACAGCAAGACTCCGTAGGCCTGCTCTCGCTGCCCGGGGGCGTCGCTTTGCGGGTCCACATAATCCACGATGTTGCCAACCCGGCGATTCTGATATCGATAGCGGTCGACCAGTTCGATGACCCGGAAGTTGCCCTGGTCGGCGATCAGGTAGTGCCGCCAATATTCATCTCCCGAGACATTGGTGAACGGGTTTTGACCTTGGGGCACGATGCTGGTGTAGGTCACCACGTCGCGCGGAAGTCGGAGCCGCTTGCTGGAGTTGTTGTTCCAGCCATCCGGAATGAACCTCGGGTCCAGCTTGAGCCCATCGATCGAGCGAATTTCTCGCCCGCCAAGGTCCACCCGCACGATCCGGTCCGCGCCGGGGTCGGTGATGATGTAGCTGCTCGTCCCGACCGGATAGATCCGCCAAGGAGTCGCGAGAGTCACCGGCTTGTTCAGCCCCGAGAGAGGAACTTCGGGACCGCTCGACTTGGTCGAGTCAATGCTCCAGATCGGGTTCCCCGAGGAGTCGATCCGGCTGATCCGGCCATCATCGGCAAGGAGGAAGTCCGCGCGATTGAAGGCGTAAAACTCATTCTGCCCCCAAGCCGTGACCGTGCCATCTCCGGCCGCCGCGTTCAGGAGGGTCGTATCGTCAAGAGTGGCCTGGTTAAGGCGAACCCGGAAGTCGTCGAACGTCGCGACGCCAAAGAACTGCGGGAACAACAAGTAGTCCGTGCCGCGGATGTTGGGCGGATTCCCCGAGACCTGGCTCAGAGAAGGCTGCCATGGTCGGGCCGGGATTCCTGCGCTCGTCATCCAGGGCCGCTGGGCGTTCGGGAACGTCAGGTCGGAGCTCGCGACCTCGATGTTAAGCGCGTTCAACAGGCCCCGTGGTTGGTCAAACCGGCCCGCGTTAACGAGGCCAGGAAGAATTGAAGTCCCTCCCATGTAGAGCACGCGCCCTGTGAGAACGGGTGGGTTGGTCACGGTCAGACCATTAAAGACGGTGTACCAACGGAGCGGCGACCACCGGCCACCAGCCCGACCTGCCACGGCCCGTCCCCCAGTCGTCCCCTGCTCGGGTTCGACGAGGATATCGCCCCGGTTCGGGACGCGGACGATCACCGGAAGATTGGCAATCAAGGCCGCTCCAATGCGCCCCCGAGTGGTCTGCATCGCGTTTAACAGCCGCAATCGGCCGTTCTTTTTGCCCGAAACCGGATCAACGTTCTCGTCTTGGTCATAGACGTAGGAGCCTTGCTGGAGCGTGGTCAGAATTGGGACCGCTCCCTCCGACCGCGCCGGGTCGGGCTGAACCAAGATGAAGTTTGGTTCAAGCGCATCCAGCCGGAATTCGGCAACGTCCGGCTGAGCGTCGAGGGCCACCAGCGTGGTCATCTTGGCTGCGTTACCAAAGATCGACTTATCTGCGGTCGCGGTCACGTAGACCGTATCGCCGCGCAACACCGGAGAGCCGACGATTCGCCAATTCTCCATCTTTCGATCGAGGATGCCACCAACACCTGGAAACTCCAGCAACCCGTCGTAGTCGATCAGCGCCGGGCCATAATCGAAGCGCTGGGCGGCTTGTCCGGCGGCGTTCACGTCGAACTGGGCGCCATCAAAGAATTCGTAGCGGTAGTAGAGCTTGAAGTCGCCTCGGCCTTCTTCGCGAAGGGCAAAGAAACCGGCTCCCGCATTGTCCGCGGTGTTGCTAGGGTTACTGACCCCGACGAACAACATGCCCGTGTTCGAGAGCGTGATTCCCCCGACGATCTCGCGACGTGGAGTCGAGCGATCGGGGAAGGCGATCTCGCCGCGCACGAACTGGTCGCTTTGGGCGGATCCGTTTCCGGGCAAGGTTGGCGCACCCCAGTCGAGGGTGTAATCCACCCGGATGCCATACCGAGCGGGAACTCCGCCCTGGTCGATGAAGTCGTCCGTGCTGGCCACCGGGATGCTGATGCGGCCGTTGACGCCCGAGTTCACGGCGATGGCCCCCGTCACGATACTTCCGAATTGAGACTCGGGGATCGGTCGGCCGTTGGCTTGGTTGATGATCGAAAGCTTGACGCCTTGGCTGGTCCCCGGGCGGTTGGCGATCGGGACACCTTGTTGCGAGGCGCGGGTATTCACAACGAGGATCCCGCCGCCGTCTTCCAGGCTCACTGGACTTTCACCACGAGTTCCGACCCAGGTACTCACGATCCCAGCCGGGAGGCGAGTGGTCGTATCGAGTTGAGTTGGCACGTAGGCCACCTTGTCCATGGCTCCGGAGTTATCAAAAACGCGGATATAACCCACCGTCGGCGAGCCAGAGGGTCGTTGAAGCCGGGGTGCTCGCTCAAGCGCATAGGGCCGCGAGCCTTGGAGCAATTCTCCTGCCCCAAGGTCGAACTGCCAAATCCGCCCTCGATTGGTCGAGTCTTGGTCGGTCACGTAGCCGATCCCCTCGTGAACCGTCGGCGAGAACCGTGGTCCATTGCTCGATCCACCTGGAGCTGCGATTCGGTAGAGTTCGTCGGCGGTGTTGCCGATACCCAAGGCGATGGCAACCACGCCCCCATCCGAAGTTCGCACCACGACTTGATCGCGGGCTCCATCGGGGGCGTTGGGAACCAGCGCCACCACCGGGCTCGACGCCGCATCGACGTTCGCACGCCAAACAACATCGACCGGGGATCCGGGCTCGTCGACGATGCCATCGTCCTCGCTTCCGTCTTGGTCGAGGTCACGGCTGGGTTCGGCGTCGAGGGCGACAAGGGCCCCGCCTGAATTCATGATGATGAGGCCCTTGTAGTGGGCCACGTTGGTCCCTTGGGCCGGGATGAACTGCGTCGTTTCGAACCTACGTAAGAGGGGGGCCGTTACTTCGACGGGAACGCTATTCGACTTGCGACTGCTGCGTCCGGGGCCAAAGTAGCCCGAATTGAGCGAGAGGATGTTGAAGCCGAGCTTGCTGGCCACCGTCCCCGGAAAGTCGCGGACCGGCCGCAGGGCCGCATAGCCCAGGTTGCTGGAGATCCCACCCGAAGCGGTCAAACCCCGGTTCAGAACTTCCGTAAGGCCGCGAGAAGTCACAACCATGTAACCGTTGCCCCACTGGGCCACGGCGATGGTTTTGTTCGCGAGGTCGGGGCCGGCCACGGCTTCCAACTTCCGCGAATCGGGCACGATCCAGCCGTGACGATCCCCCGGGAAAGCGCCGTTCGGCAAGGCGGTGATGACATTGGGAACAGCCGTCAGGCTATAGAGACTATTCAGTTCTTCGGGAGTAATCTGGACCGGATTCGTCATCAAGGGGTGAGCCAGATCGGCGAAGACTTGCCCTCCGAGGTTCGACGTGCGGAACGGGATCGGCAAAGAGTTCACCTCTTCGACCCGACCTCCGGGGATCACATCGACCCAGAGCGTCCCGCCCTGATCGACGAAGTTCCGCAAGAGCTCCCGCTCGCGCGGGTTCAGGGCGATGGTCGCCGCGACCGGGAGGAGAAGGACATCGAAGCGGTTGACCTGTTGCTCTTGCAGGTCGTTCAATCGGACTTCCCAATAGGCAGCGTCGGCCTTGGTGATCCGGCTGGCGACGGCGGGAGGATTGCCCCCTAGTGCGAGCCATCGGTCCCGGACCGAACTCGAAAGCTGAGCCTGAGCCAACGGGTTGCTGAGTTGCCAGTTCCCTGGCTTGACCCCAAATTCGCGATCCAGCGAGAACCAGACGTGGGGGGCTGGATTGAAGAGTTCCCCGTTCGACACTTGACCCTGCACCAACAAGGTGCCCACCCGGATCGGGGTGATGTTGCGGGCAAAGTTCTGTGCCGAAACCCCGACGGCAAAGGCCGAGAGGGCAAGGGCAGCGGTCCAACGAACGAGAGGGGTCCTCATGGGTTCACTTCTCCAAAGTAGATCAAATTGGGACTCACGGGGAGTCGAGGCAGGGGCGGCAAGACCCACTGTCCATCATCCGAGGTGCGGATCGGGGCGGTGCCATCGGCGGTGCCCAGGGCCAGCGACCGGTCATAGCTGATGATGAGGTTGGGCACCACTCGGGGATCGTTCGGGCCGTTGCCCCGAATGTTCAGACCGTTGGGCACGTGTTGGTCGGGCAAGAACCGTCCGGTTCCGCCGATGAACCTCGGCATCCAGCCCCATTGGCGTTGCCACTCGGCTTGCTGACTCATGGGCGCCGGCATGTTTTCGGCCACCGCTCCACTGATCACGATTCGGGTGTTCAGGGGTTCGCCATAGAACGGGGTTTCGGGCATCGCGCCGTAGTTCTCCCAGCGGCGCTGCTGAGCCACGGTGAGACCAAAGCTATTGACTTCGCTTTGGAAGCGCTCCCGAGTGTCGTCTTGGTTCAGGTTGTAGGGCAGACCGGGAATCACGAAGAACGAACCTTCTTCGGCAAAGAGAGCGGCTTCGATCCGGACATCGTTCGGATTCACTCCCATGCGGGCATGGAGGTAGTTCCGGGTGCTGAATTGCTCAAATCCGGTGAGCCGAACCGTGAACTCGGTTTCGTCTTGGATGGCCAATCGATAGGGTCGATTGGGATCGCCGCCACCCGTGATGACCCGACCCGCGATAGCGCTGGTCGAATCGGCGAGCGGCATGGCCAAGCTCTCAAACCGAGTGAACCAGTTCCGGCTGCCATTGGCGAGGCCATAGATCGGGCTAAAGACCTTGTTGGTTCCGGCCGGTAGCAAGAAGTCGCGGATCTCTTCGTTGAAGCTCTCCGGGAATTCGGCCGCTTGTTGGCGGTAACTCGGGAACAAGTAGTTGGCTCCCGCTCCCCCGGCCAGGTATGCCCGGGCCTGAACTTCTAAACTGATAAAGCTTTCACCGCCATCGGCCGAGTGCATCACAAAGAGCTTGGTCGGCAGAGGGTTGTTGTTTCCGTGCTCGCGATAGGTGGTGGCAAAAGGCACCCAGGTCGACGGGTTGTTCGCGACGATGCCGTCCACCGCGTTCTCGGACGAATTCAGCAGAAACTGATTTTGGAGCGTCAGCGACGAGGAGCTGAGGTCCACCTCGAGCGGAACTTGACTTTCCTGAATCGTAGAGTTGTCCTTCGTATTCGGCTGCTCACCAGGAGCAAGACCAAAGAACTGCGTCGTGTTGATGCAGACGTAATCCTTGGCCATCAAGGCCAGCATCGATCGACTCGGGCGGCCCAGTACGCTGCCGGATTCGTCCACGATTCCCTTGGTGATCGAACCTTCGATGTAAACCGATCCGAAGGAGACCACGGTCAGCTGCTCGTCGGTCGGGATCACCCCTCGGACCCGGACGTCGGTCTCGAAAAGGACCACGCCGTTGAACCGCCGACCCGAGTTCAGGAAGTCGCTATCGGCCAGATTCGAGGCCGCTCGACCAATCAGGTTCGGGTTCAAGAGGCTATTGATGGCGAAGGTCTCGATCCGTCCGCCGTTGTTGACCTTTCGCAGTCGGAAGCGAACCGTGGATTGACCGGAGTCGCTGCCATCGGGACGTCGCCAGAAGTTGTTGGTCCGGAAACCCTGATTGTTGGTCCGCGATTCACGGGTGATCTCGAATCCATCGGGCAAGAGGCGCAAGTAAGCCGCTTGGGGCACGAAGTACGGCCCGATCCACGAACCGAGGAGACCAAACGATTGGTTGGTCGGATTCAGCCAGTGCTGCGGAAGCGATCGGGACGCCCCGACCCGCTGGCGCTGACCTTCATCCGAAGCCACGGCCCGGTCGGCCGCCGAACCACTGACATAGATCCCTTGTCCCCAACCGAAGTTACCAATGTTTCGACCGTTGAAGACTGGGCCACTCTCGCGGGTCATCACGACGTAGCGATTTTGGCGGGTGGTCGGATCGATCGAGAGAATGGATGGTGGCTCCTTGCGCGGTGCCGAGCGGGTGTAACCCCGATCGTCCACATCCTGGACTCCATCGCGGAGGACGCCATTCAGGGTCGTAAAACCGTCGTTCCGGCTATCCAGATTTCCAGCCGCTAGGCGCGTAGAATCGAGGTTGCCCGTACTCGGGTTCGGGATCGAGATCGTCAGCGCGCTGGCGTCATTGGCCGGTCGGATGTTCCCCGCCACCGCCCAGAGGTCTCCGCGAGACGGGTTGAGGATGACATTGGTTTCGCCATGGATCAAGAGGTCGGCGTTCGAATAAAGAGACCCGGCCCCGATACTGTTGATCGTGCTTGCTCCTGGGTTGACCAGCCCGAGGCTTGAGAAGAGTTGAACCTCTCGGCCTTCGTAGGTCACCCCGAGTCCTCCCGGCTGACCCGCGCCTGCGGTGTTCTGAACCGTTGGAGAGCCAATTTCTGCCGCCGTACTCACGCGAAACTTATTCGTGATAAAGCGGGCTTGCTCGATGAACCCGATGCTCGCGAGGCCAATTTGCTTGGTCACCGCGCCCTTTTGCGTCTCCTCATTTTGGAGCCGTCCAAATTCGCTCAGGAACTCGTTGCGGTTGGCATAATTGGTGACCTTTCGCCCATCTCCTAGGAGGGTGCTGGGGTCGTTCAGATCGACTCGTCCGGCCTTTCCGACGCTCTCGATTACGATGTAGTTGCGGGTCTTTCCGACTTGGCGAAGTTGCCCGGTTCCGGTGGCAAAGGCGTCGAAATCCGCCGGCGCATAGCGCACCCGGATCAGGGCCCGCCCGCGTTCGTAGTTCAAGCGAGTAAAGGGACCGAGTCCATCCGGACCGCCACGGTCGATCACCGAACCGCGCAGGACGAATCCCGACCCCGGCCGCAGATAGAGCGCATCTGGGTCGCGAGAAAATCCGGTTGCCGGATCGATGGCCGCGCCCGTACTTTCGGGTCGCCAGTCCGCCCCAAGGGCCGAATTCACCAACTGATAGTGGGCAAACCGAATCCCGGCCCGCGCCAGGTCCGTGCTGTTGGTCCGCTGCCGGGCCGCGGTCGTCTGGTCGATGTTGCGGCTCACGATCAGGACGAAGGCCGTCCCGAGGGCAAGAAGCACACCTAGGGTCAGGAGGGCGATGACCAGGGTCTGACCGGATTGGTGGCGGCGAATGGGCACAAGTTTCATCGCGAGGAATTCCTTACCGTGGCGGTTCCGCGAAGAGTGATGCTCTGCGGATTGGGAGCAGCGGTACCGGGGAACTGACGGAGGGTGAGATTGACATCAATCACCTGCCGGGTGTCGTAGTCCACCGCGATCACGTCCGAGCTCTCATTGAATTGGAATCGATATTGAACCGTGATGTTCCCGGGCGGGATCGGCGAATTCGGATCCGAGTTGAGTTCCAGATAACCCGCGCGGAATCGAGACTGTAGGACCGCCGAAGCAAAGTTCGTGGGGTCATAAACCGAGGGGTCTCGGCTAACTCCGTTGAAGCCCAGCTCTTCATAGGTCTCGGTCAGCGCGTCGGGGCGATGAACATAGTTGATGAAGTACTGGTTGGGACCGATCACAACGTTGCCACTGGCCCCCGCGACGACTCGGGAGTACCGGATCGGACGGCCCTTGTTCGGGCCTTCCTTTTGGTCCGGCCCGAACACCATTTCACTACCCGGCACAATTCGAGCCCGGGGGAAGCCTAGGGTCGGATGGAGAGGGCTGGGGGAGCCGTCAAAGGCCCGCACGAATCGGAGATCAATGAACCGGCGGCACGCTGACTTGCTCAGCCCAGGCACCAGACGGTCCCAGGCGTTGTAGAGCGCATTAAAGCGAGTGTTGACTTCGCTGGTGGGCGAACTGGGGAGCGCCTCGGGGCGAGTCCAGTCCGTTGTATTGGTTCCTAGCGTGGTCTGACTAGGAGCCACGGCACTGCCGATCAACGCCGACGGAAGGTTCGGGAAGCCCGCTGGAGTGGTGCGGTTTCCGTCACCGCCGATCTCGATGATGTCAAAGCTCGTCGTGACTTGCCCGGTCCGCGGGTCGATCGCAATCGGGGCAAAGAGAGTTCGGTTGAAGGGCTGGTTCAAGAATCCTGACCGCAGATTGGCCTGGGCAATTCCGAAGGAGAAGGGGTATCGCAGGGGATCGTTTGCCGCAACCGTTTGGGGGTCCAGCGACCGGGCACGAACGTAGCCAGAGACATCAAAGAACTCAATCCCGCCATTTGCTTCTTGTGAGCGGTCGTCGACTCGGAAGAGGGAGATCTCGCTCTGCAGGGTTTGCGGGTTCAAAAGGCGTTGCCGCGCCACCATGTAGGGCGTCCCATCCACCCAAGGTTGCTGGACCGATTGCGGGTTGAACGGGTCGATCTGGCTGGGCCAGTAACGCAGGGTCGACTGGGTCCAACCGCCGTACTTCGTGCGGAAGACGTCGCTGCCCGATTTTTCGGACCCTTCGAACTCCTCATTGGTCCGCGCCACGACCGATCCTTCGGCCGGTTCGCTGGTGACGCGCGTTGGGCGGAACTGGACCAAGGGCAAGATCCGCGGGACATTCCCGTCATAGATAGCCTGGAAAGATCCACGATCATAGACCGGCTGAATCAGATCGATGCGGCTGAAGTTGCTCACGATCCGCGACTGCCGTTGCCACGCCCGGATGCGCGCGACCTTGGCCTGGAACTCGGGAGTGCCCGGTCGAGGATCGGCGTTGGGGTCGGCGGGCAGGCTGAAGAAGCTCGGATCATCGAGAACGGGCCGCCCGTCGCGGATGTCGAAGAGAGCGTTGTTATAGACCCATTGCCCGTTTTGGGGATTGTTGGGGTCGGGTCGCCAGCGCCGGTAGTCGATCTCGGCCCGGTAGAGGACGTAAAGATTTTCCGTCCCCTGAGGAGAGTTCAAGATTCGGTCGAAGGGGTTAATGTAGCGACCGGCCACGGGGGCGGCTTCGGTCCCAAGGATCGGTTCCCGAAGTCCGATAAAGTAGCGGACCAGTCGGTATCCACCGGCGGCGGGAAAGGTCGGCTGACCAACCGGGGTCCGAAGGGTAGGGTCTTCCCGCCAATTGGTAGGATCGTTCGGATCTCCGTTTGGATCTCGGAGCAGATTGGGGTTCAGAAGGGCGCCACCTGGGCCGCGAAGGGGCTCGCCTCGGCTCGGCATCAGGATGTCGATCTTGGCGTTCGGAAGCAGGAGCGACTCGTACTGACCGTTGCGCCCCGGAACCTCAACAAGGATCGATCCGCGGATGCCGGAGTTGTCGCGTACGCTCACCCCGTTGCCGATGTCACGCTGGACTTGCTCAATGATCAGCCGGGCCCGGTCTTGGGCTTGGCTGAAACCTTGTCCGACCCGTGTGAGGTTGAAACCCTGGACCAGCGGCACACTGATGATCGTCAGCAGGATGGCGGTAATCGCCATGACGGTCAGCAACTCAATCAAAGTAAAGCCAGAGCGGCGAACAGACTTCACAGGTCTTCACTCCCTTGCGTCAAAAACGTTTCCGTTTGAACTCTCTTTAGATCACTGAACCACTTGCTCAGTTCCGAGAGGTTCTCATTTTCATCGGGGCCGAGCTTGATGCTGCCTGCGCCCCAGGTCACTCGCACGCTCATCGAGACGCCCCGGACTCGGCGCACGGCGTAGCCCTGGCTGAAGTCGAGGAAGGGGTTACCACTGATCCGATCTCGGATATCGACGTAGCCGAGCCGCAGACCGCCCACCCTCGGGGCTCGAATGATGAACTCTTGGTCTTCGAGGACCAACAACGGGTTGGCCGGGTTTCCGCCTTCGCGGTACCAGATCTCTCCGATGATCACCTTCTTGCCCACATCGGCCAGCGGGAAGTAGATGTGGTTTCCGTCCCCATCCACACCGTTGGCGCCGCCCGGATAGCACTGGTCGTAGCTCACGTTGGGGCCGTAGGTGGCGCGATAGATCGAACTGCCCTTGATCGGCTGCACCGCCCATTCACCTTTGCCCATGTAGAGTGCGCGCATGGGGCGGTTCCCAGCCTGATCGATGCGGGTCACCTGGGTATCGCCCGGGAAGATCACGTCAAGGCTCAGGCCCGTGTTCAAATCGCTATCGAGATCAAGAAAGGAGATGAGACCGACCGACTTGTCCACCCGATAGGAATTGGGTTGCACGAGGCCACCGGTGTCGCTATCCAGCAAGATGAGGTCACGAGTTTCCGTCCCCCCGCCGTCCACGGTCAAGCTGATGGGGATCCCCTGATAGGGGGAAAGGTCGATATCTTGTTCGCCCTTGACCTTCAGACTCCCCAGAATGAGCTTCTGCTGGAACGGGGCCGCGTCCGGCGCGCGGAAGTCGTCGCGAATTACCCGCCAATCGATCACGTTATAATCCACCCGCGCCCGCAGCGCCACTCGCCCACGGTTGCGAAACTCAAACAGGTTGTAGCCCGCCGGGTTAAAGAGCAGCACGCCTAGGTCAGGATCCAGAAGGCGAAACTCGTAAGCCGAGTCTTGCTGCGTGATCCCCCCGACGCCAGGAGTCGAGAAGCCATTGGCGGGCACCTCCAGGAAGATCCTCTGGATGCGCAGCGTGTCATAGTCGATCCATTCGGCGGTATCCCCAAAATCGGCTTGGATTAAGTCGGTGAGACTGTAGGCGCGGTACCCGGCCCGGGGTGAAAGTGCGGGGGCATCGAGAACAACAACGATTGACCGCGACTCACGACGACCGGCGACGGTCGTGTAGTAGGTCAGGGTCATCCGGTACTGCCGGTTGCGGGCGGTCCCGACCGGCAGATAGAGCAAATTGTCTTCGTCCACGATGACCGCCTGGCCATCGCGGAACCAGTTCGGCGCCTCATCGACAAAAACACGCTGCATATCGTTGCCGTAAACCAGCACACTACTGCCCGCGGTCTTGCGCTCGATTGGGGCAAATTGCAGCACCATCAGGCCGCCATAGAGCGTTCCGCCATTGGTCTGGGGAATGAAGCGTGGAGCCGGGATTGTTCGGCCTTCACCGATGATCGTCCGGAAGCGGTTCGCACCGGTTGCAAACTTCCAGTTCACACCGCCAAACGGCGAGACCACGACACCACCGGCGGTGACCCCGGTCGTCCCGCTCGGCAGGGCATCCGAGAGCAGAGCGGCGCGGTCGATATCCAGGCTAAACGAGGTCGCCGACGGGTTTACGGCGAGAATGGCCTCGGGGATCTGCTCGGTTTGGCCCTTCAACCGTTCCATCTCTGAGCGGGCGAGTTGATTCGCCACGGAGATGTTCTTCGAGGTCTTGAGCACGCTCAACCCCCGCGGGAAGAGTTGCACGACGGAGAGAATTCCGACGGCAAAGATCACGATCACGACGAGCACTTCGATGAGGCTCGCACCGCGCGACCGATTACGATTCAAGACAAAAGACATCCCGTTTCCTCGTTTGAGTCCAACTAAACTAAATTATCGAATGGGGGGAGAGACCCGGTACGACCGTTCGGCCATATCCCGAGCGCCCCGATTGACCAACGCTCCACCAAGATAAAGCACCTGCTCGGTAATCCCGGTATCGACTTGGCCATTGTTCTGGTAGTCGCGGAAGAAGCTGTTCCAAGTGATGATCGTGCGATCGTCTGGATCTGAGTAGCCCAGCTGGCGCGGGTCGTCAAACGCGTTACCGCCCGAGAGTCCCCAGATCGTCCAGAAAAGCGTGTAGCGCAACTCGGTACGGCGCCCATTCGGGGTCCGAACTTCGGCCACGTCATAGCCCGAGATCCGATAAAACTCTTGGGGAGCCGAAGCCGGATTGTTCGGATTCTGGGTCACGACCTCGTTGTTCGTGTAGCGTTGCCTGGCGTTTGGCAGGTCGTCATTGCTGTCAATCCGACCATCGCCGTTCAAATCAACTTGGGGAGCCTGGGGCGTGGGGCGTGGGTCGGCATTCGGCCAGACCGCGCGAGTGGTTGCAAGCAACTGATTCCCCTGGATCTGGTTCAGTTCGGGGCGCAGGCTTTCGAGGCCGTCGACCCGCTTTGGATAGAGAAATCCAGCGGCCTTGTTGGCGGGGACCACGTTGTTATTGTTCTGATAAAGCGTCACATAACCCAGCAGGGCCGGGGGGAATCCGCCTTGATCCTGGCGATAAAGCTGCAGGGCCGTCCGGATGCTGTTCATGTCGCTGGCATCCGCACCCTTTTGGGCGCTCCGTTTGGCCGAGGCATAGACCGGAAGAATGATCGCTGACAAGATCGCGATGATCGCGATAACCGTCAACAGTTCAATTAGCGTAAAGGCACGATTCGAATTCCGCATAGACAACGCTCCCACTCATCCCAAACTTCTCTGACTAGGCCAAAAGGCCTCTTGTTCCGGGATTTTTTCTCTTTTTCTACCCGCTTTGCTTACAGGCCACCCGTAGCCTGGGACCAGTAAGCCTGGAGCCACTCAAAGATCGGCCCCTGGAAGATCATCAGCGCCAAGGCCCCAAGCGCGAGGTAGGGGCCGAACGGGATGGTCGTCACCCCGGGCTCCCAGTCTTCTTCTTCGACTGATTCATAGGCAAACGGGTTCTCTCCAAACCACCATTCGTAGAATTTCGGCAGAAAGAGTCCGATCACGTCGAAACATAGGACATACCCTAGGCCGCATTTGAGAAGCGACCCGATCGACTCGGGCTCATAGTCCTCTTCTGCGGGCTCTTCTTCTGCCGCAGCCGTAGCCGCGGCCTTCTTTCGGACGAGGATCTGCAGCACTCCCAGGACGGCACCCAGAAAAACCGCCAATCCGAAGCTCACCAACGCCCCAACCGGAAGGAGAACCGCCCCGATGCCGCGGGCCATCTTGATGTCCCCGTGACCCATGGCATCTTTGCCAAAAGCCAATCGACCGAGAAAGGCTATCCCCCACAGAACTCCGGTGCCCACCAGAGCCCCTGCAACTGCGGCCGGCAGCGGACCCATCCAGGCTCCCTCTTGCCCAGTCAGGAGTGCGTAGGTTCCCCCGGCGAGGCCAAAGATCAACATCGAAGCATTGATCTGGTCGGGAATGATGAAGAACTGAAGGTCAGTGAAGATGGCCGCGACCAATGCGGCCGCGGTCAGACTATAGACCACGCATTTCACTGGGTCTTGCCCAGCGATGAGGTGCTGCCACCAAAAAACGGCAAAGAGCCCCCCGGTGATGAGCTCGACGATGAAGTATCGCGCGGCAATCGGATTCTGGCAGTGTCGACAGCGCCCTTTTTGCAGCAGCCAGCTGAACAGGGGGACTAGGTCGGCGGTACGTAGTTGGGTCCGGCAGTTCGGACAAAAGCTATGTTTCGGTTCCCCAAGGCTGAGACCCCGGGGCATTCGATAGATGACAACATTCAGGAAGCTGCCAATGGCAGCCCCGATCATCAACCCTACAACCCACGTCCATTCGGGAAACATCCGACAGTAGTCCTTCCTTAGACTCTTGTCGGCAAGTATAGACCGCTTGGCTTAGCTTGCTTGCGCGGTCTTTTCGCGTTCGTAGTCTCCGCGAAGGATTCGGTCGAAGGCCCCGGACTGGTACCAGCGCTCCAGTTGTTGGGCTCGGTGGACCGGCATCGGGTGGGTCGCGGTCCATGATCCGAAGAGGAAAAGGAACATTTTGCCCATCTGATCCTGCCAACCCATCTCTTGATAGGCCCGGGCTTGGTCCATAAACGCCTCTTGGTTCAGCTCGTCGCGCATCCGGCTCGGGCCTGCACACAGCGCCAGGTTTGCCCCGATCGAGATGTTCAGATCTTGGGCGACCAAAAGTCCGGCTCGGTCGGCCGTGATCTCGGCTTGGCGGCTCCATTCGGCAAAAGCGACCATCAGCCCAATGCTCGCAACGTCTCCAAGACCAAAGGTTCGGCGGCCCAGCATCTCCAGGAGTGGGGCCAGGATCCTCGCCACGCTCAGATACAGGATATGCCCGGCCTTGATGTGGCCGAGTTCATGTCCGATCAGGTGATAAAGTTGCTCGTCGTCCAGCGTGTCCACGATGCTGGACCGCAGCGTGATATACGGCCGCTCGACGCCCCCGGCAAAGGCGTTCGGAAACGGATTGTTGGTGACATAGAGTTCCGGCTCGGGAACGTCGAGGATGGCACAGGATTCCCGGAGAATCCCATAGAGCTTGGCGTACTGCCGGGGACCGCATCGGACGGACATCCCCATGTTCCAGCAATAGAGCCAGCGGTCGGCCCCGATCTCATAGAACTTCTTGACAACCTGGGGGAGCAACGGCACCTTCTGCAACCCGTCAAGGGCCTTACGGTCGGTCTCGCTGATGAAGGCGTTGATGCTCAGTCCGGGGAGGGTTTTGCGCTCCATTGCACTTTACATTACGCTCCCGCTCAACGTGGGATGCGTTGAGCGGGAAATTTTGGGACTTACTCTAGGACCGTGGCCGATTGAATCACATCGCCGCGGCGGAGACCGACGGCGACATCCAAGCCCCCGATCACCTTGCCAAAGACGACGTAATTGCCGTCAAAGGCCGGGATGTTCTCGTGGCAGATGTAGAACTGACTTCCCGCGCTGTTGACGTCCTGACTCCGAGCCATGGCAATGGAGCCGGTTTCGTGGAGCAGTGGGTTGGCCTCAAAGTCGATCTGGTAACCCGGCCCGCCGGTGCCGATGCTTGGGTCATCGAGCGGCTTGGTCTTGGTGTTCGGGTCTCCACCCTGGATAAAGGCCGGTTGACTTTCGCTCGGACCATATCGGTGGAAAACCACTCCGTCATAGAAGCCGCTGCGGGCCAGCGACATGAAGTTGTTGGTCGTGCGCGGGGCTTGGATCTGCGCCATTCGAATCCAGACGGTCCCCTTGTCGCGGATCTGCATCCGGACAACCTTGGTGTCCGAGACCACTACGCGGAAGGTTCCTCGCTTGGTTGGATCTTGGTTGCTGGTGGCNNGGGTGGCGGGAGCGGAATAGAGCCCGGTCGGAGTGATTGATCCCCCGCCGAAGCTATTGACCCGCCAAGTGATCGCATCGGGAGCCGTACCGGTGACCGTCGCATTGAACTGAAGCGTCTCAGCGAATCCAAGTCGAGATCGGTCGACAGCCGGGGCGATGCTCACGGTGAGGGCGGTGGCGACATTGATCGTGGCGATGGCACTCTTTGTCGGGTCATCCTTGATCTGCACTCGGACTTGATAGGTTCCTGGTGTTGCCGGCGCGCGATAGAGCCCAGAAGTCGAAACCGTTCCATTGGCCGCGCCGCCGATCACTTCCCACTCGATGGGCACAAATCCACCCCCCTGAGGAAAGGCCGTCAACTGGAGTTCACCATTGACAAGGGCGCCCGTTTGGCTCGGGCTCACCACGATGCCGGAGGGAGGTAAAGGGCCGTCGCTGCCGCCACATCCGGCCAGCAAAAACACTAGCCCCATCAAGAAGCCGAAAACGAGTGATCGCACGATTGCCACGATGTTTATTATGGCTTGCCTCTCGTACAACCCGATCATGGAGGCCTCAATTAGAGAGGAGCCATCGGCATGGACTGGTAGCCCTCGCACTCAAGAAGAAATCACCTCGAAGAATCACAGGGATCCTTCGAGGTGTTCCAGCTGAAGAGCTTGCGTCGATTCAGGCGGCCTTGACGGCGGCTCGTTCCTTCAGGCTGACGGTGATTTCTAGGGAACCGTGAGCCCCCAGCTCAATTGGGATGACCAAAGCTGGAATATCGATCGTCGAGATACTGATGTTGGTCCCCCGTATGATCGACGGTGGGGTGATGTCGCAGACAAACCCGAGCGCTTGAAGCTTGCTCGAAGTGTTTCCGCTGATCATGTTTCCCAACTCAGCCAAAGCACTTGTAGAGAGTTCATCGGGGATCTCTTCCATGCCGCCGAGCATCTGCTTGGCCACCGAATAGGCGGTTTCGCTGGAGAGGCCATAGAGAACGCCTCCGACGAGATCGCCCACGATGCCACATGAGACGTTGAATTCGGTCGCAGTAAAGATCTTGGGCCGGGCACTCAGAGAACCTAGCTTGGGCTCGGTTCCCATCGTGAGGCGCACGACGTCACATGTCGCCTGAACAAACGGATTGACAAATTCTGCCCTCATTTGTTCTGGATCCTTAAGCCGCCAAAAGCTTGGAAACGGCTTCGATGACTCGTTCCGGTTGGAAAGGCTTCACGATGAAGTCCTTGGCGCCGTTTTGGACGGCTTCAACGACCATGTTCTTTTGGCCCATGGCCGTACACATCACCACTTTTGCCTGCGGATCGCTGGCCCGGATCTGCTTGAGAGCTTCCAGTCCATCCATCTCAGGCATGGTGATGTCCATGGTCACGAGGTCGGGCTTCAGCGAGCTGTAGAGCTCCACGGCCTCGCGACCGTTGGCCGCTTCGCCGACGACCTCAAACCCGTTTTGGGTGAGAATGTTCTTGAGCGTGACGCGCATAAACAGCGCGTCATCGGTGATTAGGATGCGCTTCGCCATTGTTGGTCCCCTTCAGCTGGTTTGGTGTAGAAAAATGGAATATTCGTTTCGAATCCGATGTCTTTCGAGTTGAAGATTCGTTCCGTACTGCCAACGAAGAGCACGCCCCCCGGTCGCAAGGAATCGAAGAATCGTCGGTAGAGGCGGTCCTTCGCTTCGTCAGTGAAATAGATCACGACGTTGCGGCACATGATGAGATCAAAACCGGTGTCGAATCGATCGCTCAGCAGGTCCCCGGTCTTGAATTGGAGGTGCCGAGTGATCTCAGACTTGGCCTTCCACTTGGCACCTTCCTGCAAAAAATACTTGGCCTTGATCTCGTTCGGAACGCACTTCATGTCGGCGTCGCTGTAGAGCCCGCTTTTCGCTTGGTTCAAGGCTTCTTGGTCGATATCCGATCCAACGATCTGGTGCCGTCCCGGAAAGCTGGATTCCAAGATCGATGCCAGGGTGTGGGCTTCGGCTCCGATGCTGCAGCCGGCGCTCCAAGCCTTGAGCCCGCGACCCGGACGAATGAGCTTTGGCAAAATCGCTTCCTGCATCTCAACCCACTTTTCGGGATTGCGATAAAGTTCGCTCACGTTGATCGCAAGCTTGTCGAGAAACCAGGTTGCCCCATCCGGAGTCTTGGACAGCGTGGCCCAGAACTCATCGAGATTCGCGGCATTCTTCTGTTCCAACATCCCCAAGATCCGCCGTCGGAGCTGATCGGGTTTGTATTGGAACAAGTCAAGGCCGGTTTTGCCCTTGACCTTCTCGTAAAACTGTTCCCACTGGCGCTCGTTAGGATGCACGGGCAATCTTCTCCTTGATTCCAGCGGTGATCGCAGCTCCAAGCTCATGGAGCGGGAACTGAGCATCGACCCCGCCGGCTTCAAAAGCGGCCTTGGGCATTCCATAGATCGTGCACGTGGATTCCGACTCGGCATAGACGATGCCGCCCTTGCTGCGAATCTCCACCGACCCCTCGGCCCCGTCTCGTCCCATTCCGGTCAAGACGACGCCCAAGACTCTGCGGCCATAGATATCCGCGGCAGTTCGGAAGAGGTAGTCCGCGGCCGGGCGAACGCCATGCAGGGGAGCTTCTTTGGTAAAGATAAGTTCGCCACCCTTGCCGATGAGCATGTGGTCGCCACCTGGAGCAAGGAACGCTTGACCTGGGGTGACCTTGTCTCCGGGTTTTGCCTCTCGGCAAGGCACCGTACCGATCGAGTCCAGGCGCTTGCTCAGGCTTTCGGTAAATCCGGCCGGCATGTGCTGGGTGATCAAAATCGCGGCTGGGAATCCTTTCGGGAGCGTGGACCAAAGACTGGCCAGGGCTCGGGGACCACCTGTCGAACTCGCAATTACCACCACCTTGTCCGAGGTCCCGGTGATGACACTCGCCTTGACGGCTCGCCCGAATGCCTTGACGCCCTTCGCGCCGATACAGGCTCGAATCTTGGTGATAAGCTCATCGCGGCTACCGGCAAATTGGATGCTACTGCTGGACTGAGGCTTCGGGAAGAAATCGATCGCACCCAGTTCGAGGGCCTTGAGAGTTGCCGTGGCTCCTTGAGTCGTCACGCTGCTGACCATCAGAACCGCCGTCGGAGCAGTCTTCATGATCGTCTCCAACGCCGCGATTCCGTCGGTGTTGGGCATTTCCACATCGAGGGTGATCAGGTCCGGCTTGAGACGCTGGGCGAGTTCAATGGCTTCGTTGCCGTCCCCGGCCGTCCCCACCACTTCCATGTCGGACTCGGCCTTGATCCAGTCCTGCAAAAGCCGCCGAATAAAGGGCGAATCGTCGACAATCAAGATGCGGTTCTTCATGCTGCTCGTCCCGGACCACGTTCGTACTCATCCACCTGAGTCACAAATTCGTTAAGGATCACATCCACATCATCGGTTGTCCAGCCCAAGGTTTCAAGGGCTAAAGGACACGGAATCTTTCGGTCTTGAAAACCATAGTCCAGGCCCACGGTCTGCACCAAAAATCCGGCGAGCCTCAAGCTTGCCCATAGCCACGCCTCATTCTGGGGCACGCGAGAGGCGGCATAAGACCGACAAACTCTGCCCCAACTGGCCGGCAAACCCCAGGCCTCGCCCAAGAGCGCGGCGGCTTCGCCATGGTGGACACCCCAGAGCTCCGATTCTGCGACGACAAGGGGAATCCTTAGGTTTTGAGAAGTATCCGGAGCGTTCCGCCGTGGGTTCTCGACGAGGATTGAGAGCGTGAGCCGCCCCGCCTGCAAAAGGTGGGCTACGCTGCGCGCTTCCAGACGGTTTTCCGGTGAACCCGACCCCACGATGAGGGCCGTCGCCGCCGAAAAAGCGTAGGCCGTCACCCAAGTGCTCCGGGCTCGGAACGGAAACGCGTAATCTCCGTCGGTGATGCAAGGGTAAGTGCGGGCGATCGCCAAGAATCGCCGGAGCGTGGGCATCCCGAGGATTATGATCGCGTCGAGCACATTGGCCACCCGACCGCCCCCGAATCTTTCGCTATNNCGGCCCTGATCTCGGGATCAAGACTCAACTCCGCCGCCCGTTTGGCCACATCTTCGCGGACCGGCAGATCCTGAACCCGCCAGATTTGCTCCTGGAGGTTATGCAGCGACCCGACCACGGATGGCCTCCTTCAGGTTGCAAAGGTCGCGGGTTGCTTCATTCAGAGTGCGGATCGTCACGACCCCGGTCGTGGCATGAAAGATCATCGTCCGGCCGGCCCCACCAGCCACATCCTTGGCCACCGTCAGAATCCTCGAGGATTCCAAAAGTTTTTGGACCGCCGCGATGTTCCGGTCTCCAACTCGGAGAGTCGTCGAAGTCTGACTCCCAAGTGAGAAGAGATGTGCGCCGCCTCCATAGGCTGCCAGCAGTCGACTTGTCCGCGCTCCGAGTCCCGTCATCTGGCGCAGCAGTTCCGGGATCCCCGTGTCCGCGTACTTTCCCAGCGGCTCGTTGTCCCGATGACTCGGGAGCTCGGAGAGCACGACATGGATCATGCCGGAGATGTCGGTCGTGGGATCATAGAGCGCCAATCCGATGCAGCTTCCCAGTCCGATGCACTGATATTTGGCCGGACCTTTTGCCACATGGATATCGCCCATGCCGACATTGAATGTGGGCTCTAGCACGATTAGGCCGCCTCCTCGATCCCGAGACCTTTGAAGAAGACGGTCAGTCCCGAGCGGGAGGGGATGCACATAAAGTAGCCCTGAGTCTCGTTGGCAGCGTCGAAAATCGACGTCTCCAGCGCCAACACCACCGAGTCGCTCATCTCCGCTTCGGTCATGATGCTGGAGGCGAGAGCCCCCACCATCTCCATCCCTAACATCGGAGGAGTCGATTCGAGGTGAAGTTGGGTGAAGTCACTGAGGGCGGCCAGAAAGCTGGAGTTGATGATGTTGCCGATCTCGAGCATTGCGCTGGTGGCAATCTCGTCGACATCGGCCGGGGTCTCCGGGCTTGACCCCAGGAGCATCCGCCAGAGGGTTTGGGCGCTGGCCCAAGGGAAGAGGAAGGCCAGATGACCCTCGACGTCCCCACAAAACGGCATCAAGACCCCAACGCACATGGCCTCAGGATCGGGCGTCAACTGGTGGACATGTTCCGCCGGCAAGAGATCCACCTGCGGAATCGCCATGTTGAACGGCTTGTCGGTCAGTTCGCTAAGGGATTTCAGGGCATGACCCAATCCGATATTGGCCATCTCGTGCAATGCCGACATGGCAAGTAAGCTTAGTTGTTCTCCCCGGTTTGTCCCCATGAATCCCCACAGTGAGACCATCCCCAATGGTCCAGTCTGGAAGTTCCACTTGAGGAGCAAACAGCCCCCGGCAAGCCTGCCGGATCACCCCCATTCACCGAGAGGTCCTGGGTCTTTTTCGGGGCGGGAACTCTTCCCGCCACCTCGTGGTTATTCCTGTTACCTCGCTCAAACGGCGAGGTCTCCAAGAACCCTCAACCAAGCAAACCAATCCTCAATCCCACGGTGCGGGTCCTCATCCTAGGCCCGCACCGCTTTTCTTTCTTTAACTTTGGGAGTGCTCGCCACGTAAAGTCGTTGGGATGAAGAAAAGTGCCCTCGTTTGGATCCGCCGAGACCTCCGCTTGCATGACCACGCCGCCCTAGCTGCGGCAACCCAACGTGCCGAGCGAGTCGCAGTGGTGTTCGTCTTCGATACAGAAATTCTCAAGCACCTGCAGGATCGAGACGACCGCCGTTTAACCTTCATCCACGGCTGCCTCAAGGAAGTCGATGAACAGCTCCGAGCCGAGGGATCGCGCTTGATCGTGCTCCATGGCGACCCCGTCGAAGAGATCCCTCGACTCGCGGCCCAACTGCAGGTCGAGGAGCTCCACTTCAATCGCGACTACGAACCCTATGCCATCCAACGCGATGCGCTCGTCACGGCCCGGGTTTCGGCGGAGGTCCACCACCACAAAGACACCGTGGTGATGGAAGCAGACGAGGTCCGAACCGGCTCCGGGGGCCCCTTCAAGGTCTACACACCCTACGGTCGAGCCTGGCGAAATACGGTCCGGGAACGAGATCTGGCCGAACGCGTGGTCCATCCAGGGCACTGGTGGCCAGCCCAAGATCTAGGGGCCACGTCCAGTCTGCCGAGTCTTGAGGATCTCGGCTTTCAGCCCGGGAACCTCTTCATCACCCCCGGAACCCAGGCCGGAACTTCGCGACTCCTTCAGTTTGGGCAACGGATGGCGCACTATGGGGAGCGTCGAAACTTTCCCGCCGAAGATGGGACCAGCAACCTGAGCCCCTACTTTCGGCACGGCGCCCTCAGCATTCGCCAGGCCTTCCGGTATGCCGCCACCCTGCCCAGCGAAGGAAGCGAAAAGTGGCAGGCCGAACTCATCTGGCGCGAGTTCTACCAAATGATCCTCGCCGAATTCCCCCACGTCGTGCGGGGGGCTTTCAAGCCCGAGATGGATGCGGTCGAGTGGCAACACCAGCCCGACCATCTTCAGGCATGGATCCAGGGCCAGACCGGCTATCCGATCATCGATGCCGCGATGCGTTGCTTTCGGGCCACGGGCTGGATGCACAACCGGCTCCGCATGGTAGTCGCTAGCTTTCTGACCAAGGACTTGTTGATCCACTGGCAGGAGGGCGAGTCTTACTTCGCGCGAATGCTGCTCGATTTCGACCTCGCCCAGAACAATGGCGGCTGGCAATGGGCCGCCAGTACCGGGGTCGATGCCCAGCCCTACTTCCGCATCTTTAATCCCAAGCTCCAGAGCGAACGGTTTGATCCAAAGGGCGAGTTCATCCGGGAATGGGTCCCCGAATTGACCGGTCTCGACGGAAAATCCATTCATGCTCCGGCCGAGTCCGGCCCGCTTGAACTCCTCGCCGCGGGCGTCACTCTGGGCCAAAACTATCCACGCCCGATCGTCGATCACGCAACCCAAAAACCCCTCGCGATCCAGATGTTGGCTTCAATTGCGCCCGTAAAGGCATAAATCGGGAGGCAGTCGGGGCAAAAGATCCGTAAACTCTATCGCGGATGACAGGTTTTGCTGAACTGGTGGACCATCTCCGGGCCCATCCCGACGATGTTCGACGGACCCCGGGAGACCTCGCGCGTCAGTTTCGGATCGATGAAGTCGAAGTGGCCCAATTCTTGGGTGCCTTGCAGAGCGGAACCGTGGGCAGAGGCCACCTGCGCCCGACCTATGACCCCAAGTCGACCATTGGCCTTATTCTCCAAAGACCGTACTACGTGCTCGTCTGTGTGAACCTGGCGATGTTGTTCGGCCTCGTTCTCTTCCGGATCTTGCGCCAGGTTTTCGAGATCAACGAGAGAGTCACCACCACCGCCGCGATCATCATCGTGCTCACGTCGCTGGTGATCAACCTCTACGTGCTGTTTCGAGTTGGAATGGCCCGTGTGGCGATGATCGGTGCCCCGCTCTTCTGCTTTGCTCTGGGTCTCGGAGCCGCGATCCGGGTTCGGCCTCCCGCATTCGAATGGGGTGGCTTTTTGGGCGGGTTCTTGATGGTCCTGCTCTATGGGTTTTTGGCCCTTCCGATCGCCGTACTCGGGGGTTTTCGCAACATCCAGAGGGAGCAATTGGCCTCCGCTCGCCTGAGCCGTCAAGATCTGCTCGAGCAACTTTTCGCCGTGCGGGAGCGGATTCGCCGGGTCTCGGGCAAGACCGAAACGATCCATAAGGGTCCGTTCTGGAGGATGGTCTCTTTTGAACAGATCCGCAACTACGCGTTCGGTTTCACCTTCATTTGGACCGCTCTTTCGGGTCTGTCGATGCGATTCTTGGATCCGACCGGCGTTGCTCTCACCCAGGCGAAAATGACCACCGGCTGGCTCATCGTCAACGGGGTGAGCGCCCTCGTGTTGCTGGCCTCGACGTTTGCCTTTGGGTTCCTCAGCCGAGACCCCAAGCGGTCGCTCATCTTGGGCGGGATCATCATGCTGGCGGGGATCCTCGCAAGCGCCATCCCTTTTGGTCCGGCGGCCTACACGATTTGGAACAAGTCGAACTGGGGAAATGTCCTCATCGGGTATGCGATTTACCTCCCGGTTGTTCTCGCTGGAGGCATTGGTGGACAAATCGAGGACCACGCCGAGAAGAAGAAGCTGCTTTCTGAGGATCAGCCAACCCTTCTGATGGCCGAAATGCTCGCGCTGGAATGGAAGCTGCGGCCACAGGCTCGGCGGGTCTGCGTGATGGTTGTTGACGCCGAAAAGAGCTCGGTGATGAAGGCGAGCGCCGATCCGTTCGAAGCCGAGTGGTCCTTCCGCGCCTATCAGCAATGGCTCGCCGAGCTCGCTGGAAAGCATCTCGGGACCGTCCACTCCACGGCCGGGGATGGCGCCGTGATCGGATTCGCCTCGGTGAATGACGCCGTCGCCGCTGGACTTGAGATCCAACGGGAAGTGACGCGGTTTAACCAAACGGTTAACCGCCTCCAATCACCCTTCCGATTGAGGATTGGCCTGCACTCGGGCGAGGTGCAAGGGGATTTGGACCAAGTTCAATTTGCCGCGGTCATCGACATCGCCGCTCACGTCGAAAAGTCTGGCCCCGTGGGCGGCCTGACCCTCAGCCGCACTGTCACTGAAGCCCTGCCCGCGGGAACTTATCATCCCCTCGACAAGGTGGTCGACGGGTTTGAGGTCTTTGTCTACAAGCAACCGGAGTTCGCGGTTTGAACTTCCAGGTCCAAGACTGGGGCAAGCTGGGATATCAGGATGCTTGGGATCGCCAACTGGAAATCCACCAAATGGTTAGAGACGGCGGCCCCGATACTCTTGTATTCGTCGAACACCCTGCTGTCTACACTCTTGGGGCTAGCTTTCATTCGGAAAACTTGATCCACCCTGAGGCATGGTATGCGGAGCAGGGCATCGAGATCATCCGCACGGACCGCGGTGGCGATATCACCTATCATGGCCCTAACCAATTGGTGATCTATCCCATCTTCGACCTGAACCGCCACGGTCGAGGGCTGCATCCCTGGGTCCGGAATCTGGAGCAAGTGATTCTCAACGTGGCGTCTCAATTTGGCCTCGAGCCGCGGCTCTTCCCACCGCATACCGGAGTTTGGGTGGGCGACCGAAAGCTGGCCGCGATTGGAATCAAGATCAAGAAATGGATCAGTCTCCACGGAATCGCCCTGAACTGCAGCAATGATCTTTCACCATTTGGTTGGATCATCCCCTGTGGCATTGCCGATTATGGGGTCACCAGCCTGTCGCAAGAGACCGGCCGTCTTGTAACCCCGGATGAAGCCAAACCCAAAGTGATCGCCGCATTTCAGGACGTCTTCAGCCCGCGCTCCATCTGACCGATGTGCCGGTCTAGGTGGTCGGCCATCAAGACGAGAACATCGCCCACGTTGAACTTAAACAGCGGCACCGCTGGCCAGGCCATCTTTGAGCCGACAAGATCCTTGCCCCGGGCTTCTCGAATCCATCTCGACAAGCAGTCCAAGTTCTCCGGCAGGAACTCCTTCAGGGATTCTGGGTAGGGCCCACCCCCGGGCTTGAATTGCCCCGGAACCGGCGCATTCCCCCTGGGACCAGCCGCCTTAATCACCTGCTTGGCCATGAAGGTATGTCGAAACTCCGAGCCTGGATCCGTAGCAGGGAGGCTCTTCAACAGGTTCTCAAACGGTCCTTTGTAGGGTTGTTCGCTCAGGCGAAGATGCTCGAGCATCTGGCCAAACGACCATGGATGCCCCTGAATCTGAGCCGACAAATCGGCCGTCGCTTGCGGCGCAATCGCATTCCACCGTTTGGTGAGTTCTTCTGCTTGGCGTTCGAGATGGTCGATCAATTGGCCCTGAGTCATGCGTCCGGAGGTCATCTCCCAGTATCATCCCCCATCGCGATGCAAGAAGGCCATATCGGAGTGGATGAAAGTGGAAAAGGGGATTACTTTGGGCCTCTGGTCATTGCCGCCTGCTATGTGGGTCCCGAGCACTACGCCGAGCTCGATGGCGTGATGGACAGCAAAAAGCTGACCGACAAGACCGCCCTTGCCCTCGCTCAGCGGATCAAGGCGACTTGTCCGTGCAGCGTCATCGCCATTGGACCCGCTAAGTACAACGAGCTTCACGCCAAGATGCGCAATCTGAACCGAATCCTTGAGTGGGGCCACGCTCAGGCGATCGAGAATGTACTCAAGCTCCAGCCCTCGCGCTTGGCTATCAGTGACCAATTTGCCAATCCTGCCGGTTTGCTCCGGATGCTCGCGAGCAAGAAGATCGAGATCGAGCTCCAGAGCAAGGTCCGCGCCGAAGCGGACATCGCCGTGGCCGCCGCCTCGATCCTAGCCCGTGCCGAGTTTCTGAACCGCCTCGCCTCCCTGGGCAATCAGTTCGGCATGACCCTCCCGAAAGGTGCCACGAGCGTGAAGGAACCCGCCCGCCGCTTTCTGGCCACCCACGGAAGAGAAGCCCTCGGCCAAGTCGCCAAACTCCACTTCAAGACGACCAACGAACTCTAGTCTCAGCCGAGACCAGGCTCGGCGGCTAGTCGCCTTGAAGGTCGAAGTTCTGACTCAAGAGGATGTAGTCGAAGATCGTGACCTCACCATCGCCATCAAAGTCGGCATTTTGGTCGAAACCGGCATCCTCGCTCCTAAGGCCGAAACTCAGAGACAACGCAATGTAGTCGAAGACGGTCACCGCATTGTCGCCGTCGGCGTCGCCATTGATCAGGGAGAAGTTGAGTTGGGCGGTTTTGCCAGATTCGACGCTCACACCGTTGACGCGTTTGGCCAGCCAATGGGATCCCTTCAACACGAAGTCATATACGCCATCGACTAAGGCCAACTTTTGGATCGCCACCAGGTTGTAGCCTAGGGTAACCGGAGTCTCGAGGACGGTCGCACCGTTTTGGACTGCCGAGAGAGTGAAACCACGTGTTTCTGGATCACCGCCAAAGTCCGGAATGTCCGCCGTCAAAGCCACAACAGGCAGCGCGGGAACAACTGTGAAGACCTCGGTTCCCTCCCCTCCCCCAGGACGGCTATTGACATATCGGAGTTCAACGGTCACAGGCTGCGAGACGGGCTTGGTGCCCACCTTGACTGGGAAATCTGCACGCTCATGGAAGAATGAGCTTGCTGCCATTTCTAGGGCTGAACTACCTCGCAGGGTCGTAAAGGTCACGTACTCGAACTCGTCACCGTTCGAATAGTTGAGGTAGAAGCTCTGTCCACCCTCCACAAGGCTTGCTTGGGCTCCAGCTTCAGTCGAGATCGTAACATCGCCGATTCCCCGCGTGCGAGTGGTCCCGGGATCGCTGATGGGTGTTGCCTCCGGTGAGATCACCGCTCCAACCATTTGACCACCCAGAAAGCCATTGACCGCGAAGTGGGGATAATCACGATCCCCGATCTCTTCCCATCTGAAGTTATGGCTTTGCCATTGAAAGACGTAGTTCCAGATCGGAGTCAGAGGGCTAAAGAGTGCTGCAACTTGATTCCCCTGAACGCTGAACCACGATCCCGGCAAGCTCGGCGTGGGCGAAAGAATGGTCCCGAAACGGTCCAGACCTTCTGGGACTAGGCGCAGACCCCCAACACTTTGAAACTTTGCGACGGCCGTAAATCCGGGGTTCGAAAACCGTGGCAAGGAAAGCACCCAGCGCTTGTTTTCGACCGCAACCCCCGAGACTCCACTCGGAAGCGAAACACTGTAAAGACCCACGGGGCGATCAGTGGAAGGAGTCCGCTGGTAAACCTTAGGAATGAGCTTGCCGTCGGGAAGCTCTTCGACGAGATAGATGAACTGTGAGTCGATCGCAATTGCTTCCGAGTCCTTGGAGAGACCGGGGATTTTTGCAATCCTCCCGTTTTTCCAGGTGGTGGCCCATGCTTGACCAGCGCGATCTTCGGCCCATCCGACGATGGTTCCATCTTCGTCCACGTCGTTGGCGATCCCGATAGGTCCACCGAGGGTGCCAAGATCGACGATTTTGCCATCAGGCCCCCATTGAACCGGGCGGTTGTTCGAGAGGTCAAAAAACGCCTCACCAACGCATAAATCGAAATCGTTGATGCCCCGGACGATCGCCCCAAAGGCGGTTCCTTCCAGGCTCCTCTCTCGGTGCCATGGCGTGCGGAGAAAACCAGCTTGTCGGTATCCCACGGCAACTCCCCCTTTGTTGACGTCGTGAAGATACACGTTGGGGTAGGCCGAAGTGAAGTAGGGCGTTGTCTCAAACGTGACGACAGCCCACTCAGACCATCCGGAAGCAGTTCGGAACCGATAGCTCGTCGTGTACCTGTATCGGTCATTCCATTCGATTCCGGAGGTCGGCGTAAAGGTAAAGCTACCATCCAGGTTGAGAGAGAGGTCAGAACCCGTCTCGACCTCCAGCACAGCCTCTTCAATCAGGTCGTTGAAGAAGACGCCCGGCGCCGGGAACGAAACCGGATTGTTGGGAATCTGAAACTGGTCTGGGATCGATATCTTGCGAAGATCTGGTTCGGTGATTTGGATGGTCACGGTCGTAGGGGCCGACCAGTGAGCACCATCCGTACACCGATAGGTGAAGGTGTCTGTGCCTTCCGCATTTGGGAGTGATTGGTACTCAATCCCGGTGGCGCCACTAAAGAAATAAGCTGCCTTCGTCGGCGGGGTCACCACCTGGATTTCTTGCTTTAGGCGGTTTTCCGGATCGGTGTCGTTTGCAAGTAAGCCTCGAATCTCAGTTCGGATTCCACGCTGAGCGGACACACCATCTGGGTTGGCTGTCGGTGGCAAATTGGTCCGAATCGGGATGACACAAGTCACCGTTGAACTTGTCAGAAAACCATCCGTGACTCGATAAGTAAATGATGTCGTTCCCGAGAACGTTGCTCTGGAACGGAAGTTGATTTCAGCCCCGTCAAACTTTAGGAATTCCAATTCTGGAGAGTTCGAAACAACCTCCCAACGCAACAAGTTCGCCTCGTCCGAGTCATTGGCTCCGATGTTTACTCGGTGTGTTTCACCGGCAAGGTACTGAGACAAAGTTTCCCCGACCGCTACCGGAGGCGAGTTATCCCAAGACCCGTAGGCAAAGGTCAACCCCGTTGATTCCGAGCTATCCTTATCTAGCGTGTTCGTCGGAAAGATCCCGAGAAGGTTTCGGACCCGAGGAACCTGTACGGGGACGGTAATCTTCGAGGGAGCTGCCGGACCGAGACCTAACTGCTGTTCCCCATTTTCTCCCCAAACCCAGAGCCGCCCCTCGAAGTCGACCGCAAACCAAGATTTGGCACCGACTCCGTTCACTTGAGCCGCTATCTGCGCAATAGGCGGAAGGCCAAGAACAGGGCTGCCAGAATCATTGCGGACCGCTCCTTCGCTATCCAAAAAGAGAGCTGTCCAGCTAACTGGGTCAGTCATCTGGACAACGCGGGATACGCCGGGAATGGGCTCCAAATCGGTGGAAGTAATCGGCCAGTACGATTCGTCGGTCGACACGTTGCCTGCTGGGGAGATCACCGCTGTCCTGGTCCAACTTGTCGAAATTTCAAATCCGAGGTCTTGCTGGAAGGCGCCATCGGTCAGAATTTGGATTGCCTGGTTCCCATCGCGCGTCATATCCAATTGACGGTTGTCTCCGACCATCCACGGGGCCCCATTGCTGAGTTGGACTCCCGAATAATGAAGGCTTCCGAGGTCGGCGTCCAGATAGGGTCCCGGTCGGATCGCGGGCGAAGGAGTGTCAGAGTTGCCTCCCGCGGGTGTTCTTCCGGCCAAAGCCTCACCCCAAATCCAGAGATTTCGATCCACTGTCAGGGCCGACGAAGCATATCGGTACTCGCGGAAGACGAGGGGAATCTCGCCTACCATCTCCAGCTGCCAATCGGCATCGACCTGGGCCACCCGGGCGGGCATGGGCTTCAAAGTCGGGATCTCTAGTTGCTCGGATCGACCAACTGCGAGGTCCTCTCCACCCCAGGACCAAACACGTCCGAGAGTGTCTGCGGCCAACACAACGTTGGGAGAAACCCCCATGTCAAGAATCTCAGCATCGATGCGGGTGCCGTGGGCCAACGGGACACGTCGGTCCCAACCCCCTCCTTGACCAGCAGGGAAGGCATCGTACCAATTGCGTCCCCACCCGACTAACCGCTGATCGGGCTTAGGCCCCTGGAATTCGATCAGGACCCCTCGGGTGTTGGTGCTTGTGGCCCCCCAGTCGTGCCAGCGCCGATTCCCGGCCCATCCGCCGAAGTAGGTCAGACCTCCCTCGTTGTTGCCGGCATTGTTTGGTTGGCCGATGTCCCAGTTGCTATAGACAAAGGTTTCTCCGCTATCCCATTCCCAATCGTCTCTGGCCGTCGAAGAAGAGACCGGCTGGCTCAATCCGATCCACATTCGGTCGAGATCGCCCATGAAGTTCACAAAGCGGTTTTCGAAAGGAGTCGTGATGGTTGCCAGCCGACCCGCGTGACCGAAGTACGACCGGGTTGCTGCCGCCTGCCTCGCCTGGGCCAAAGTAATCCCAGGTTGTTGGACGACTTGGTACCAAGACCCGGTCGAAGGGGAGTACCGGACTGCGCTGTTGCCCGAGTACTCGACGATCAGGCCAGGGTTCACCCGAGAGCCCACGGCGTCGTTCCAGCCGAAGCTCCCGGACCCGTTGGCGGCATATTCGGTGTGGGATTCGTCCTCGTTTGTGCCGGAAAGATCATTCGGTTCGCCGGGATTCCACCGGGTGAAGTTGCTGACCTCCGCCGTCGTCCAATTCCACCCCGCGCTGGTCGAGCTACCCGGTTTTTGGATACCGCCGATCCAGAGACCGTTTAGGTCGCCAATGGTCAGCAAGAATTGGTGCTCGGCGAGGCTCGTCACGCTAGCGAGGTGCCCTGGGCGACCATTGTAGCTAAGCGCCTGGGCCAGGTCGTTGGCGGCCTTCCAGGTCAACGGGGTGCGGATGATCTCGTAATGACTCCCGGTATCCGGGCTGAAGTAAACCTGTGCCCCCGCACAGCCCACCGAAAGCACCGCCAAGAGACCCATCCAACCACGCATAGTGCAACATGTTATCACAAGAAGTATCGATTTTTGATCAACTTTTTGCTCGACCGGCTTGGTCCTTCCAAACCGGATACAATCGAATCAATGGCTGTTGGTCGGTTTCTCCTCTGCTTGCACTCGCACATGCCCTACGTGTTGAGCCACGGCAAGTCACCTCACGGGACCGACTGGCTTAATGAGAGTGCGGCCGAGTGCTACCTCCCGATCCTCGACGCCCTCGACCGCCTCCGAAATCTCGGCGTCAAACCCCGGTGGACCATCAATATCAGCCCGATCCTTGCCGATCAACTCGATGATCCTGGGTTCAAGGCTGGGTTTGAGGATTATTGCCAAGAGAAGATCGACTGGGCCCTCCATGATCAGAAACAGTTTCGGACCCAGGGGCCGCTTTGGATGGAGGGCGTGGCGGCGATGTGGCAACGCTTTTACACGCGTGGATTGGTCGCGTTCAAGCACCAGTGGGGCCGTTCCATCTGCGAAGGTTTTCGGTTCTTTCAAGAAGAAGGGATGATTGAGATCATCACCTGTGGCGCGACCCACGGCTACTTCCCGCTACTCGGCACCGACGAGAGCGTGCAGGCACAGGTCAAGCTCGGAGTCGAGACTTACAAGAAGCGATTCGGCGGTCAACCTCGAGGAATCTGGCTCCCGGAGTGCGCCTACCGCCCGATGTACGATTGGCAAGCTCCGACTGGAGGCGAAGGTCCCTGGCCAAGGAAGGGCGTCGAACAATACCTCGAAGAAAACGGCCTGGAGTACTTCTTCGTGGATTCCCACATGATCCGTGGGGGCGAGCCGTTGGGGACCTACGCCGCCAACTTCCCACAACTCGCGGAGATGTTCGCCCGAAGCAAGAAGATGTTCACCCCGCCTGAGGAGTTCCGTAGCGAATATGAGCACTACGCCCTCCCGAACGGCGTCACGTGCTTTGCCCGCGACCCTCACACCACGGTCAAGGTTTGGTCGGGCGACGTTGGATATCCGGGTGATCCCAACTACCTCGAGTTCCACAAGCAGCTTTATCCGGGGCGGCTCCGGTACTGGTGCATCAGCGAAAACAAGGCCGATCTCGGGGCCAAGCGCCCCTATGACCCCTGGCGAGCCTACGAAAACATCCCCGCCCACGCCGAGGACTTCGTCAACCTTCTCAAGGGCACCCTCGCCCAATACAAGGGCCAAGCCAACCGCGAGGGGACGCTTGTCGCCATGTACGACACCGAGCTCTTTGGCCACTGGTGGTGGGAGGGACCCGAGTTCCTTTATGAGATCGGCAAGCGGATCGATGCCGAACCAGAACTGCGATCGGTCAGCGGCGGAGATGTCCTCGACGAAGAGCCTGCCCGATACATGATCCACCTTCCCGAAGGAAGCTGGGGCGAAGGTGGCTACCACTACATTTGGATCAACGATCAGAACATCTGGACCTGGGAAAAACTATATCCGGCTCAGAAAAAGATGCGGTGGATGAGCCAAGAACTAGCCGATGGCCCCGCCCGCCGAGCTGTCATCCAGGCTGGCCGCGAGCTCCTGTTGGCCGAAGCCAGCGACTGGCAGTTCCTCATCTCGACCTTTGCCGCGAGGGACTATGCCGAAGTCCGCTACGCCGACCACATCGAGCGATTCGAGCGGCTTGCCGAGATCGCCGAACGGTGGCACAACGGAACCCCGCCAACCGCCGAAGAAAACCTCTTCATTGAGGATTGCGAGGAAAAAGACGCCGCGTTCCCCGATCTCGACCCCACGCTCTGGGCTCAACTTGACCGACCCATCACCCCCGTCGGCGCGTCTCAAGGCTGATGAAGAGGAAAGTGCCAACCTTGGCCCTCGCCGGCCTTTCTTTGGTGTTTCTCGCCGGATGCAGCAAACCTCAAGGAACAGGCGGAATGGCCCCCCCTCCCTTGGCTCCGGACACGTCGACTCAGGCCTCGGCCAACCAGCCCGAGCTTCCACCCGCTCCCGAAGCGCCGCCCCGAACCCCAGATCGACTGCCCGAATCGGCCGAGCGTCAGGAAAAGCCGATGCAGATTCCGGCCGCCGGACAGGATGGGTGGAAAGCCGCTCCGAAGGATGACATCGTCGAACTAGGCCGAGCGCTCGACCGGGCGATTCTCGCTCTCGATAAAGCCTATTTCGAGGTGGATCTCATCATCGACAACGCCGAGCTCAAGGGGCAAAACCTCGCCCGGGGCGAGATCTTCGACGCCAAGAACTTCAAAATCGAGTACCAAGTTCCGGTCGACCCCGTCGCCACGACCGCCCTCGTCAGCCGTGATGGTAACCAGGCAACTCTCGCAAAGGGAGGCTGGACCGCCGGGATTTCGCCCACGCCTAGCGGGACCCTCACCACATGGCGCGACCGGTTCCCCGAGTGGATTGCTCGCTCGATGGCCCGCCGGACTCCCTTCTGGGAGCCATTCTTCCGGCAGGTTCGAGAATCCAGCAAGGAGATTTCGCTGGAAAAGCAACAGATGGATGTCGGGGGCAAAAAGGTCAGCTTTGCCCGAGTCCTCGTCAAGCTTAAGGATCGACCAGCGACATGGGAACTTCGATTTGACACCAACCGCAACCTGCCGGTGACCCTTAGGGTGGACGACCAGGACTCCGAGGGCAAGAAGTTCCTCGCCCAGTGGTCGGCCCGGTGGTCTTTCTCCAAGCCCATCGACCCGAAGTCCTTCGACGTCCCTGCAAATCTCCCGAAGCCCTAGATCCGGGTCCCGATCGGTCGCTCGAACATCTCTCTCAAGTGCGGAGGGATGCTCACGGCTTTGCGCTGACTACCCATCAGCACGTGCCAAGTGTATCCCTCGGTGCAGAGAGCTTTGGTCTCAGCTTGCAGAATCTTGTAGTCGAACCGGACCGATGCCCGGCGCATCTCGCTCACCCAAATGTGGACCTCGATGAGATCGTCATACAGAATCTCACCCTTATAGCGCACGTGCGCCTCGACGCAAGGCAGTTTGTAGCCCATCTCCTCGATCTGCTTGTACGTATAGCCCCGGTCACGGCACCAACCGCCTCGGGCTTGCTCAAACCAAAAGAGGTAATTCGCATAGTAGGCATGGCCCATTTGGTCGGTCTCGCCATATCGGACCCGAATCAGTTCGATACTGATTTCGTGGAGGCCGGATCCCCCAGGGTGATGCTCGCGATCTTCCATTGCTTCTCTATCCTAGCTAGTTTCAGCCGGAGCGAGGCGGCCCCGTTGGTGAACTGCGGACTGTATCCGAGTTCGACGACGGACTTTGCCCCCATTCCGGCCGGGGCAGGGCGAATGGCCCGGTAGTTGGCCTTTCCGAGAACCTGCACAGGTCCCAACCGGTCCGAAAATCTGCGGATCATCAGCTTTCGGTCAGGCAGTGACTCCCGGAGTCCGTCAGCCCAGAGTCGCTCCCACCGGTCTGGGTCCCAACTCCTCATGGCCGGGACGATCTCGCGCTCGACGTGGCGCTCGGCCGATTGGATGACCTCCTCTACGGTCTGATACCCGCGGAAGAGCGCAAAGCTCCCGAGCCCGCAGCCCACCGAGACGAGGATGAGGGCGATCCCTCCTGCCTTGCTGATCATGACCACAGTCTAGACGCAACGAAGCCCGCTCGCAAGGGTGTCTCCAAACCTTGCGACGGGCTTTTGAGCGTTGAACTTTGCGACCTTAGGCGACAGAGGTCGCGGGTCGCAGCTCCTTTCGAAGTAACTCTCTCGCCCGGAACAGCCAACTCTTGACCGTGCCCTCAGGGCGATTCAGTCGCTCGGCGATCTCGTTCACTTCCATCTCGTCGTAGTGACGGAGGGCCAAGATCGTTCGGTACCGGCTCGGCAAGCGGCGGAGTGCTTCCGCCACATGATCCCTTTCCCATCCGCCCAAGGCCTGGTCGCTCACGCAGCGTCCCGGGTCGGCCAGACAGTAGGTCAAGTCGTCCAGAGAGTCCGTTCGGAACTTGCGATCGCGCAGGATGTCGATGCAACAGTTCGAGCAGATTCGCTGAAGCCAGGGCAAAATCGGTCGTTCGGATCGAAATCGTCCGATGGCTTGGTAAGCCTTTATCAGAGCATTCTGCACCGCGTCAGCGGCGTCATCCTTGTTCTTCAGTTTTCGATAGGCCTGTCGATGGAGTGTTTCCCGATAAGGTTGCGTAAGCGCTTCAAAGGCGGCGTGGTCGCCGAGTTGCGCACGATGGAGAAGAGAACGGTCCCTTTCCGTCACACGACTGTTTGTATTCATCTTTTTCCCCAAATGGAGACAACCATAGTATAGGGCATGTGTTCCCCTAGAACAAGATGCTTAGGCCCATTTACCTATGGCAAAAACCTGTCACTTCAACGGTAAGACCGGCGGCAAACCTTCCGATACTTAGAGTTACCATGAGAAAGCTCGGGCTGGGCATCGGAGCCCTGATCGGCGCGACTTCCGTTTTTTGGTGGGTTGCGGGAATACAGACCAAGATTGATCCAGCACCCTTTCCATTTCTGGAGATGGGCGAAGAAGCTCACCGATCCATTTCGGCCTACCAAGAGGTCTGCGCTCATGCCGAGCGGATCCCAATCGAGATGGACCTTCAAGACCCGATCGTGGTCAACGAGGTCAAGCAGATCTGGCTTTCGCAATACCGGGCAGGTCGGCTCCGCGCCCCGGTTCAGACCGCCTTTGAGGACACCAGCCGAGAAGGAGCTCGCCAGCAGATCGTGACGCTTCGGAATCGACTCGCCTTTGCCGTCAGTGCGCTCGCCCGACAGGCCTATGCCCGCGGTGATCGCGACCAAGCGATCCAACTTTGGAAGGAGACTTTCGAGCTCTATGAGATCTTCAAGGATTCGGACCTTCCGAGCTACACCGGGTCGGTGGCCTACCAGAACAGTATCCTGAACCGGCTGGAGAAGGTCTCACCCGAGAGCCTCCAAACCCTCCGGAACAAATTTCCGTCATCAGGCGACTGGGGTTCCCAGCGGGCCAGGGTTGCGAGTCTGATCAGCCATGCCGCTGCCTATGAGCGCGACGAAAATCGGGGAGCCTCCCAGCGCGATCTCTCTCAGCTGGTGGCCTTGATCAAGCATATGCCCTTTCAGCCCGAAAGCTACGAGGCGCTCCGCAAGCAGATGATCCAAGCCACCCGCCGGGCCCCGAGCCTTGGGGTGACCTCGCGATTGGCCCTTGAGCGCACCTGGGAACAGACACGCCGCTTGGGTAGCCCAGCGAGCCAGCCCAGCGGCGTCTTAGTCAGTCGGATGTAGAGCCTTTACGGCGAGTCGGTCTCGGTAACCGAGATCACTGTCCCTTTCGAGACGACGATCAACCCGGGAAGGCTAATCTTCGAGAGATTGGCTTCGCCCAGGGTTTGACCCTTGAATTCCCACGTCACGGCTTGTTCCAGGTTCGTTCCACTAAAGACGACGGCTGTCCGATACCAAGTACTGAGGGCCAGCAATAGGTCTCGAACCGAACCGGACCCAACTGCCTGGGTTTCTTGCTCCAGCCCGGGCACGGCGACGTACTCCGATTGACCCGCCACCCGGCTCCGAACTTCGATGAGGATCGGGGCCGACTGGTTGTTGGTAAACGGAGACTTGCGGGCCTCGGTGCTGACGCTCAGTTCCTTGACGGTTTGGCCATCCTCTCCGAGAATGCTGACCAGTCCTCGGTCGGATTGCTCGACATCCAGCCAAAGCTGACCCATCTCGTATCGGTAGGTCACGACTTCGGGCTCGCCCTTGGCCGCGATCGGAATCGGTGAGGCCACGCCGGGACCCGACTTTTGGCCCGAGGTCAGGGCGAAAATCGTACCGAGGATCGCGATCCCCGCCACGCCCGTGACGGTCGCGAGTCTGAACCATTGGGCCGAGAACCAGGGCTTCGCTTTTTGTTGGGATTTCTCCCAGATGGCATGGTCAATCCGGGCGTTGATCCGCTCACTCAGGTCAAAGGGAACCTCAATCTCAATCTCCTTCAATCCCCCGAGAAGGGTCATGGAATGAGCAAACGACTCGTACTCCCTTTTCAATTCGGCATCGGCCGCCAAGGCATGCTCAAATGCCTGGCGCAGGCCAGCCTCCAGATCCCCTTCATAGTAGGGGGAAAAATATTCTCGCGCTTTGGTCGCGTTCATTTTTAGGTCACTCTTGGGGAGTTGGACATCAACCGAGGTTGAAGAGTTCCATATCTTTTTCTAAAAGTTCACGCAGACTCAAGCGGGCTCGATTCAACCGGCTCTTCACCGTCCCGATGGGCAGATCCAGAGCCTGGGCAATCTCCTCATAGCTCAGCATCTCGACGTGGTACATCACCAGCATCGCACGCTGATATTCCGGCAGCTTCTGGATCGCAAACTGAACCAATCGCTCGCGCTCCGTCTTTTCCAGGTCTCGGTCCGGCCCCGGTCGGTCATCTTCCACCTGCCGAGCCGTCTCCGACTGACCATCTGCGGCCGGAGCGTCGAGGCTGACGTTGTATTTCCCTTTGTCCTTTTTGCGGAGGTCCAGATAGCAGTTCGTCACGATCCGATAGAGCCAAGTCGTGAAGGCGCTCTGCGCGCGAAAATTGGGGATCGCGTTGTAGACCCGGACGAATGCGTCGGCCACGATGTCCATGGCCTCATCCCCATTGCTCGTCAGGCGGAACGCGTATTGATAGGCTCGCCGCTCATGACGTCGGACCAAGTCGTCAAAGGCTGACCGATCCCCCTTTTGGGCCCGCTCGATCAGCACGGCATCATCGTGAAGGGCGCTGCTCATGAGCTCGAAACCAACACCTTTTTGAGGTTACTCCGACTGGCCAGATCCAAGGCTTCCTGTTCTTCTTTGGTCAGCTCGCGCTGTGCCTTTCCACCCGAAAGCGCCTTGCAAAAAACGCGGCAATCCGAACGCCCCACGATGCTACTCAGTATGAAACCTTCCCCTCGGTCGTCAAAGAGAGCCATGGCAAAGCTCTGTTGGCCGCCCACGTCGGGAAAGGCGTCGTAGCGAACCACGCCCATGAATCGCTTTCCCGTGGTCGCGATTTCCTCCAGGGCCTTGAGCCGAGTCCGCGCCGCTTCTAGGTCCGACTCGATCTTCATCCGCTCCTTCAGATGGTCATAGAGCATTCGCTCTAGGTTGCCGCCGTTGGCCTCGTCGAGGAGCATCTGCCACTTCCGGCGGACTTGGTTGAGCCGCCTCGACTGGATCACCAGCCCGGCCCCCAGCACCAAGGTCATGCCCGCGAGACCCAGGACGATGAACGACAGGTTTTCGCGGATCACCGGGTCGAGCGCTTGCATAGGCCTAAAGAGAGAGACGAGCAATCGCCCCCAGCTGAGTATATCCCCAGGATTCGGCCTATACTGCAGGTATGGACTTGCTGGACCGCGACCACCCAAAAGAGGAATGTGGAGTCCTCGGACTCTTCAACCCCTCCGGCGACGTGGCTCGACTGGCCTTCTTCGGACTCTTTGCCCTTCAACACCGGGGGCAAGAGTCGGCCGGAATCGCCGTCAGCGATGGCCAAGAAGTCCGGATGGAAAAAGGCATGGGCCTGGTCAGCCAAGTCTTCAATGAAGAAGTCCTTGGGCGACTCCCTGGGGCCATGGCCATCGGCCACACCCGGTATAGCACCACCGGGGCCAGCGTCCTGCGAAACGCCCAGCCGATCTATTGCCAATCCACCGTCGGAGAGATCGCCGTCGCGCACAATGGCAATCTCATCAATGCTTCAGCACTTCGGGAGTCGCTTGAAGCCGAAGGGGAAATCTTTGAATCCACCGCCGACAGCGAGGTTATCGCTCGGCTCTTGGTCCGTAACCTCCACCTAGGACCCGAGAACGCCGTCGCCTCGGTGATGAAGGAACTCCGTGGTGCCTACTGCGTCACCGTTCTGACCCCGCGGATGATCTTGGGATTCCGAGACCCGTTTGGCATCCGCCCCCTCACCGCCGGACGGGTGAACGATGGATACATGATCGCCAGCGAGAGTTGCGCCTTTGGCCCGATCGGCGGGATCCCCGAACGCGAACTCGAACCCGGCGAGATGGTGATGATCGACGCCGACGGGATGCGCTATGCCCAAGGCGCACCCCCCAAGCGACCAGCCATGTGCATGTTCGAATTCATCTACTTCGCTCGGCCCGATAGCAAAATGTATGGGAACCTGCTCTACGACGTGCGGGAGCGAATGGGTGCGATTTTGAGCGAGGAACACCCGATTGAGGCCGATCTCGTCATCCCCGTTCCCGATAGCGGGATCCCGGCCGCGCTCGGCTATTCCCAAGCAAGCCAGATCCCGTTCCGCGAGGGCATGATGAAGAGCCGGTATATCCACCGGACCTTCATCCAACCCGACCAGCGGATGCGCGAGATCGGGGTGCGGATGAAGCTGACGCCGCTCGTCGAGCATATTGCGGGCAAGCGAATCGTCCTCGTTGATGACTCCATCGTCCGGGCCACCACGACCAAGCAGATCGTGCGGATGCTGTTCGAAGCCGGCGCCGCAGAAGTCCACGTCCGGATCACGGCTCCACCCATCACCCACCCCTGCTTCTATGGAATCGACATGGCCAGCCGAAGCGAGCTCGCGGCCGCGATCATGACGATCGACGGGATCCGCCAGCACATCGGTGCCACCACCCTGGGTTACCTCAGCATCGATGGCGCGGTGCGCGCTGCGGGAGGAGGGACACACCGATTCTGCCTGGCTTGCTTCAACGGCGAATATCCACTCCCAGTGCCCGAAGAACTCAGCAAGGACGCCTTCGAACGCCCCCCCGATGTGGGACAAATCGCGACCGTCCACGTCGGCAGCTAAACCGGTTAAGGCTTCACTTCGACGGGCTTTTTGAAGACGCCCTCGATCTCGTCGCGGAGGATGTCGGCGGGCAAGCTTCGCGTATCGTTTCCGCCGTACCGATCAAATGGCAGGAGCACGGTGACTCGGCGATTGGAAAAGTGGAACGGCTCTTCTGGCTTCTTGAGCCTGGTTGCGGCGAATCCGCGAACGGCTACAAACTGCCGCTCGCTGACTCCGGCTTCGATCAAGGCCCGCATCAGAGCCCGGGCTCGGTCTGTGCTGAGGCCCCAGTTGTCATAGCCATCAGCGCGCCGATAGGGCTTGGCATCGGTATGGCCATCCACCAAGATCGGCCGACGCGCCTTGCGGAAAATCGGGGCGATGTTCTTGAGGAGCTTCTTGGCCCCCGGTCGAATCTTTGCCGACCCGGTTTCGAAGAAGACCGCCCCCGAGGTCTCGACCATCTCGACCTCCAAACCTTCATTGGTCACATTGACCTTGACGCTCCCGAAGAGGCCCTGGACCTCTTTGTCCGCGTTGTTGATGATTGCGGCTTCGAGGTCGTCTCGCACGGCCATGGCGACCTTGCGTTCGGTCGCGAGTTCTTTGTCCCCCCGCCCTTCTCGGTTCTGGTCCACCGTATAGCCCCCCGCGGTCGCGGGCAAAAGGTTCATCGGCGCCTTGGGTGGATTCTTTCCGAAGCCCATCGGGTCGTTGAAATAACCCTGGATCGAGTCTTTGGTCTCTTCCGACATCCCCATGATCCACATGACCATGAAGAACGCCATCATAGCGGTGACGAAGTCCGCGTAGGCCACCTTCCAAGAGCCGCCGTGGTGACCGCCATGGCCATGGCCCTTCTTCTTCTTGATGATGATTGGCTGATTCGCGGCCATGGAAATTCGTTAGGCAGCCTTTTCTTTCACGGCTGCTTCGAGTTCGGTGAAGCCGGGCCGGATGTCAGGGACGATGTTCCGGCGGGCAAATTCGATACACGTCATGGGCGACTCACCCCGGGCAAAACTGAACAGGGCAAAGCGGATGCAGTTCATATACTGCTCCTCGCCCTTTAGCCGGTTGGCCAGCGACGTGGCGATGGGACCAAACACACCATAGGCAAGCAAGATTCCCAAGAACGTACCAACAAGAGCCGCAGCAACCGACTTACCGATTGCCGCCGCTTCGCCACCGATCTTGCCCATCGTGATGATAACCCCGAGAACGGCCGCGACGATCCCGAATCCGGGCATCGCGTCCCCGGTGGCTTGGAGAGCTTCGCCGGGCGCCTTGGCGTCGGCGTGGGCGATCTCAAGGTCGAGCTCCATCATCTCGTTGAGATCGTGGGGGCCAACCGCACCGGTCAGGATGACCTTCATCGTGTCGCAGAAAAAGTGGACCGCGTGGTGGTTCGAAAGGAAGCTGGGGAACTGCTTCATGACGTCGCTCTCCTCCGGATTCTCGATGTGCTTTTCCAGACCCAACAGGCCCTCTTTTCGGGCAATGTTGAAGAGCTGGTACATCATCTTGAGGAGATCGATGAAGGCCGGTTTGGTATAGGGGTCCGGTTTCAAGAGTCCCAGGGTCTGCTGGATAACCTTCTTGAAACCGTCCATCCCGGCGGATGCAATCAGCGCCCCCAGGCCTGCACCGCCGAGAATCACGAACTCCGAGATCTGGATCAAGACGGCGATTTGTCCGCCGTGCATGATGTATCCGAGCATCGTGCATCCCAGAACGATCCCAATTCCGATAAAGGTAAACATCGGGTGGCCACCAAGACATGCCGCCACGCGCGGCGCGTCTAGGAAAAGTATCGGCACCCCGATGCCCTGAAGTTAGTGGAATTTGGGGCTGGCGCTCAGCGGGTGAGCAGCTGGACCCCGCCGAGCTTTTCGATCTCCTTTTCTCGCAACCACTTCTCCGCCGCCGCATCCCTTTTCAACTTGGCATCCCACCAGGCCAGCCCCGCGTCCTGAACCATCTGGACATGCTTGGGGTTTCGCGACCGGTTCGCCCCCTCGCGACCGTTGATCCCGCCAAAACCGTGGTCGGCATCCTTGATCCAAACCAATGTCTGTTGGCCCTTCGGGCCGGCGTAGAAGGCCCCTTGGCGGAAGGTTTTGATGTCTTCCATCCCTCGAACGTCGTCCTTATCTCCCGAGATTCCCATCATCGGCCCACGCATGGCGGCAAGGCCCTCCTTGGTGATCCCCCCCTGAACTCCGTGGGGAGAAATTGCGAGAAAAGCCTGGAGCCTTGGATCCGACATCGTTGTTCCTCTCAGTCCGTGCTTCATTCCGGCGACGACTTGGGTCGTCCAAGCCCCAAAGCTGTGACCGCCCATCCCGACCACCTTCGAGTCGATCTTCCCTTTCAACTCCGGAACCGCCTTCTCAATCTTCCCCAAGCTATCGAGGATCAACGAAACATCTTTGGGGCGCTGGTTGCGACTGCCAATGTTGTTGGTTTCTCCCCGGAGCGCGGCTCGTCGCATCTCCGGATCGGCGTAGCGAAGGCTATCGTCGTGGGTCGGCTGGAAGACCACGTACCCGTAGCTCGCCCAGTGTTGGGTCAAGGGGAGGAGTCCATCCTCACTGCCATACATCCCGTGACTGATGACCAAAACAGGATAGGGGCCGCCGGTTTTGGGCCACGTCACCCGATAGCTGAGGGCACGGAGACCTTCCCTTGGAAGTTCAAGCCCGGCTCGGGTTTCCACCGCAAGCGGAGCTCGCGACGGCTGATATCGCCCTGGTTCGGGGGCAGAGATTGTGGAGAGAAATAGGATTGCAGTGATCATGACGCCGAGTAGGGACGCCCAAAGCCAGAGCGAGTTCGGTAACCCGGGACCTTGGTCTGAGTGCTGAGCCTCCCCAATCCAATGAACCAGGCAAGTAGAATAGCCGTCAAGCATAGGGACCCGAGACGAAAATGAGCCAACGCCCGATCCTGCCGATCCTCCTACTTGCCGCCGCCGCCAGTGCCGCCCCGGCCGCGATCACCGTCACCTCCAACATCAAGGATGGTCAGACGATCTCCGGCGACGTCAACTTTGAGATCACCATCGTCAGCAAAGATCTGGTGACCTCGGTCGAGTTCTACATCAATAACGACCTTCGCCATACCGACGACGGAACCCCCTACGAATTCACCCTCGACGCGATCAAGGAACCCGAAGGCGAACTCACGATGAAGATCTTGGTGCAAACCGAGACCGGGGATCAAAAGACCCTGGAACTCAAGCTCAAGGTCGACAACGGGGTGGACAAGGGTGCCGACCATTGGGTCGAAGCAGGCAACCAAGCCCTCGCCGAGCGAAAGTGGGACGAGGCCATCAAGTGCGGGCGCATCGCTCTGAAAGCCAAAAAGGCCTATGACCCGGCCCGAATGGTGCTGGCCTATGCCTACTTCAACAAGGGAGTTCTGGACCAAGCCCAAAAATACGCCGAGGACGTTTTGGCGACCGATCCGGAGAACATCCAGGCCCTGGACGTGACCAGCGCCATCGCTCTGCAGCAAGCCTTCCGCGCCCGGGCCAACACCGACCGAAACACCCTGGCCGAAGCCATCCAAAGCGCCCTCGTGCGAGCGGCCGGTAACAGGACTAAAGCCAACGAGGCCGCCCTCAACGCACTCGGACCAACCACCGACGCGAACCGAATCCGGGTCGCCGAGGCCGCCGTCCGAGCCCACCGCTATTCCGTCGCGATCCAAGCCCTGGAGCCGCTGTATCGAAGCAGCTTCGACAACACGACCGTCGTCAATTTGTATCTCTATGCCCAACTTCGCGCAGGACGGTTCAGCGATGCGACCAACACTGCGGTCAACTACCAAAAGAGAGGCACCCCAGATGGAGAAGGATTCGCCCTACTCGCAATCCTGTTCGATATGAACGGGGAACCCAGCAAAGCCGACGAATTTACCAAGCAATCGTTCGTGATCGATCCGGGGAGTCCCGGGGTTAAGCTCGCTTCGCTTCACCGGGCCTGGATGAACAACCAGATCCCGGGCTATATCCGCCAGGCGGAATCACTTTTCCAAGATCAAGCCACCGCAACGCAACCCCGCGCGATGGCCGAGGCCCGCGGGCACCGAAGCCGCGCCAATTATCGCACCGGTGACCTAGAGGGCGGCCGCCAAAACTGGGAAGATGCGGTCACCGCTGCCCCCGAAGCCTACGACCTCTATATCCAACAAGCGGTGCAGACCCTCAACCAGAGTCTCACGACTGGCCTGGAGAAAGAAGCCATCGAGTTCCAGCGCAAGCTGGCCCGAGCCTATCTGGAAGCCGGACGAGCGGCCCGCCCCGATAGCTTTGAGGTGTGGGCCGGAATCGCCCTGCTTGAGCTCCTACAAGGTCGAGACCAACAGGCTGCCGAGGCGGCTCGGACCGCGATCAAGGCCGGTCCCGAGTATGCAGCCGGATACTACGTGGCCTCCATCGCCCTGACCCGGGAAGACCGGCGATTGGAATCCGCCATCTCCACCCTCCGAAGCTCGAAGGCGGCCGCCGAAGCGAACAAGCTGGCCGAAGAAGTGACCCGGCTGGACAACCTTTTGAAGGCAGCCGAAGAGGCCCAACGCACCACCAAGCAGGAGATCCTGACCGCCACCGAAAGGTTCAAGGCGCTGGACAAAGTCAACTTGGCCGGAGTTGGAGTCCCGGATCCGGTAACGGCGCTCAACTACTACTCGCGCTTCGGGCGGCTCCCTCAATTGGTCTTGACCCCGATTCCTCGCTAGGCGGCGCGGTATAATCGGAAGATCGTCGGGGCGTGGCGCAGCTTGGT
>DDSL01000080.1 GCA_002343825.1 Chthonomonas sp. UBA2391
ATGCACTGGCTTTCCGAATCGAAGGTCGCGGAAAAGGCCAAAGCCGACGAGAGTCTCTCGGACCTTCAGAAGGCATGGTTGACCGAAACCGGTACCGATGAAACATCCACGGCGGAGACGCCGGTGGAACCGGAGACCCCCAAAGTTGCCCCGGCTCCAACCGCTCCTCCAGCAACTCCAACCGCAGGTCCGGCCCCGACGGCTGCCCCAGTGGCGACCCCGACTGTCCACGTTCCCGTTCCAGCTCCGCAAGCAGCACCCGCCGCTTCGAGTGCACTGGTTCCTCCAGTCAAGACCCTGGGTGAAGCTCTTTCGGCCTATGCTCCTCAGCCCGCGCCGAGCGGTCCAGCTCCGGCTCCGGCCCCCGATTCGGGTCCCCGACCGGGTCCGGCAGGCACGACCCCGGCCCCGGCTCCCGTAGCCAGTGCGGTTGCTCCCGCAGTGGCCCCAGCCCCGGCACCGGCACCTTCGACGAGCGCGGCTGCGCCCGTCGCGACCCAACCCGTCGCTCCGAGTCCCCAGGCGGCTCCCGCACCTCAACTTGCACCAGCGCCCACCGTCCAGGCTCCCGCACCGACTCCTCAGGCTCCTGCCCCGGCTGCTCCGGTCACTCCCCCACAACTTCAAATTGCGCCCCCGACTCCGAGCGCTCCCGCACCGACACCGGCGGTAGCTCCGGCTCCGCAAGCTCCAGCCGCGGCAGCTCCAGCTCCGGTCGCTCCCCCAGCGGTGGCACCCGCACCAACTCCGGCTCCCGCTCCAAACCATCTGGGTGGACCGACGGAGGTCGCCACAGGAATCCCCCCGACGGCCCCAGCGACACCGACTCAGCCCCAACCTGGGACCGAAGAGTGGCAAGCACTGCTCACCCAAAAGGAACCCGAACAGTCGCAAGGCGGTACGGAAATGGGCACTTGGGACTTTGCCGAAGAGAAGAAACGCCAACGAGAGCTTCAAGAGCGAGGAATCGGGGTTGCCCAACCTCTCTCGCAAGAAGAGCCTCCGATCCGAGGGATCGACCCGCGCAAACCCGTAAAGGCTGGGTTCCGATCGCGACTTCAGATGAAGATGCGACGACCCGAGCCGAAGGCTAAGTTTGCTCCCGGAAAGGGCCAACCGACTTCGCCCGAAGAAGGCGAAATCGCGACCCCGCCCGTGGCTCCGCCGACCTCTTCGAGCGTCCCGGCCGTCAATCCCGACAACAAGCCGCCCGTCCAAAGGAACCGCTACACCGTTCCCGAAGACTTCGACGTCGCCTAACCCGTCGCCCCCCTCATCGAAGCCCGGTTGAGTTCTTCTCAGCCGGGTTTCGACAATTTGGGAGATCGACCGGGCACCCCTGCCCTGGCTGGAGACACTTACCGATAATCCAGAGAAGGTTCATTCATGGCGCACACTTCGGATCTGGCCCGCATCCTGACCGCTCAGCGGCTCCTCACTCCCGAACAACTCCGAGAGGCCGATCAACTCAGCACGACCACCCGCCGACGCCTAGGGCAAACTCTTATCGACGAGGGATTTCTCTCCGAGGACGTCCTTTTGCGTGCGCTCGCGAGCCAGCACCACATCACACCTTGGAACCTCGAAGATCAGCCGCCCACCCAAGAGGCTCTGACGAAAGTTCCGGTCGAGGCTTGTGTTCGTTACCGGATGCTCCCCGTGCAGGTCCGCGGGGATCTGCTCCTCGTGGCTATCACCGACCCGACTCAAACCGAGTACCTGGAGGCCGCAAGGGCCCTGAGCGGCATGAGGGTCGAGCCGGTATTGGCCTACGACGACCGGCTCGACGAACTGCTACTTGCTCTCCAACAGGGGAGGATCGTGGGCGGAGAAGTTCAGCGACACGTCACCCAAGCAATGAGCGAGATCGGGACCCGAAACTCCTCACCGGACGGGATCACCGATGTCACCGAGGAAGCCACCCGACCGGTCGTCGGAATCGTCAATCAGATTCTTCAAGACGCGATCCGCCTCAGAGCGAGCGACATCCATATCGAACCGTTTGGTGAGCGGGTCGAGGTGCGGTTCCGAGTTGACGGAATGCTCCGCAAAATGCAGGAGATCCCCACCGAACTCCACCCGATGCTGGTGACCCGGGTCAAGATCATGGCCGAGCTGGATGTGGTCGAATATCGGGTGCCCCAAGACGGCCGGATGACGGTCACGCTGGGTCGCCGCGCAATCGATCTGCGGGTCAGTGTCTTGCCCAACATCCACGGCCAGCGAGTCGTTCTACGAATCCTGGACCGCCAAGCCAGCCTCCGTTCCCTTTCCGACCTCGGGTTCTCGGACCCCAATTTGGCCAGATTCCGAAGCTTGATCCACAAGCCCTATGGACTCTTGCTCGTCACCGGCCCCACGGGTAGCGGAAAGACCACGACTCTTTATGCGGCCCTTCAAGAGGTCCGAACTGGCAGCAACAACATCATGACCTGCGAAGACCCGGTGGAATACGCCATTCCTGGAATCGCCCAGTCGCAGGTCTCCGAAAAAATCGGACTGACCTTTGCCCAGCAACTACGGGCGATTCTCCGGCAAGATCCCGACATCATTCTTGTTGGTGAGATCCGCGACGCCGAGACGGCCGAGACCGCGATCCGCGCCAGCATGACCGGGCACCTCGTCCTCAGCACCCTCCACTGTAACGACGCGATTGGCGCGGTCCCTCGATTGCTCGATATGGGGATCGATTCAACCTTGCTCTCTTCGTCGCTGATTGGGGTCACGGCCCAGCGTCTGGTCCGGCGACTCTGCGATCACTGCAAGACTCCGACCCTGCCCGATGAGGCCACTCAAGCCCTTTTCGTGACCCACCTTGGCCACCGGGTTGAGTCCCCGATCTTCGTCCCGGTGGGGTGCCCGGCTTGCCACGGGTCCGGGTATCGCGGCCGAGTGGGCGTCCACGAGGTGGTCACCGTCGACCGCGAGATGGAACACCTGATCGGCCACCGGGAATCGGCGGACACACTCGTTGCGGCGGCGTTCCGAGGCGATCACCAGCCGATGGCCGGCGACGCGCTTTCCCGAGTTGTTCAGGGGGTCACCAGCTTGGCCGAGGTCTCCCGGTGCGTTTTCTTGGCCGAAGATCCGACCTTCTTGCGGCTCGCCGCCTAAGCCGAGAGCGCTATACTCCTTAGCGATGAACGAGCGCGGGACGACGTGGTACCGGTTCATACGCTGGCTCGCAAAGAACCTGGCCTTCGCGGCCTGGGGGGGACTGCGGAGCGAGGGGAACGAACAGATCCCCACCACTGGCCCCGTCATCATGGCTCCCGTTCACGTCAGCCACCTCGACCCGCCTGCGGTTGCCTGCGGAATGGCCCGGGCCATCACCTTTATGGCCAAGGAAGAGCTCTTCAAGCCGCCGATCTTCGGCCCGCTGATCCGCAGCCTCGGGGCCTTCCCGGTCCGGCGCGGAAAGAGCGACCTGGAGGCGATTAAGTTCGCGATCGAACTGTTGCAGCAAGGGCGGGCGGTCCTAGTTTTCCCTGAAGGCCAGCGCGGAGACGGAGTGACGCTCGGCGAGCCGAACACCGGAATCTCGATGCTTGCTAAACGAACGGGGGCGCCGGTGATTCCGGTCGGAGTGGTAGGAACCCACCTTGCCTTTGGAAAGGGCCGAAAACCCAAGCGAGCCCGGATGAAGGTCCTCTATGGGGCGCCGATTCGGTTTGAGGAAGTCTGCCAGGGGATGCCCGACCGCGAGGCTCGGACTTACTTTGCCCAATATGTGATGGAGCGGATTGCCGAGCTCTGCCGCGCTGGGGGTCTAGCCGTCACAACCGCACCGTGTAGAACGCCCCAAGCCGAGAGCCCTGCTGCTCCCGAAAAATCCACTGCAGCTGAACATCCCGGTGGGGTCTGAACTCGATGCCGGCTTGGCTGGCCCGGAAGTCATTTTCCGCGACGATTCGCCACTGCGGGGTGACGGGCAGCATGAACCCTAGGAAGACGCCGCGAAACCTTCCCGAACCGAATCCGACCGAAAGCTCGGCCGGGATCTCCCCTAGATAATCGCCATCGAGACCAATCCGGTAGGTCAGGACGGCATAGGCGCTGCGGCCTTCGCTGGTGGCATTGCTCACGTCTTCGATCCCGGCCATCAGACCGGGCGCGGTATCAACCAGGGGTACGGCAAATTGGTAAGCCGCACTGAATCCGTATTTGTTCTGCCGCCCGGGTCGCTGGACGGCTTGAAACTCGATCTCGCCGGCATCCAGCACCGGGGCTCGGAGATAGCCGTTGGCCGATCGCGGAGATTGGGGATTCCAAAGGGCACCGACCTTGTACGTGTTCCGCAGAACCTTTCGGGCGGTCGGGAGGTCGATATTGCGATCCGCCGAAGCCGATGCGCAGAATCCCAGCACCGCGACACCCGCGAGGGCGAATCTGAAACCGGCCGCGGCTTGTCGCTGTAGGCATCTAGGACTCGCCGTCCCGGGGCGGAACCCTGTGGACTCCCAAGTCCGATACGGGCGACGCGTTTTCTCTCCACAGGGTGAGGGCGTGGCTCGGGCCGGGTCGGCGAGCCAATCTCTTGTGCTACCCCTGAGTAGCGAACGAACCTGCAACCCCGTTCTCACCCGCTCAAGGTACCCGTATACTCAAGTGATGGACTGGATGAGCTTCGGATTCGGAATCCTCGTGATGGCCGTGGTCGCCGGGATCGGCATCTTCCTGCAGTGGCGCAACTGGAGCGCGGCCAAAGAGTCCCGGGAAGCCGAATTCAATCGGCAGCAACAGGAGCTTCAAGGGCAGTTGACCCAAGAAAAGGCTCTGGCGGCCAACTTGGAGGGCCAACTCGGCGAACTCTCCCGGCTACGAGATGAGCGGGCGGCAGCGCTCGAGCAGCTCGATTCTCAGCGTCAAGAGACCACGAACCTCCTCGGCAAACTCCAGTCCCTAGAAACCCAGATCCAGGAGCGGGAAAAAGCATTCCAGGAGCAAAAGGACCTGCTGGTGGCCACCGAAGCCAAGCTTCGGGAAGCCTTCGAAAACCTGGCCCAAGACGCCGTGCAGAAGAGCCAAACCGCCTTCCTCGAACTTGCCGACACGAAATTCAAGCAACTCAATTCCACCCAGGTCCAAGACCTTGAGGAACGCAAGAAGTCGATTGAGGCCACTCTCAAACCCCTCCAGGAGCGGCTGGGAGATCTAAAGCAGTTCAACGAAGAGATCGAGAAGCAAAGGGTCGGAGCCTATGCCTCGCTGCAAACCCTGCTCGGCGAGATGCAAAACAACCAGCGCGATCTGCAATCCGAAACCAGAAAGTTAGCCACCGCGCTCAAGAATCCGACGACCCGGGGACAATGGGGTGAACTCCAGCTCCGACGGGTGATCGAGCTGGCCGGGATGCTGAAGTACTGCGATTTTCGCGAACAGGTCCACATGCGCGATGAGGACGGCGCGGCGCGGCCGGATGTGGTCATCGACCTGCCCAACCAGCGGCAGGTGATCATCGACTCGAAGGTCCCGCTGGCGGCCTATCTGGAGGCGATCGAGACCGAGGACGAGGTTGTGCGACAAGAGCGATATCAGCAGCACGCGGTTCGACTTCGCAGCCACCTCGACCAACTGGGCAAAAAGGACTACAACAAGTTTCTCAAGCGGACCCCGGATTTCGTCCTCATGTTCGTTCCCGCCGAGTCGATCTATTCGGCCGCGCTGACGACGGATCCGCAGTTGCTGGAGCACGCGATGAAGAACGGCGTGTTGATCGCGACTCCGACTTCGCTCATCGGCATTCTCCGTTCGATCGAGGCGGGATGGAGGGAGCAGGAACTCGCCAAGAACGCCCGCCGAGCGCTGAAGCTGACCACCGACCTCCACGACCGGCTCCGGGTCTTTGCCGAGCACCTCCAGAAAGTCGGGAAGAATCTCTCGGGCGCAGTCACCAGCTATAACAAGGCGGTCGGCACGCTCGAAGCCCGAGTTCTCCCTTCGACTCGCCAGATTGGCGACCTGGCTCGCAAGGCCGAAAAGGACTGGATCCCGGAACTCCAGCCCTTGGAAAGCTTGCCTCGCACGGTCGATTCGGGTAACTCAGCGATCGTCGAAGCGGACCATCTGGCACTCGATATGTTTGGGGATGACGACGTGGTCGAGGTGACCGAAACCACCGAAGAAGAGGCAGAAGCCTCGGAAAACTTGATCGACTAAACTGGCCACATGGAACCCTTTGTGATGACGACCACGCCGACGGTGGAGGGCCGCCCCATCTCCCAATATCTCGGAATCGTGACTGGAGAAGCCATCGTGGGGGCGAACGTCTTCAAGGACCTCTTCGCTGGGATTCGCGACATCGTCGGTGGCCGATCGGGCGCCTATGAAGAAGAGTTGGAACGCGCTCGGACCATCGCGATGGAGGAGTGTCGTCAGGCGGCGATCCGCCGAGGCGCCAATGGAGTTGTGGGGGTGGACCTCGACTATGAGGTCATTGGAGCCCAAGGTTCGATGCTGATGGTCGCCGTCAGCGGGACGGCCGTTCGTCTGACGGGATGACGCTTCCGCCGGAAGCCGAGCGACTCTGCCGCGGGTGGAGCTTTTTCCCGACCGAAGAGCTTGCCCCGGGCCACTGCTCCCGAGTGTTTGCCGATGCCTCCCGGGTCCTCAAAGTCCCGTTTCAGGGAGAAGAACAGATCAGCGGGTGGAAAATGGCCGTCAAGCTCTCGGGAAACTTGGGGCCCGTCGTGGAAAGATTCGACCCTGGCACAGGCTCTCTACTCATGGAGCGAATCCGCCCCGGGACTTCGCTTGCAGAATCGGGCCTCTCGGACCGCGAGTGCTTCAGGCTTGTTCAGGGCGCGATTGAGGGGTGCCGGTCGGTCGGCCCGCTCGATGAATTGCTCCCTCTGAGAGAGTATTTTGAGACCCCTTCCGAAGAACTGGATCACCTGATCGCAACCACTCCCGAGGAGGTGCCCCTGCACGGAGATCTTCACCACTTCAATATCCTTCGCACTCCACACGCTTGGAAGGTCATCGACCCCAAGGGCCTCCGCGGGGACCCGTCCTTTGAGGCCATCGCCTTTCTACGGAATCCGGTCGACCGTCTGGGTCAAGGGGCCGAACTCTTGGCCCAAACGGAACGCCGACTTAGATGGTTTGAAGAAGCGTTGGATCTTGATGCGAACCGGATCATCCGGTGGGCGCTCCTCGATCTGGACGCCGAACCTGACGAGAGTCTCACCCCATGGGGTCACCTCCGTCAGGTTCTTGCCGCGATCGCAGGCCGCCCATGAGTCCTTACTTGCTGAGCTTGATCAGGATGTCGTAAGTCATTGGGTCGAGCAGAATTTGCCTGACGAAATAAAGTTGCTTTCTCTCCGCATCCAGCTTGGTCGGGTCTTGAGAGGGGTCGGCCAAGGGTACGGTGAGCGCGTTTTCGGCGAGCTTCAATTGACCTTCGTTCAAGATCTCTTTGAGTTTGGCGAGGACCTTGCCTGAATTAACCTCAGTGATTAGCTGCCTTGCCTTGGAGAGTCGGGCGAAGGTTTTGAGATAGTCGGTGAAGAGTTCTTGAGTCGGAACTTTGCCTATCTCGTAAGCTTCCTTGAGGGCGGCATCGACTCGGCCCTCTAGCTTGGCGATCTCTTCGTACTCCAATTCTTCAGTTTTCTTGACCGTGGCCCGGACTTCCTCAAGGGTTGGGAGGAGCTGGCGGATCTGCTCTTTAGTCATCACGACCGGCAAGATCTGGTTAAGAATCTCCAGCTGACGGAGCTTACCGAGGATCTCGCTGCTGCGCCGGATGCGGGTCTCGGTTGGAATCGACTGAGCCGAACTAAACGCTGCGAGGCTCAGAAGGATCAGGAATAGAATCGGTTTGGTCTTCATTCGGTGCCGCCTTCTTTGCAGACGATTGTGCCCTAAGGAGGGATTGCTCTTCCTCCACGGCTGTGATCATCGCAGCCGCGCCCATCACTTGTGCGACCACGAATCCGGATCCGAGCAGGGTAACCAGGATCCACGCCCAAGGGACGAGCTGCCCTTCCCGAACGCCGCCATTCATCCCGATCAAGGCGAGGCCCCCGGTGAGCAGAATCATGGCCCCGATGAGGCCCACTGAGCCGATCAGAACTCTGGCCCGGCGAGAAAGACCCTTCATCCGAGCGTAGATCACCTCATTCTTGCGCCGCATCCCCCATCCGAGCGCAATCCAGAAGATAAAGCATATTGCCCCCTGGGTCCAAATCATTCCCGTGAGGTTACCCGTCACCCGGCCAAGACGAAGTTTGAATAACAATCCGGCCTACTGCGCGATTTTAGTCAAGATTCGAACGTCTTTAGGGTATACTTAGAAGTTCTAAAGAAGATGACATTACGCGGTTACTTTGATGACCGCCTTCGCGATCTCCAATCCCAAATCGTTCGGATGGCTTCGGTCTCGAACGAGATGATCGAAAGAGCCATTGAGGCCGCCACGACGGGAAATGTTTCCCGGGCCCAGGAAGTAATCCACCAAGACGACCATGTGGATGACCTGGAACAAAAGGTGATCCGCGAGACGGTGCTGTTGGTCATGCGGGAAATGCCGGTGGCCAGGGATCTCAGGGTCCTCACCTCGACTCTAGGCGTGATCGGCGAAATCGAAAAGATTGCCGATGACGCGGTCAAGCTCGCCCGTCGATCCATCACGCTCGGCAACCGCTTTCCAGGCGAACTTCGAACCTCACTGATCGAGATGGGGGTTGCTTCACGACGGTCGCTGGCGAATGCTACCAAGCTCTACACCGAGTACGAACCGGAGCTTGCGCAAACCGTCATCGCCGATGACGACACGATCGACACGCTCTACACGCTGGCTTGTGCCCGAATAGTGGACCTCATGCGCCAAGATCCCGACCGGATTGAGGACTACCTGAGCACGATGCAGATGTTCCACGCCCTAGAGCACATCGCCGATCGAAGTGTGGCTGTCGCAAAGCGCCTGCGACTACATTACGAAAACTTTGAGTCCGACGGCGTCTCCGACAGCTGAATCCCGATGCGCGTGATGCGGCGTCGGGCCATGTTCTCCACCCTCAGTCGCCCGAAAGGCATCTCCACAAAGTCGCCCAGCTTGGGAACGCGCTCAAGCTGGTCGACCACGATCTGGGCCAGGGTTTCGGTGGAAACGGTCCCGTCCTCGGCTTCGCGGTCCAGAAAGTCGAGTAACTCGTCCATTCGAACATCAGCTCGCGCACTGAGTCGGTGATCGCTGATTCGTTCAATGGCGGGGCGATCGGCTTCGTGTTGGTCATCGAGTTCGCCGAAGACCTCTTCAACGAGATCTTCGAGAGTCACCAAACCCGAGGTCCCACCGTATTCGTCCACCACGATCACCATGTGAGTCCGCTCCTCGCGCATCAGGTTTACGAGCTTGCTCAGCTTGAGATTTTCGGGCACGACGGGAACCTGCCGAAGGATGCTGTCAAGGCTAAACTCCGGGTTGTCCATCTGAGCCAAGAGCTCGCGAACATAGAGCACCCCTACGATGTCATCCAAGTCCCCCCGGCAAACCGGGACCCGGCTGTGGTTGGTCTTCAACAGCTTCGAGATCAGCTCCTCGCGTGGCGTGTCGTAGTTGATCCACTTCATATCCAACCGGTGGACCATGACGTCGGCAGTATCGAGCTCGTCGAAGCGCAAAGCACGAGTGACGACCTGGGCCTGGACCTCGTCGTAGGGACCTTCGGTGATGTGGCCCCGAACCAACAGCGCCAGTTCCTCCTTCCCGATGATCTGCTCATCCGACCCGGTGACCTCGATCCGAAACGGCTTCAAGAGGAGCTTGGCCAAGATCTGCACGATCCACACCAGGGGACTAAATACTGGGACCACGAAGCGGAGCGGCTTCACGAGAGCCAGCGCGACCCGATCGGTGTACTTGAGGGTCACGTACTTTGGCGCTAGCTCCGACGTTACGACAAAGAGGATCGTGACGAGGAGAACGCTCAGCAGACCGGCGGCCTTTCCGAGGGCCGGCCCCAGAAGTGCGCTAAACCACCCTGTGATCAAAGGCTCGGCGATCGCCCCCATCCCGATACCGCACATCGTGATGGCGACTTGGATCCCGGCCAGGTACCAGGGGAGGTTATCCAGAACCTGTAGCAGAGACTTGGCTGCCCCGCTTCCCCGTCGTGCCATCGACTCGATCCTGGACCGGCGCGTGCCGACCAAGGAATACTCGGCCGCCACGAAGAAGGCCGAAAGAACCGTTATGAGTAGGGTTAGCAGGATCGAAACCTGCCACTGATCTCCCATGCCCCTCTATAGTAGCAGAGTCACGGGGTGTCGGCCAACTTATCGGATCGTGCGCGTCGCCACCCAGTGGAATATCGGACGAGTGTTGGATCTCGGAATCGAAATCGTCACGAAGGGACTCGTATTGACAAATCGACTCGTGAGGGGATTTTCGACAGAGTAGAGAATCTGAATCGTCCCGAAGCGGTTACCGAGCACTCTTTCCACCACGACTCCGAATCCCTCGCCGGCTTTCGCCCCGAGATGGATCGCGGCGACGGCCTCGCGGTTCCAGTTGATCCCGAGGTCATCGTAGTCGTTCACGTTCCGGTTGAGGACCCTTGTCCAGTAACTCTGGAACTCGGTCCGGTTCCGAATCCAATACTGAGTTGCCGAGAGGGGTGCACTCTGCTCCCCGAAAAGCAGTGTTTCCCATTCGAGTTCAAACGCTCCACAAGCGGTGCAGCATCCGCACGGCTTGAAGCTCGAACAACCGGGCAAAGGCTGGAATCCTTGTGCCCCGCCGACCTGGTTTCGCCATGAAACGGAGGGTCGCCCCGCCGTGCGTTCAACCCGTACTGCCACAAATGGGTAGGTGATGGCCTGAGAGACAACTTCATTACGGCCTGGAGTCTGAATCACCGCGGAAATGCGAAGTTGGCCGGCGAAGACGTCCATCGTCTCGACATAGACTCGGAATCCACCGCTGGCTTGCTTACCTAGATGCAGAACGATCACCTTTTCTTTGGTGAAGTCGATTTCTCGGGGCGCACGACTCACGGGTTGACCAGTCAACTTCGACCAGTACTGTTCGAACTGCCCGGCGGTTTGAAGTTCCACAACCTTCTGAGCAGGCTCGGCGATCTGGCTATTGCTCCCTTCCAAATAGGTCGACCACCGGACGGGTTCACCTCGCATCGTCTGGGAACCGACGGCCCACCCGGTCATCCAGGTCACCAAAAGAAAGAGGAAGAAGGCCGCACGCATATCTATACCGACGAATTTTGTGCCTCCTCGTTATCATTTTCCTAAAGGAGAACGCAGGCTCCAGGGAGAAATTGATCCCACATGAGTTGGCAGACGGGAAACAGGCGCAAGTCGGTTGGCTTGATCGGAGGGGTCGTAGCGGCCGGGCTCCTCGGTGGATATGGGATCTTGAACAAGAACCAATCCGCCCCGGTTCTTCGCTTGTCAGGCGAAGGCACTCCGGTGGCCAGAACCATCCTGGTGGACCTGCGGGGGGCCGTCGCGCGTCCGGCGGTCTACAAGTTGCCCGAAGGTTCTCGGCTCCAAGATCTCCTCAAGACCGCGGGAGGATGCACCCGAGAAGCCGATCAGTCCCAACTTAACCTGGCCGATCCTCTGGTCGATGGTTGCCGAGTAACGATTCCCGACTTGACCGGTAGCAATTCCGAGCCCATTATCCAGTTGCCCCACATGGCCCAGAAGACCGTGAGCCGCAGCAAAACCGGTGGTGTTCGGCGAGAGAGCGGGCCCAAGCAGGCTCCATCTCCCGGCTCCATCAACATCAACATGGCCTCGGCAGCCGAGTTGGAGGAACTCCCCGGGATCGGACCCGCCATGGCGCAGCGAATCATCACTGCCCGAGGTCAGCTCGGCGGCTTCCGGACGATCGAACAACTTCTGGATGTGAAGGGAATCGGAGAAAAGACGCTGGCCAAACTTCGTCCCTATATACGCCTGTGAACTGGACGGACTACTATCTCGCCAAGCGGACGGAACCGCTCCACCCACTTTTCGACATTTTGGAGCCCCTCTTGCCCAGCCCGGGCCTGGCCTATGACCTCGGTTGTGGGCAGGGCAAGGCGACGCTATGGTTGGCTGATAAAGGCTGGGACGTCGTCGCCGTCGACCAAGAGCCTGAGGGCTTGCAAGAGCTTCAGGATCGCCTCCCGCCCGAATCGAAGGTCGAGCTGATTCGGTCTCCGATGGAATCTGTCGTGCTCAACCCTTGTGATCTCGTACTCATGAATTTCTCCTGGTTCTTTGTTCCCGAGCCGGGCTTCAGCCAGATCGGAGCCCAGTGGCAGGCGGCGATCCGGCCAGGAGGACTCTGGATGGGCCAGATTTTGGGTCCCGAGGACTCATGGGTCGAGCGGGGCTACACCACTCGAACTCGGGCCGAGGTGGAAGCCCTCTTCGAGCGATGGAAGTTGCACCACTTGGAAGAGGTCTGCCGAGCGGGCAAGACGGTGACCGGAGACTCCAAGCATTGGCACGTCTTTCACGTTTTGGCGCAGCGCTGCTGAAACCTCGATGGGCCGTGCTACGACTTCTCGGACGCGGTAACCTCGGCTGGTAATGTCCGACCAACCGCTGACCTATCAGCAGGCAGGCGTCGATATCGACGAAGCCCAGCGAGCCCTCCGGGCGGTTCTCCCCGGCATCCGGTCTACCCACGATGAAAACGTTGTGGGCGGCATCGGCGGCTTCGGCGCCCTCTATGCCGCCCAACTGGGAGAGATGACTCAACCCCTCTTGGTGAGCAGTATAGACGGCGTCGGAACCAAGACCAAAGTGGCGGCGATGGCGGGCGAGTTTGGAGGTTTGGGCCATGACATCGTGAACCACTGTGTCAACGATATCTTGTGCCAGGGGGCGAGGCCGCTCTTCTTCCTTGATTACTATGGTTGCTCCTCCTTCCAGGGCCCGGTCTTTGAGGCCGTAGTCGGTGGAATGAGCGAGGCGTGTCGGGCGATTGGGTGTTCGCTTATCGGAGGCGAGACAGCTGAGATGCCGGGGGTCTATCACGACGACGAAATCGACATCGTGGGGGCCATCGTCGGGGTCGTCGACGCCGAACGGAAGCTCCCGCGGAGCAAAGCCCAAGCTGGAGACCTTGTGGTCGGAATCGCGAGTAGCGGCCTCCACACCAACGGCTATTCCCTGGCGCGTCGGGCGCTCTTCGAGAAGGCTGGATTCTCGATTCGGGACACGATGGAGGGGCTAGGAAGCACGTTGGGCGAGGAATTGCTCCGCCCCCACCGATGCTATTTCAACAGCGTCTATCCGCTGATTCAAGAACTCCCAGAGATCTATGCCGCGGCCCACATCACCGGGGGAGGATTCTTCGACAACATCCCTCGAGTGCTCCCCAGCAATCTGCGCGTCATTATCGACCGGCGTAGCTGGACGCCACTCCCGATCTTCCAGCTGATTCAGCAGTACGGCGAGATCCCGTGGCAAGAGATGTACCGAGCCTTCAATATGGGCATCGGAATGGTCTTGCTGGTGGGCCGCGAATATGCAAGTATCGTCGTACAACGCCTGAATCAAAGCGGCGAAATTGCGGCCGTGATTGGGGAGATGCAACAGGGACCACAAGAAGTCCAGGTTGTCTAGACCCAAAGGTATACTTTCTTCATGCTAGAAGGGTTCACCGACTCTGCCTCCCGCAATGCCAAGAAGACTTGGCGGGAGAAAGTAGGGCTCGCTGAGATGTTGAAAGGCGGCGTCATCATGGACGTCGTTAACGCCGAACAAGCAAGGATTGCTGAAGACTCCGGCGCAGTTGCCGTCATGGCTCTGGAGCGCGTTCCCGCCGACATCCGGCGCGATGGCGGAGTCGCTCGAATGAGCGATCCTGAACTCATCCAGGGAATTCAGGCCACGGTCAGCATTCCGGTCATGGCCAAGTGCCGCATCGGCCACTTTGCCGAAGCTCAGATTCTTGAGGCTCTTGAAGTGGACTTCATCGACGAGAGCGAAGTCCTTACCCCGGCCGATCACGAGAACCACGTCGATAAGCATGCCTTCACGGTTCCGTTCGTCTGCGGCGCGCGCAATCTCGGGGAGGCCCTCCGCCGATGCGCCGAGGGCGCGGCCATGATTCGAACCAAGGGCGAAGCCGGAACCGGCGACGTCGTGGAAGCGGTCCGCCACATGCGCACGATCATGAAGGAGATCCGAGTCGTGCAGAACGCTCGCGAGGACGAGCTCTTCGTGCTGGCCAAGGAGCACCAGGCCCCACTCGAACTCATCCGCGAAGTTCATGCCACTGGCAAGCTCCCCGTCCCGAACTTTAGCGCCGGAGGAATCGCCACTCCCGCCGATGCCTCGCTCATGATGCAACTCGGAGCCGAGACCGTCTTTGTGGGAAGCGGAATCTTCAAGTCTGGCGACCCCGTTCGACGCGCCAAGGCGATCGTCGAATCGGTACTGTTCTACAAGGAACCCAAGAAGTTGGCCGAAATCAGCCGCAACCTGGGCGAACCGATGGTCGGGATCAACTGCGACTCGCTGAGCGAGCGCGAGCTCTTGGCCACCCGCGGTTGGTAAACCGTCGCGACACACGATCACGAGGTTGTTCACCATTTGGTGAACAACCTCGTTTCTGTATCTGGAATCTGGACAAGGACGCGACGAACCTAGCATCCGCCAAAATAGAGCCTTGCACCCGCGTCGCCGCCGAGCCTTGGAGCTTGCCCAAGGACTGAGTCCCACTCCGAAGAACATCAACCGCGTGGCCAACGAGGTCGGCGCGGAAAATGCTCGGTGGGCTTTCACCCAGTGGCGGTTGAGGGCTAAGGCCGTGGGCAAACTCCCCGAGCCTGAGAAATGGTTTCTCGATGAAGATGGACTCCAAATGGCGAGCCATCAAGCTCTCGCCGACTACCACGCCCGGCTCTTTCGTCCTGGCTTGCGCGTCGCGGATCTGACGACCGGCATCGGTTCCGACCTCTTTGCCCTCGCACGGTTTCACCGTCCACCTGTGTATGGGTTCGAAATTGACCCGGCCCGGTTTGAGCTCGTGACGGCAACGATGGAGGCCTTTAACCTAAAGGTTGAACTGAGCCCCGACCCATGCCTCAGTGTAGGGTGGGAGTTCGACGCCGCATTCGTGGACCCGGCTCGGCGGACTGCTGGTCGGCGGACCCTCAACATCGAGGACTTCCAGCCTAATCCCAACCGTTTGGTGGAAAGACTCAACCGACTCGCCGTGGGCGTCATGAAGCTCTCGCCGATGCTTTCCGACTACGACTTGGAGCGACTTGGAAGGATGGTCGAGTTCGTCAGCTATGGATGGGAGTGCCGAGAGGCGTTAGTTCTTTCCGGGACAGAAGTCCCGACGGGGAGATGGGCGGTCAGGGCGGAGGATGGGACGAGGCTTGAGGCCAAACCTCTCCACCAAATGGTGAACGAAGTTGGCCCTAGCCTCTATGAGCCCGATCCGGCCGCCATCCGGGCCCATGCGCTGGGCACCTTGGCCGAACGACACAGCCTTGCCGGATGGGGTGAGCCTGCGGGCTACCTCACCGGTGAGTCAGGGATCGAGACTCCTTGGCTCCGAGAGTTCAAGGTTCTGGCGGTGGAGAAGTTCGACCGAAAGGCGCTAATGGCTCAGCTCAGAAGGCTCGGCCGACGGCTCGTGTCGGTCAAGACCCGGGGGGTCGATGCAGACCCGATCGAAGTATTGAAGCGGATGAAGCTGGAACAGGGTATTCCCGCAGAGTTGATCGTGGTTCGTCAGGGAGCCCGCTCAACCTCTGCCATTGTCGAGCGTGTTCCTCCGACTCAGGCCTGAAGCTCTTGCAGGGCACGGTCGAGGGCGACGGATTCGTCCTGAACAGACCGCGTGGTGGTTTGGATCAAGTCGAGCAATCCGGGTTGCTCCGGCGAAGGTCCGCCCTTCCAACGAGAATAGGTCTCTCGAACTTCTTCGAGGGTGTGCTGAATCAAGAGGGTCTGGGCTTCGATTCGCTCGACTTCGACTTGGAGAGACATGCCCCTTTCGGCTCGCCGACGAGCGATTTCAAGACTCTGCTCAAAGGTCGCTTTGGCCTGAGGATCTTGGACCTGCTGGATTTTGCCTTCGAGTGTGCGAACCTGCTCCGCTAGGCTGCCACCCGTTCCGAGGTGAGCCTCCAACTCCTTGCTGCGGTCCCGAAGCCTGACATAGGCATCCACCAAATGGTTAAGCCGCTCGAAAACCTGCTGCTTGTCGCCCCGGGAAGCGGGAGACTCTTCGACCGAGAGGAAGGCGTCGAGGTAAGTCCTTTCGACCTCACCCAACTTGAGCGCGGGCATCAGAATTCGGAGTTCGGCGGCCGTGGCCGTCCGAGAATTTTTGGCGAACAGATAGATTCCGTGCCCGATCGCGGCGAAGAACCCCAGAAAAACGATCAACGGGAGACCGATCCATCGACCTAGGGCGGCAATCCCCAGGAGGGCAACGGTCCACCCCACGATAAAGCTCATCAGCCCCGCCCCGTATTCCTTGAACCAAGCCGAGGAGTGCTTTCCATAAACACGGACCGCCTCGGGATCTTGATGCAGGACTCCGCTGGTAAAGGCGTCACAAGCTTCCCAAACGACCGAGTGGAGCTCTTTGGATTGAAATCGGCGGGCCATGATCTCTCTCGATATCCTCTTTAGGATGACGTCAGAGGCAGATGAGACGTTTGCGATGGTCCTAGGTCCGGGAACGAACCCCGCTCGCATGGGGTCCAAACCACTATGCGTAAGTTGAAAACTGGTCTAGGAATCGGAGTCGGTCTTTTGGGAGCTTGGTTGCTGATTGGAGCATTGAACCAGCCCAAAACCCCCGCGAGATCTGAGAAGCTCGTGAGCGGTCCGGTGATTTTGGATTCGATTCAGGCTCTCGGGGAGCTCCGCACCCAGCGGATGAACTTTAGCCAAATCATCACGCTGGAGAGTCACCGAAACGCGGCGCCCGGCTGGGACCGAGTCCCCGGAGTTCAGTGGCTGGTCTCAACGGCGACCAAGAACCACGGCATGGCCCGGGTTGAAACCAGCGTGGACGGAGTGATCGACTTGAAGTCGGCACAGGTCCACCGGACACCCAACGGTTGGACCGTGGTTTTGCCCGACCCCAAGGTGGAGATCAAGAACGCCAAGGTCGCGATGGCCGACGCGAGATACAGCCGATGGTGGCAAGACTTTCGGCTCACGGAGCGCATCGAGGCCGAAGCGAGTGGAAAGGCCCTGGAGATCGCACTTAGCCGGGGGCTTGCCGAGCAATCGCGTGCTCAGGCCCGACAGGTACTCGGAAAACTCTTTGCCGACCTAGGCATCCAAGCCAAAATCGAGTTCCAGACCGACCGAATAACGGCAAAAGTATCAGAATCCTGACCCACTGCGTGTAAACTATCGGTAGTCGCTATGGATGGCGGCTAAGGACAACTGAGGACACGGATGCCGACTCCGACGAAATCTGCTACCCGGCGCAGGGTCGCCGAGCCCACCCGCGCGGCGGTGATGGTTACCCATGATCGACGAAGCGACATCTATGGGGTCTTGGTCGGGGCGCTCGGGATCGTCCTCCTGGTCACTCTGGCGCTGGGCCAAGGCGGGATCGTCGGTAACGCCCTCCACTCTCTCTTCTCCGCCCTTTTTGGCCGCGCAGCTTGGCTAGTTCCAATCGGACTCATGGTCGTCGGGGCAGGGATGGTCGCCGGCAAATATGAGTGGGAACTCGGTCGAGTCACGGCTGGGCTGGGGATCCTGGCTCTCTCGGTGGTGGCAGCCATGGCCCAAAGCCGCAATGGGGACTACTTTGACCCCGAGGTCGTCGCCGGAAGCGGAGGCTACTTTGGAGCGCTGATCGCGTGGGGATTCAAGGCGCTTCTCGGATCGGCCCAATGGGTCGGTATCGGCGCCCTTGGCATGGTGGGGCTCATCCTCACCCTGGACCGCCCTCTTCGATCGGTCGGAGAATTGCTTCGACGACCGGCCCCATCCCGAGAAACCGTCACTCCCCGCGTAAACCGCCGACGCCTTCTGGATGAAGACGACGGGGACATCAGCGCCCCAGACCCCAAACAAGATCGAAAGCGAGCCCTTCGAGAGGCCCTCCTGAATGCCCGAAGCGCCCCAGCCGTCCAAGAAGAGGAGGAAGAAAAGGGCAACCGCACCCTTCTTCCTGCGCACAAGACGAAGCCCATGCCGGTTCTGCGCGAAATGAACGCGGGCGAGACCGTTTCTCTCGACGCAAAGGATAAGGAAGGGTATACGCTTCCCCCGCTCTCCATCCTAAAGGAGCCAACGATCCGCACCAAGCGGGCTCAGGAGGAGGTACAGGGGAATATCGTCACGCTTGAGAACACCCTCCTCGAATTCGGGATCGAGGCCAACGTCGTCGAGATCGCGACTGGTCCCACCATCACTCGGTACGAAGTTCAACTCGGGCCCGGGATCCGCGTCAACCGAATCACGACCTTGGCCGACAATATCGCGATGAGCATGGCCGCGAGCCACGTTCGGGTGGAGGCGCCGATCCCTGGCAAGAACGCCATTGGCGTCGAAGTCCCCAACGAGAAGCCGGTTGTCGTCAGTTTGCGGGAGCTCTGCGAAACCAAAGAGTTCGGCGAGAATCCATCGCGTCTCTTGGTGGGCCTTGGTCAAGACGTCAGCGGACGAAACAAATACGCCGACCTGACCCGGATGCCCCACCTGCTGATCGGTGGAGCCACCAACTCGGGTAAGTCCATCGGCCTCGCCACTATCATCACTTCGCTGCTGATGCGCAACACGCCTAAGGACCTGCGGATGGTGATGATCGACCCCAAGCGCGTGGAACTCTCCCTCTTTGATGGCATCCCGCACTTGATGTGCCCGGTCGTCAAAGACGTCAAGGAAGCCCCGGGGGTCCTGAGGGCCATTTGGCGAGAGATGGACATTCGGTATGACCTCTTTAGCGAACGGGGTGTCCGCAATATCGATGGGTGGAACAGCAAGGCCAGTTTTGCCGAACGCCTTCCTTATATAGTAGTCGTCATTGACGAGTTGGCCGACCTGATGATTCAGGCGGCGGCCGAGGTCGAAACCAGCATCGTCCGCCTTGCCCAGTTGGCCCGCGCGGTCGGCATCCACTTGGTGATCGCGACCCAACGCCCGAGCGTCGACGTCATCACCGGCTTGATCAAGGCCAACATCCCCTCTCGGATCGCCTTTGCTGTGAGTAGCCAGATTGACTCGCGGACGATCCTAGACCAAGGGGGAGCGGAAAAGCTCGTCGGCAAGGGCGACATGCTGTTCCTGCCGATCGACGCCAACAAGCCGACTCGGATCCAGGGCTGCTATGTCAGCGAACGCGAGATCGAAGAGGTCTGCAAGCACTGGATCGACCAAGAGAAGCCGATGTACGTCCTCAACCCGATCGCGGTGGCGATCAGCGACAAAGAGGGGGAAATGCGAGAGAGCGAAGAAGCCGACGCCCACTGGGAAGAAGCCGTGCGCTGGGTCGCCGATCGGGGCCAGGCCTCGACCTCCATGCTCCAGCGAAAGTTCTCGATCGGGTTTCAGCGCGCCTCGCGTCTGCTCGACATGATGGAGGAGCGCGGAATCGTGGGCCCTCGGGACGGCCCACGACCGCGAGAAGTCTTGGTGGATCCGATGGAAGTCGAGCAAATGTTTGGCCGAGCGACCGGTCCTTCGATCGACATCGACCCCCTGGACTAAAGTCCGTACGCTTCGGAATCCCCCGTATCTCTACGGGGAAAGGACACTGTAAGAAATACGGTTTTCAATCAGAGGCCAGGTTCAAAACCCGGTAAAGTTCGTTAAATTTCGCGTTTTCGATGTCACAAATCCTTGTATCTGAGGGCTTGTTCGGATACAATACTCGTGGACTGAGATCCAGGGAGCCAGAGGACAAGGTGACCAGGGCTTCTTTCAGGATCTTTATTGTCATTCGATTACAAGAGGTAGAGGTGGTATGAAACTCAACACGCGAACTCTCGCATTTGCTGTCGCTTTGGGCTCCTTCGCAGTCGCGAACGCGCAGGCCAACGTCGAATTTTATCTGGGCTACGGTAACGCAGCCTTCGCCCAACTGAACGGTGCTGCCGTCGGCGCTAAGCTGAACAGCAACGTTCTCATTCCGGCTCCTGGCGGAACCTTCACCGTTTCGCTGTTTGCCCGACAAACCGCATCCAGCCAAGGCAAGTACGCCGGTGGCGCCGTGTTCCTTGGTTTCGGCCAAGCCGTCGGCAACGCAGGCAACTATGCCAACCAAGCAGCTGCTGAAGCCGCTGCTCCGGCCCCGATCAGCTTCGCCAGCGACTTCAGCAATCGCGCTTCGGGCATTGACGGTCTGAACAACGCTGACGATGCCGCTTCGGTCAACTACGAAAAGATCGGTTCGACCACGTTCAGCCGAGAATTCGGCTCCGGCTCGACCCTCCGAGCGGTCGGTCTCACCGAAGCCTTCGGTTTCGGCACCGGTCTGAACGTCAAGATCGCTTCGGGCTCGGCCGTTCGCCTGCTCGATCTCGTTATCACCAACAAGACCCTCGGTGGTTCCGGTGGTGCTAGCTGGGGCGATGGCGCTGGCGAAAATGGTCTGACGATCAACAGCGTTGCTAACGCAACCAGCCGATCGACCTACTTCGGTACCAACCCGCGAACCGCCGGTAACCCGGGCTCTTCCGTGAAGTACACGCTGACCGCCGTTCCTGAGCCGGGCACCATGCTCGCTGTGGCCGCTGGTCTCGCTGCCTTCGCTCGCCGACGCCGCAGCAAGTAATTTTCTCCCTCAACGAGAAAGTTACCGAGCCCCGAGGATTTTCCTCGGGGCTTTTCTTTGTCTTGGCGACCTTGAAATCGGACTGAAGGCACCTAGTAATTCTTCTGGACTTGGTTAAGAAGTCTTAATATTTCGAAATCGGATGACACATTTCGCCCCCGTTGGCACCGATATTGGATGAACATCTTGGGCACATTTGTGTCCGCTGTCGAAAGGAGAGGTTAGGTTTAGGCTTGACTGCTGCTACGAGCATCGACAGATCCTGGATGGTCAAAGACTCTAAAGGAAAGAAGAGGTAGAGGTGGTTATGAAACTCAACACGCGAATTTTCGCTATCGCTCTGGCTTCGGCTTCGGTCGTCGCCGCCAACGCACAGTACTCGTTTTATCTCGGCTACGGTAACGCCGCATTTGCTGCCCTGAACGGCGCAGCAGTTGGTGATGCCCTGAAGCCAGGCGTCAACCTGATCCCGCAAATCGGTGGTTCGTTCACCGTTTCGCTGTTCGCCAAGAACAATGGCGCAGCGTTCAACGCTCAAGGCGGCGCAATCTTCGTCGGCTTCGACTCGGCTTCCACCAACGGAACTGGCAACTATGCTTCGGCTGCTGCTGCTGGTACCGCCGCCGTCAGCAAGAAGCTGTTCGCTGACTCGATCAGCAACCTCGGAACGGGTTACAACGGTCTCATCGGATCGGCCAACGATCCTGGAACCGTCGACTTCCAGCTCCAGCAAGCTGCTCGCTACTCCGGTAACTTTGGTTCCGGTTCCAGCCTTCGCTCGCTCGGTCTCTGGGCCCCGATCCAGTTCGGAACCGCCAACAAGTTGGTCTTCGCCAACGGTCAGACGATTCGAGTCGCCGACTACAACCTGTCGAACATCGGCCTCGCCAACGGTGACATCTTCGGTGATGCCGCCAACGAGAACGGTGTTTCGATCAACCACGTTACCAACGCTACGAGCCGCGCAACCTTCCTGGATCCGCGAGCCTCGAACCCGAGCAGCAACGTGAAGTATCAAGTCCAAGCCGTGCCTGAGCCCGGAACCATGATCGCCGTCGCTGCTGGCCTCGCTGCCTTCGCTCGACGACGACGAAGCAAGTAATTTCTCTTCACCGAGAAACTACAAACGAAGTCCCTAACCATCTGGTTAGGGACTTCGTTTTGTTAAGATTTCACCACTTTTCGCCGATGATGACACATTCTGACCAAATGCTCAACGATAACTTATTGGAGAGCTAGCTTCCCGGACTACCGAGGAAGCTTATCATGAGTTAATGAAGAAGAGCACTAAGTTGGTTTCAGCAGTCTTGATGGCCCTCGCACATCCGGCGAGTTCATTCGCGCAACTTGAATTCTATCTCGGGTACGGAAATGCTGAATTCGCGGCTCTGAACGGCAAGCAAGTCGGCGACCGCCTGAGTCCGCTGACTCGGATCCCCCAGATCGGCGGGACCTTCAGCGTCACTCTTTTCGTCCGAAGCTTGAGGACAACAAATCTAGAGGTTGGAGGTGGAAGCGCATTCATCGGGTTTGACACGGCAACCACAAGCGGTACGAGTTTTTTTGCAGACGCCAGTTCCGCCAAAAGTGGTGCCATCAGCAAAAAGCTCTTTGCGGACTCTCTTCAACTCTCCAGCAGAATCTATCAGGGCTCCAACGCCTCTACTGGGTCGCCAGAACAAGTCACTTACGAACCTCGTCAGAGTCCGAGATACAGCGGGAGCTTCGGCTCAGGCACAACCCTGCGCACCCTCGGACTTTGGGTGCCATTTTTCTTTGGTACACAAAGGCGAGCCATCCTCTTACCGGACCAAGTACACGAAATCGCGACCTACAGCATCACCAATACCGACCTAGCGGCGAACGAAGTATTCGGTGAAGCAGAGGGAGAAAACGGTGTGTCGATCTTCCACGGCTCCGTGACACAAAGTACAGGCCCTAACTCTAGGGCGACATTCTTTGAAACGACTCCGCGAACCATCGGCAACCCCGGCGGCAACGTGAAGTACGCCGTCCAAGCCGTGCCTGAGCCCGGANNCGCTGCCTTCGCTCGACGACGACGCAGCAAGTAATTTCTCCTCACCGAGAAACTACTAGCGAAGTCCCTAACCACTCGGTTGGGGACTTTTTTTCATGGCTAAAGGGAAAAAGGTATCGTCCGAACATGGCGGAACTGGCGATCTATCCCGGCTCCTTTGACCCCCCAACCCTCGGACACCTCGACGTGATCGAGCGAGCCGCGACCCTTTTCCCCCAGGTCCGGGTTGCGATAGGGATGAACTCGGGCAAACAGGCGCCATTCTTGCCCGTAGAATCCAGGCTGAGGGCGCTCCGGGCGATGACCGTCAACCTCCCCAACGTGAGCGTCGACCAGTTCGACGGCCTTTTGGTCCAGTATGCGAAGGCTCAAGGGGCCGGTGTGATCATCCGCGGTTTGCGCCTGACGGCCGACTTTGATTACGAATTCCAGATTGCGCTGGCCAATCGCCGCCTCGATCCGGATGTGGAGACGCTCTTTCTCATGACCAAATGGGAACACAGCTACCTGTCCAGTTCGATTGTCCGCGAGGTCGCGCGCCTGGGCGGGGACTATAGCAGCTTCGTCCATCCCGAAGTCGCGGCGATCATTGCTGGTGAGTTGGGGGGCTGAAGGGTTAGGGGTTAGGGG
>DDSL01000142.1 GCA_002343825.1 Chthonomonas sp. UBA2391
CGCGGACTCACCTCGTGAGTCCCATGACCGCGGCCGCCACCGCCATCGAAGGAAAATTTGCCGATCCTCGGCCGTATCTTGCATCGTAAAGAAGAAAGAACACCATGATGATTTCTCGCAACTATCTCGCCGGAGCTCTTCTCATCGGTATGGCGGCCCTTGCCTGTGCCCCCAAAGAGGAGACCAAAGTCGACAACATGACGGGTCAGCCGACCGTCGCCGAACCCGCCGCCAACAAGCCCGCTCCCCCGGCAGCCGGGGTGAAAGAGCTGGTCAAGAAAGACACCAAGCCCGGTGCAGGCAAGGATGCCGTCGCCAAAGGAGACCGCGTTTGGGTTCTCTACCAAGGCACCCTGATGGACGGGACCGAGTTCGACAGCAACATGGCTCCGGAAAAGGATCCGTTCAGCTTTTCGGTCGGCAATGGCCAGGTTATCGAAGGCTGGGACGAGGGCCTGATCGGCATGAAGCGCGGAGGCGAGCGCGAACTGACGATCCCTGCGGCGATGGCCTATGGCGAAGCCGGAAGCCCCCCCAAGATCCCCGCCAACGCGGATCTGAAGTTCAAGGTCAAGGTTCTGGAGATCCTGAAGCCGGGCGACGAAAACAACTTCTGGAAAGAGCCAATTAAGGCTGGCTCGGGCGTACCCGCGGCCAAGGGCGATACCGTGGTGGTGCACTACACCGGTACTCTTTCCAATGGCAAGAAGTTCGACAGTTCGCGCGATCGGAACGAGCCGTTTGAGGTCACCCTCGGCCAAGGTCGAGTGATCAAGGGCTGGGACTTCGGGATCGTCGGGATGCGGAAGGGCGAACGCGTGAAGCTGTATATCCCGCCCGCGATCGGGTACGGCGAGGCCGGCTCTCCCCCCGCCATCGGCCCGAACCAGCTGCTGATCTTCGATATCGAAGTTCTGGAAATCAAGCGCGGTTAAGGCGCAGAGCTGCCCCGGAAGAGAAGTCCGGGGCAGCAGAACTCTAGAGAGCTTAACTAGACCCTCAACTTAGGGGCGAATCTTCATCGGTTTGCCCGTCCCTGGGGTCCCTTTACGGGTGTCCCTGTTCTTGACCACGTTCAAATTGAGGATATAAGAGTCTCCGAGTCCCCCGTTGGTTACGCTGGCGAGGACCTGCCCCGAGTTATTGGCGGCAAAGAAGTGCTCAATTCGATAGTCTCCACCCGGTCCGGGCGGCTCGATTGAGAACGGACCCTTATGCATTGTGCCATCAAGATTGAGGATGGCGGGTTGACCTTCCCACCATAGATAGAGGTCGCCGTTATCCGTAAACTTTGCTACTCCAGCATAAGGGGAGGCATTAGTACTCTTTAGGATCCTCTCGATTCCCTGGGGGCTGCGGTACACGAGCCGAACCTTCCAGCCGAGGTTTGATCCCTCGGGCGCTTTTTCGATGAAGATGATTTCGTTTCGATTATTGAGGTCTCCTACGAATCGTTTTCCCAGGCTGACTTCCCCTGAGGTTGGAGACCATAGAAAGTAGTCGAAAGGCATCCCTGGAAACTCTTGAGTCGTATAGATATAGCTACCCCCTTCATTAAGGAACATCGGGCGATAGCTATAGTACGATCCTGCCGGGCGATGGTCAAAGTAGTGAACTTGTCTCGTTGGACTAATGAGTAATGGACGAATGACTTCTGCTTGGATACCAGCGATCCAGCCAGAATCGGTCACCAATGTGACCTCGTGGAGCCAAGTACTCCAGCGAATCCAATGATGTGGATTCACAAAATCCCTAGGGCTCGTCCAAAGGGCTCCGATGTACTCGACGTTGTAAATCGGAGTTGTGTGCAGTTTGCCTCCGATCAGGCCGGACGAGTTCACCGTCAACGCTATGGGTCGTCCGCCGGAAACTAACGATGGTTGCGCATCACCTGGCTTCCAGAAGTAGGAATAGGCATGTTCCCAGGTCGGGTAATCGGCTTGTTGGTGCAGTCCTACGGTGACATTGCCGTTTTCTGCTAACGCGCCATATTGGCCTAGGTACCAGGGCCGACCGATATTGAGAGTAAATCCCGCTGGTACGAACCTTGGTGTCGCCATGGCGCCTGCTCCCAGCATGGCGAGGCTACCAAGTACGGATGCTCGACTTGCTACCTTCCTGAGAGTCACTTTTCGACGCCAGAGGCCGACTAAGCCAGCGATGAGAGCCGCGAATGAGCCCGGCTCGGGGACCGGTTCGACTAGATAGTAGCCCTCGCCCAGGTTCCTGGGATCGGTTCCAACCACTATCGAACTACCGTTGTCGGACAGCTCATGGCCCAGAGTTGGAATCAGTCCGGCAGCATTGCGGCTAATGTAGACATCTCCTGTTTGAGGACTGTAAACTTTGACCGAGATATTTCGCCAAGGTCCGGAGCGGTCCGAATCAAGGTGCGTCGTCAATGCCCCGCCGACATTGTTCCATGCAAGATCATTAGATACATTTTCGACCGTACCGTCCCAGTTCAGCATCTTCGATAAGAATCGAAAACGCATGTCTTCAGTGCCAAATCGGATTGGCTCAATAAAGCCAATTGATCGGAACGATCCCGAAAGATCTAGAGTCCGAAGAGTCAATCCGAGTAGCTGTGTCCTGACCACCGATGCGATGCGGCCGTCCGGACCCGCCCACGTTCGTCCCCAATCTTGGGGGGAGGGGAGAGTCTGAAGCGTCATGCTTCCGTCTGGTGCAATCCAGAAGAGCTTTGACCTATTCGCCGAGAGCCCAAGGATCGTGCCATCTCTACGCTGGTAGAGTGCTCGCCCCAAGATTGTGCCGTCGGGAGCAGACTCGGGCAACATAACGACCTCGCCAGCTGGGGTGACCATGGCTGGCTTGTTATTGACCCTGCCGAGTACCGAGCCCAAAGGCGAAACTTGATCAAACACGCCTCCGGCGATTACTTTGCGGCCCGTCTGTTTGGTCCAGATTTCATTGGCCCTGAGCAGAACCGTTGAACCGCCGAAAGCCAAGTAATTCGGGGTGCCGTCGGCAATTCGATACGGGCGGAACTTGATTACGCCGCCTTGCGCAAAAACCCCAGCAGTCAGCGAACATGCCAAAACGGCGCCAAGAACTTTATGCATCTTCCTCTCCCGGCGGGCCGAAACAGAGCCGGACCGCACCTCTTTACTGTACAGCATCTTTGCGGAAATACAACGCAGAAGGACGATTTCTTTACCTAAACTCACAAAAATGAGCGAAGCCGGCAAGGCCGACCCGCCTGCCGACTTGCAACGGAAAGCTCCACCTGGGAACCCGATGAAGTGAGGTGACGTGAAGAAGGAGCATGACTCTCACGACGATCGCTTTCTTCGCCGTCGGCGCGCTGAGCGGGCCAGAGCCTAGCGCTCCCCTTCGTGGATTTCGACCGGTCACGATTCAGCAGATTCTAAATCGGCCGGTCTACGACCAGCGCGTCCGGTTCCGCGCGAGCCTTGAGTCCGAAATCGAGACTAATGAGTTTCGTCTGCGTGATGCCACCGGTCAGATCCGCGCCGAAGCAGGGCCCGAGTGGTATCAGTCGATTGAGCTTCCGGTTGGGGAAGAGTTCACGGTGTGGGGCGAGGTTGACTTTTACCGAAACCGACCGGAGATTGACCTCTGGCGAATTGAACTGAAAGACGGAAGGACGATCGAAATCCAAGGCGAAGGTCCCCCTCCCTGGGCTGGCCAAGAGGACCGGTAACCTCGGCGCTACTTCTGGAGTTCGACCACTGCCCGGTCGAATTCCTCTCCCCGCGCCGTCCGGTAGTGCCAGAGAACGGTGTTCTCCATAAAGCTCACGCCCTTGCCCTTGGTGGTGTGGGCAATGAGCACCTTCGGCTTTTGGGTCTCGCTCTCCATCGCTCGGAATTGGGCCCGGATGGCGTCGTGTTCGTGGCCGTTACACTCGTACACTGCCCATCCAAAGGCTCGCCACTTGTCGGTAAAGGGTTCTAGTTCGAGGGTCTCACTCACCGGGGCCAGGGACTGGATCTTGTTGTAGTCGATCACAGCAATGAGATTGCTGAGCTTGTGGTGTCCGGCAAAGAGAATCGGCTCCCAGTTGCTACCCTCGTCCATCTCGCCGTCGCTGAGGAGGACGACGACTCGGTTCTTGCGACCGTCGAGCTTGGCCGCGAGTGCCATTCCTGCCCCGACGCCCAGCCCGTGGCCCAGCGATCCGGTCGAAAGTTCGACTCCCGGCATCTCCAAATGGGTCACGTGGCCACTGAGCTTGCTACCGTCCTGATAGTGGGTTTCAAGTCGCTCGATTTCGAAGAATCCGCGCTCAGCGAGGGCGGCATAGACCCCGGCACCGGCGTGACCCTTGCTGAGGACGAACCGGTCGCGATCGGCCCAAGTCGGGTTCTTGGGATCCACCTTCAGCTCGCCACCATAGAGCACGCCTAAGACGTCGGCCATGCTCAGCACCGCGCCGATGTGCGAACTCCCTCCGCGGCTGGTCATGCGCAGGGCATGGAGGCGGATACGTTTCGCAAGTTCGACGCTGGAGAGTTCGGTGGAGACGGCCATCAGGAGTTCTAGTTTACATGTCCGGGCCGAGCGCAGACCCGACCCCGTACCAGTTCCGAGGGCGAAGGACTGCCCCAAACGGCTAGAATAGAGGTTCCGCGAGTCGGCCCCGAGGGCGAGATCAGGGCTGAGCGGAGCGAAGGGGCCCCTGATCGGGTTTGGCCTCGGGACGGGGCCGCGAGCGTGCCCCCAACTTGCCTATGCGAGACGCATTTATATCGAAATTGGCGGAGTTGGCCGAGAGCGACTCCCGCATCTTCCTCATCACCGGCGATCTCGGATTCGGAGTCCTCGATGACTTCGCCAAGCGCTTCCCCAAGCAGTTTCTGAATGCGGGTGTGGCCGAGCAAAACATGACCATGCTCGCCACTGGGCTTGCGATGGAAGGACGGATCGTTTACACCTATTCGATCGGAAACTTTCCCACCCTGCGCCCGCTGGAATTCATCCGCAATGACGCCTGCTATCACAAGGCCAATGTCAAGGTCGTCTGCATCGGGGGAGGATTCAGCTATGGCGCGTTGGGGATCAGCCACCATGCCACCGAGGACCTTTCAATCCTGCGCGCGCTTCCTGATATCACGGTCCTGAGCCCAGGCGACGACCACGAAGCCCAGGAGTGCACGGTCGCCGCGGCCGAGACCCCGGGGACTGTTTATCTTCGCCTCGACCGAGCGAGCATGACCATCGACGAGCCCACCGCCGAACCCTTCCAACGAGCCAAAGCTCGGAAGATCCGCGAGGGCCGTGACGTCACCTTGGTCTCGACGGGGGGAATGTTGGGCGAAACCCTCAAGGCGGCCGATTCTCTTGCCACTCGTGGGATCCAGGCCCGGGTCCTCAGCCTCCACACGATCAAGCCGATCGATCGGGCGGCGCTGATCGCGGCGGCGAGTGAGACGGGCGGATTGGTCACCATCGAAGAGCACACCGTTGACGGTGGCCTCGGGGGGGCTGTGGCCGAAGTTCTTCTTGAGAGCGGCGTGGTTCCGGCTCGGTTCAAGCGGATCGGGCTACAGAGCAAATTCAGCAGCGTGGTCGGTTCTCAGGAGTATCTGAGAACCCGTTATGGGCTCGATGCCCCGGCGATCACCGAAGTCACTTCGGCGATGCTCCGGGGCCCAGCAATCCGTCTCGGTAACCAGGAAGGAGTCCTCACCCCATGAACCCCACCCTCACAACCGACCCCTTGACGAGCTACACGAGCGTCACCGAGATGCCCGGGCAGGGGCAGACCAAAGAAGGGATGAGCATGCTGGTGACGCGGTATGTCACCGCCGCTCGCATGGCCAAGGGCAAGGATGTCCTCGACGTGAGTTGCGGGCCGGGGATGGGGATCGGGCTCCTGCTGCAGGAGGCCAAAAGCGTGACCGCAGGCGACTTCGACACCGATATGGTGGCCAAGGTCAACGAAACCTACAGCGGTCGGGTCACCGCCCAACAACTCGACGCAACGGCGCTTCCGTTCGCGGATTCCAGCTTCGACCTCGTGCTGATCATGGAGTCGATCTACTTTATGCCCGAGGGCCAAAGAGCCATTACGGAAGCGGCCCGGGTTTTGCGCCCAGGCGGAAAGCTCTTTATCGCGACTGCAAATCGGGATTGGACGAGCTTCAATCCAGCCCCGATGACCCATCACTACTTCACCGCCGCCGAGCTGGTTGGCCTTTTCCAAAAGCACGGTCTGCAACCTGAGATTAAGGTCGGGTTCCGCGATGAACCGGCAGGCATTAAGGGCAAGATCTTTAGCGTGGTCCGAAAGCTTGCCGTCACTTTCCGCCTAATCCCCGACACCATGGAGGGCAAGGAAAAGCTCAAGCGGCTTGTCTATGGCCCCCTGCCGACGATGCCGGATGTACTGAAAGAATCCGATGCTGAGTTCCATGAATTTGTGGATTTAGGGGGGAACGAAGTCCCAAAAGACTACAAAGTCGTCTATGCTATCGGGACAAAGGGGTAGCCTTAGCGGCTGAATCCTAGTGCCTCAGGACGAGGCAATCTGAAAGGGGTATGGATACGAGATCTCTGATACGTGATGCGATGAGCAAACCCGGCGCCCGGTGGGCCCGGTTTTTCCGCGACCTTGCGATGGATCTCGGCCTGATCTTCGGCTCCCTTTGGCTTGCCTTTCAGCTCGTTTGGGAGTTCCAAACTCCGCTCCCGTTCGGCACCTTTGCCCTCCGATTTGGCATGCCGATCCTAGTCATCGGGATGCTTTTGCTGGCCTGGCGGGGCGCCCACCGGATCAATGCTCGGTATCTGGGCCTCTATGACTTTGCAAACCTCGCTCTCGTGGTTGGGTTGCTGTCCAGCGCTCTGGTCGCCATTGAGGTGGCAACTGAATTCACCCAAAGCATCCGGGGGCTCGTTGTTTTCCCCGTTCTGTTTGGTTTCCTTTCACTCAGCTTGCTAAGTGGGTTGCGCATCGTTCAGCGACAGGTCGATTGGCAAGTCGCAGTGAGCCGTGGACGGCGCAACAAGCGTCGGACTCTGATCGTCGGAGCCGGTGACGCCGGAGAGATGATCGTGCGAGAGATGACCCGCTCGCCGCACTCCGAGCATCAGCCAGTCGGATTCGTCGATGACAATCCCGACAAACGCCTCCTCACGATCCACGGAGTCCGCGTGATGGGGCGTACGGAACTGATCCCGCAGATCGTCGGTAAGCACAATATCGACGAGGTCATCCTCGCCGTTCCCAGTGCCAGTGGAGCCGTCATTCGCCGGATTTTGGAGCTCTGCGACCAAGCTGAAGTCCCCGTGCGCACGCTACCGCCGGTCGCTCAGATTCTGAATGGTGAGGCCCGCCTTCAGCGCACTCTGCGCCATGTGGATATCGAGGACCTTCTTCGGCGCGCTCCGGCCCAAACCGACATCAGCCGGGCGGCGGCCTACATCTCGGCCGAAACCGTCCTCGTGACCGGTGGAGGAGGCAGCATCGGGTCCGAGTTGGCTCGTCAAATCGCCCAGATTGCTCCCGCAAACCTGATCCTGCTTGGCAAAGGTGAGAACTCGGTTTATGAGATCGAACAGGAACTGATGAATGAGATGGGGTTCGCCCCGACTTGCGTCATCGGTGATGTTCGCGATCGGGCGTCGATGGAGCGAATTTTCCGGCAGTACAGCCCGACGGTCGTGTTCCACGCCGCCGCCCACAAGCACGTACCGCTGATGCAGGGCAACCCGATCGAGGCGGTCAAGAACAACGTCTTTGCCACCGAACTGCTCTGTGAGCTCTCGGCCCGATTCGGGGTCCGAAAGTTCGTCTATATCTCCACCGATAAAGCGGTCAAGCCCAGTAGCGTGATGGGCGCGACCAAACGGGTCGGAGAGATGATCGTCCGGGCGTGGGCCCAGCGCAGCGAAACGGAGTTTGCCATCGTGCGCTTTGGGAACGTCCTGGGAAGCCGAGGGTCGTTGATCCCGGTCTTGAAGAAGCAGATTGCCCGTGGTGGTCCAGTCCGGATCACCCATCCGGACATGACTCGGTACTTCATGACGATCCCCGAGGCCGTCCAGCTGATTCTGCAAGCCGGAGCCATGGGGAGCAAGGCCGAGCTCTTCATCCTGGACATGGGCGAGCCGGTCAAGATTTTGGATCTGGCCAAGGACCTGATCCGACTCCACGGTCTGACTCCCGGCGAAGATATCGAAATCCAGTTCGTGGGGATGCGCCCGGGAGAAAAGACCCACGAAGAGCTGGTCTACGAACAGGAGCAACTGCAACCCACCGAGCATAGCAAGATTCGAGTCGTCAGCAACGAGGGCGAAGTCAACTTCGAATGGCTCAAGAGCGAGATTAACCGGCTGCAAGAATTGACCCACAATGGAGAGCCCGAGGGACTGCGACAGGCGCTCATGGAGATCGCCTGGGGCAAGAGCGAGGTTCCCTTCCGCTATGCGGTGATCGAGGACTCGGCGGTGCCCCATGAAGATCGAGATCCAGCTCAGTCCTGACGCGGCCGTTCCGATCTATGCCACCCCAGGGGCCGCCGGTGCCGACCTGACGTGCGCAGAATCCATCACGCTCCAACCCGGAGAGAGACGCTTGGTGCCGACGGGTCTTCGGATGGCGATTCCGGCTGGGTATGAGGTCCAGATACGCCCTCGTTCTGGGCTAGCCTTGCGCCATGGAATCTCGATGGTGAACACGCCGGGAACGATCGACAGCGACTATCGAGGCGAAATCGGGGTTCTCCTGATCAATTTGGGTTCGGAAACCGTCGTTCTTGAAAAAGGAGAACGTGTCGCCCAAATGGTCCTTGCTCCGGTGGTCCAGGCTGAGTTTGAACTTGTCGATGAACTCCAGCCCAGTGACCGTGGGGAAGGAGGCTTTGGGAGCACCGGGACGACCCGCCTCACCTGACCATGGAATTGGCCCCTGAACTTGATCGATTGCTGGCCCAGGCCAACGTCCACCGTTTGCGGCGTCAATACGCCGAAGCGAGGGAGACGGCGCTGAAGGTTCTTCAAGAAGATCCCAAGAACGTCGACGCCCATCGCGTCCTAGGAGATTTGGCCTACGATCAAGACAAGCTTGATGAGGCCAAGGAGTGGTACGAGCTGACTCGTGATCTTGCTCCCAATAGCCCTGCCGATGCCGACCGACTGGCCCTCATCGTGCGGCGGTTAGAATCCCAAAATGGGGCCCCGAGTGGCACCGTTCCGAAGCCCAAAACGGCGCTCGTGGCCATTTTGGCGGTCGCGTTTTTGGCCTCGGTGATCTTCGCCAGCTACCTCGCGGGGCAGTCTGGGGCGGGGTCCAAGGCGGATCCCCTGGGNNGTCGTCGATAGTCCGACCGAACTCGGCAACCCGAAGTACGATCCACCGGTCAAAAATCCCTCGACCCAGGCCAGTGAAGTCGAAAAACCGGTTCCGTCAGAAAGCATTCCGGTCGCTCAGCCCAATGAGGATGACGACTCCAGCCGTTTTTGGCAGAAGCGACTTGGACCCGATGTCCTCTCCGCCATCCGCGATCCCCGAGGACCCAGTCTTATTC
>DDSL01000096.1 GCA_002343825.1 Chthonomonas sp. UBA2391
ATCACCTCTTCGTTGGCCAAGACCGTCTTGTCGATGGGGTCCCAGTTGACCTCCGCGTTGCGTCGGTAGGCGAGCCCTTTCTCATAGAGCTTCTTGAAGATCCACTGGGTCCATTTGTAATAGCTCGGGTCGCAGCTATAGAGCTCCTTGTTCCAGTCAAAACTCGTTCCGACGAGTTCCATCTGCCTTCTGTAGGTCGCGCCGTATTCCCTCACCATCGCATCGGGATTGCGTTGGCGCTTGATCGCCTCGTTCTCGGCCGGAAGGCCGAATGCGTCAAATCCCATCGGAAAGAGAACGTTGTGGCCCTGCATCACCTTCAGGCGGCAGAGGACGTCGGTGGGGATGTAGTTTCGACAGTGGCCGACGCTGAGACCGGCTCCGCTTGGATAGGGAAAGAAGACGAGGCCGTAAAACTTCGGCTTGCTCGCGTCTTCTTGGGTCCTAAACAGATCCGCCTGGCGCCATTTTTCGCGCCAGGCGGATTCAAAACTACTCGGCTCGTACCGGTCCGCCATCGGAAAGGTTGTACCCGTTGGGGCCTGTTTCTCGGTCGAGTTTAGGGATTATCGCCGTCGCCACCGCCGCCCCGTCGTCGGCCCATGCCGCCCCCAGGACCACCGCGTTCTCGCATATTGGCCACTCGCTCGGTCCAGCGCTTCAATTCTTCTTGATAAAGAGCATTGAAGGAAGCGGGAAGACTGCTCATGGTGACCATCCCCGAGCCGACCAATTCATAGCCTTCGAGGTCCCCGTTCATCTGGTAGTCCGTCGCCAGGAGCAAGGTGAGTTCGATCTCGGTCTCGCGGGCCATTCGGAACTTTTCGAACTTGCGGGAGGTGTTGCGAGCCCAGTCGGGGGCCGCGTCCTGGTTGCTGGCAAATACGGTATTGCGGGCGAGTTCACTGGCGTTCAAGAACGACTTTTCGCCCTCGGCGGTGATCCCCATCAGGGCTTCTTGAACCTCCACTTGGGCTCGAATTCGGGCCGTGGATGGGATTCCGCTACTCAGGACGACCGTGCGCTCATCGCCGACGCTCATGTTCGGGTTGAATCCCCCGAAGCCACCAGGGCCTCGGCCACGGCCGCCTGGAGGGCCACCGGCGACCACGACCGTGGTCTGGACGTTGGTGCCTCCACCATTCTGATTGGTGGTTCGTCGAGGTCCGGCAAAGTCATCGAACACGATGCGGTTGAGTTCGATCCGCTGGGCTTCACCGAGCATGCTCAGGGGAAGTCCTGCCTCACTCTGAAGAGCTTGCTTTTGGCTGCTCGTAAGAGTGCCGTAGAGCCGGAGCCACTCCCGATTCTCACCCAAGATCGAGTCCCGATCTCGGCGAGAAAACTCGGGGAAAAGCGCCCCAAAGGCGAGCGAGTCCAAGTCTGTTCGGCCCGGATAGAGCGGTGCATTCAGGGCAAAGCCAGCCCGCTCGTCGAGCGTGAGGTACCCCTTGGCTTCGAAGCTCTTGATCACCTGGGCCAACGCCGGACGGTCGGTGTGATTAGCCCTCGCAGCAGCCGGGTCTTGGGGCCTCATCACGATCCAGCCATCCTGGAACATGACGTTCATCGCGCCTTCTTGCTGAAGGGCTTGGACAAAAGCCTTGGTCGTGAGTCCTTCCGCAAACTGGTTGGCGAGGCCCATCAGTTGGTCGGGGACGGCCGCGATGACGGGTCGTTCGCCGTCCTTGCTGACCGCCTTGAACGAATCTCCGAGGAAGAGCGCGAGGGGCTCATTCAGGTGGGGTTCGGCGAGGTATTTCCGGAGGTCCGCGGGAGCGACGTTCTTCGATTCAGTCTCACTCGTGAATTCCACGCGACCGGCGCCGTCAGCCTGGATCATCCGCTGGACCGGACCGGTTGGGTTCGCCCCGGCGACGAGCTTGGCAAAGGCCGCACTTTCCGGCCGAAGGTCGATTGGCTGCTCATCCGGCAACACGAACTTGGGCGCGGGAGGATCGATGATGTTTCCGATGAAGCCAAATCCACTGGCCTGATTGACGCCATTGGAGTTGGCCGCGATGAACTGGAGCGTGAAGGTATCGCTGTCGCCATTGCGTCGGACCACGAGCATCGCGTAGGTGGTCGGTCCCGACGCGGCTTCACCGCGCTCTCCGCCCATCATCATGCCGCCGCCCATGCCGCCCATCCGGCCCATGGGACCCTGGAGCTGACCGCCCGCAGCCATGTCCGACATCAGCCGTTGGTCGGCCACCATTTGTTGGGCGTACCGTAGGCCGTTAGGGCCAAGGCGTCGCTGCATCGACGTCGGGGCCGAACTGAAGACCAGACGACCATTGGGCCGAATGCTTGCCAGCAGAGCGGGATCAATTTCTCCCGTCGCGAGCATCGTCGTGCGGGTTCCCGGCAGGTTGGAAGCCGTCTGGGCAAATCGCCGGCCCATTTCGCGCATCCCACCGCCGTTGCCGCGCTGAGCCTGCTCGATATTGCGGCCTAGTTCTGAGCTTGCATTCTGGATCTGCTCTTGGGTCAGCGGCTCGCGGCTAATGTCCTTGGTGGCCGCCACGATCACCCCGCGAAGAAGTTCCGCGCGTTGGGCTTCGCTGGCCCTCAGTTCGTCGCGGGCTTTGCTGGGTTCACGGACAAGGCGGAGTGTATTCTCACCCTCTTTCGCCCATTCGGCGTTCAGAGTCTCGGCGATCTTCTTCAGAATCTCGCTCGTGGACCAATCCCGAACGTAGAGCGTCAGCATTTCGTCCCGAATCGGCGTCCCGCACTTCAGGTCTAGGCCCGTGACCTGAGAAAGCTCTTCCATCGCCCGAGAAAGGCTCGTCGGTGCCATCTTTACGGTGACCTTCTTGCTCAGATCCATCCCGTGCGCCATCGGAAAAAGCACCGCCGATAGCGCTAAACACCACAACCCTCGATTGTTCATCATTTGCTTAAACAACGAATGATGTTTGAAGTTCGGTTCCTTTTCCTTATTGGAGGTTAAATATTAACCATGTTCTGGGAAACTGAAACACCAGGGCGGCTCGACCGCTTTCTGACGGAGAAGATTCCCGACCAAAGCCGATCGCGATTGGCCAAATTGATCGAAGAAGGAAAGGTCCTCGTCAACGGCCAGCCCGCCTCCAAGTCAGGACATCCTCTCCGGTCCGGTGATCGGGTGGACGTTCCCGACGATCTCGGCCTCCCTGTCCACGATCTCACCCCCGTTGCAATCCCGTTCGAGGTGGTTTTCGAAGATGAATCCATCTTGGTTGTCGATAAACCTCGTGGCTTGGCAACCCATCCGGCGGCCTCGCTCAAGGAGCCTTCGCTCGTCGAAGCCCTCTTGGCATCCTCGCGGTCGCTCAGCTCAGGTTCAGCAGAATGGCGACCGGGCATCGTCCACCGACTCGACAAGGATACGACCGGCCTGCTCATCGTCGCCAAAACCGACCAATCCCACCGCAAACTCGCCGAGCAAATCGCCCACCGCACCGCCAGCCGCCGCTACCTGGCCTGGATCGCGGGAGTCCCACCCCAGCCTCGATTCCTCATCGACGCGCCCATCGCCCGAGATCCCAAGAATCGGATTCGAATGGCCGTACTGGCCGAAGGCAAAGCGGCTCGGACCGAGATTTGGACCCTAGATGTTTCCGGAGACTCCAGCCTCGTCGCCGCATCGCTCGAAACGGGAAGAACTCACCAGATCCGCGTCCACCTCAGCAGTGTCGGGCATCCCGTGCTCGGCGACCGGATCTATGCCCCAGCATCGCTCGCAACCCCGCCACTCAGGCTCCACGCGGCATATCTTCGGCTTCGCCATCCAGAATCCGGCGCGGAGATGGAGTTCGCCGTTGCGCCCCCGGTCGATTTTGGTCCAGTCTCCCGCGACTGGGAAGAAAAAATCCGGCACCCCGGAGACCGGACCCCATGACCTTGCGGAGATGGGAGCGGCCCACTCCCGCCGCCGAGATCGAAGTCGCCACCGATGCCGAACTTCGGCAGATCCGCCAAATGATGCGCGACTATCAGGCCGAACTCGGCGTGGACCTCTGCTTTCAAGACTTCGAGACCGAGCTAGAGCAGCTCCCTGGGCCCTATGCCCGTCCGGACGGGGCGTTGCTCTACGCATCGCGCGCGGTCCATCCGTTGATTGAGGGCCACGAGATCGTAGGCATCGCCGCCTTCAAGCCCATCGGCCCGGGTGTGTGCGAGCTCAAGCGCTTCTATGTCCGGCCGGATTGTCGGCAGCTCGGAATCGCGTCGCTTCTGCTCGACGCTGCGCTCAACCGGGCGGTCAAATCGGGGTACCGCGAAGCACGGCTCGATACGCTCCGCCGACTGGGCCCTGCGCTCACGTTCTACGAGCGGAGAGGTTTTCTTCCATGCGAGGCCTACGTCCCCAACCCAGAATCCGACGTCGTTTACATGAGCCGACAGATTGGGATCTTTGCGAGTGAGCCGTTTGGCAAATATCTGGACTGGGCAGGGAGAATCTCCGAACTCCCCGAATCGCTCAGCAACCCGGCGACCCAGGGCCTGTGGGGATACCTTGCCGGGCATTTTGAACACGGGCGGAATTACCGCGAATCTGAAGTCAATGCGGTCCTCGATTCGCTTTCCTTGGACCGAGACCCGGCCCGACTGCGGCGGGAATTGGTGGATCGGGGGTGCCTGAATCGCACCCCCGATGGCAAGCAGTATTGGCGAGATTAGCGGAACCGGGCCGTGTCGATCATCCGCTGGAAGTGCGCGGTGAAGGCCTTCTCGTCCTTCTCGGCCGGGATGCGAACGCTCAGCGCGAGAATGCGGTGATCTTTGTTCTTGAGAATCGCATAGCGGCGGGAAGCAAATCCTTCCGAATTCTTCACCTCGAAAGCGATGCTTGGATACCCACCCTTGCTCTCAAACTCGCGGTAGGGAGTCGGTTCGCCCCTCTCTTCTCGGTTGATAAAGTAGAGCGAGACGCGATACAGATCATCCCAGTTGCTGGGTTCGCCGCCACCCGTCATCACTCCGAGCTTGCCCTTGCTTCCCTCCAGACTCATGTCTCGCTGGCCCCATGGGGTCTCGCGTCCGATACTCCATTCCTTCGGAATTTCGAAGCTATATCCGGGAACAACGACGCGGACGATTTCCTTGTTAACGGGTTCAATCGTGACGTCCGGCGCAACTTTGGGAGTGCTCAGAAGACTCCCCAACAGAATGCTCAACATGACCAAAGCTACGTGATGGACGGAAAGATCATTCCCGAATAATCTTTTCTCTGGGTAGCATCCGCACGTGAGCTTGCCGCTGCTCCTGATCGACGCCTTCACCGACCAACCGTTCCGAGGGAACCCCGCCGCGGTCTGTCTGCTGGAGCACGAGCCGCCGTCGGCCTGGATGCAGAGCGTCGCGGCCGAGATGAACCAAGCCGAAACCGCCTTTGTCTGGCTCGAAAAGGCCGATTTTGGTCTGCGGTGGTTCACTCCCACGGTCGAGGTCGACCTCTGCGGCCATGCGACCCTCGCCGCGGCCCACGCCCTCTGGGAAACTCAGCGGCTTGCGCCGGGTGAAGTGGCCCACTTCCAAACTCGGTCGGGACTCCTCAGCTGCCGCCGAACTGGGGAATGGACGGCGATGGACTTCCCCGCCGAACCGCCCGTCCAGATGGACACCCAATACGATTTTTCGGCTATGCTGGGGGCAGATCCGATCTGGACCGGTCGCAACCGGATGGATTACTTTGTCCAGCTCCACTCGGGGACCGCGTTGCGCGAGATCACGCCAGACCTAGCCGCCATCGCCGAACTCCCCGCCCGAGGACTCATCGTGACCGCCAGAGCGGATACCGCCGACTACGATTTTGCGTCGCGATTCTTCGCCCCCCAGGCGGGGGTTCCCGAGGATCATGTGACGGGCTCGGCCCATTGCGCCCTCGGGCCATTCTGGGCCGACCGAATCGGCAAGAGTCAGCTGATCGGGTTCCAAGCCTCCAGCCGCGGCGGATTCGTTGAGATCGCCGTTCTGGAGCAGATGAGGGTCGAGCTCCGGGGCAAGGCCTTGACCGTGCTCACCGGAACTCTGGCCGTTTGACGACCCTTACTTGAAAAAGTCGAAGTTCTCAAGCCGGGACTTGATCGACTGGAGGAACTTGCCCGCGACCGCGCCATCGATGATCCGGTGGTCATAAGTCAAAACCAGATTCATGATCGAACGGATGGCGATCATATCGTCCAAGATCACCGGAACCTTCTTGATCGTGTAGGTCCCGAGAATCGCCGCCTGCGGGGCGTTGATCATCGGAGTCCCGAGTACGGCACCGTAAGACCCAGGGTTGGTCAGGGTGAAGGTTCCGCCCTGGACGTCGGCCACGCCTAACGAATTCGAGCGAGCCTTGGCCGCGATCGCCTCAAGGTCTTTGGCGAGGTCGATCAAAGTCTTGCTCTGACAGTCGCGGATCACGGGAACGATCAAGCCCTGGTCGCCCTTAGGTCCGAGCGAAACCGCGATCCCCATGTGGACCTTGTTGTTCATCACCACCTGATCGCCTTGCAGACTCGCGTTGGCCAGCGGATACTCGAGAAGGGTTTCGGTGATCGCCTTGATGAAGAACGGCGTGTAGGTCAGCTTGACGCCGTAGGTCTCTTGGAAACTTTCCTTGTTCTTCTCGCGGAACTTGACCATATTGGTCACGTCCACTTCCGTAAGCGTCGAAACGGTCGGCACTTGCGAGCTTCGGACCATCGCCTCGGCAATCATCTTGCGCATGCCGACGAGCGGGACGATCTCTTGATCTGGTCCGGCCTGAACTGGAGCCACCGGCTTGGGTTCGGGGGCCGCTGCCGGACTCGCCTTGGGCGCCGCTGCGGCGATCGGGGCTCCGCCACGTCGGGCGAGATAGCTTTCGAGATCCTTCTTGTTGACTCGTCCGTTTTCCCCGGAGCCAGAGATGCTCGCGAGCTCAGCTTCGCTGAGGCCGTGTTCCTTGGCCATGCTCCGCACCAACGGGCTATACCACCGGCGCTCGCCCTCGGTGAGCGCAACCGGAGCCACCTCGGCCGGAGCGGCGGTTTGGGCAGCCGGGGCCGTCGGTTCTGCGGCGGGAGCCGGGGTGGCGGGACTCTCCATGGCCTCGCTGCCGTCTTCGATCAGGCCCATGGCCTTGAAAACCTCGACCGGCGCGCCTTCAGGAATCAGAATTTTGGAGAGGACCCCCGAGGCCGGGGCCCCGAGTTCGGTGTTGACCTTGTCGGTCATGATTTCCACGACCGGTTCGTCCTCGTTGACGAAATCGCCTTCCTTTTTTAGCCAACGGCTGACGGTCCCTTCGTGGACACCTTCGCCGAGTTCGGGCATCAAGATCTCTACTGGCATAGCTTAGTCTTAGAGTTTAGCCCTTTTCGCGCCAGAACCACAGTGCAGGGAGGGGCGAGAGGACAGATAAGTCTGATTGGACATATAGGACTTATAGGACCTATAAGTCCGTTCACCCGTCCGGAGCGAGTATCCTAGCAACCCCACTGGGATGCAGTTCCACTCGTTCGTCTTTCTCGTCTTCGCGGCCGTCTTCTTTGCCGCGTGGTACGGGCTCGGCGACCGCCCCCGGGCAAAGCAAGTCCTGCTCATCACGGCCTCGTGGTTCTTCTATGGGTTCGCCGAGTGGTGGTTCCTCGTCCCATTCCTCCTCACAGGAACACTCGACTACTTCGCCGGGCTGGCCATGGGCGGCGATCCGCCTCGCAAGAAGCTCTACCTCGCACTCTCCCTGGGGGCAAACCTCGGAGCGCTCGGATTCTTCAAGTACTTCGTCTTTTTCGCCCGGAGCTTCGAGTCGGTGGCCGGGGCCGATTGGGTAATTCCCAATATCGTTCTTCCGGTCGGAATCAGCTTCTACACCTTCCAGAGCATGAGCTATACGATCGGGGTCTACCGGGGCGAACTCCCCCCTACCCGCGATCCGCTAACCTTCTTCTCCTTCCTCTCGATGTGGCCGCAGTTCGTGGCCGGACCCATCGAGCGAGCCGCTCGCCTGATCCCCCAACTGGAAAAGCCTGGCCGCGCCACCTCCCAACAGCAGTGGGACGGGATGCGGCTCATCAGCCTCGGATACTTCAAAAAAACGGTGGTCGCCGACAACTGCGCCCCCATCGTTAACGCGGCTTTTGCCAGTCCGCCACCGGATGCAGGAGGACTCTTTTGGTGGGCTATCGGACTCCTCTTTGCCATCCAGATCTACTGCGACTTCAGCGGATATTCCGACATCGCCCGCGGCCTCGCCAAGTGGATGGGGATCGATCTGGTCGTCAACTTCAACGGCCCGTATCTTGCCGAATCCTTTAAGGACTTCTGGAATCGCTGGCATATTTCGCTCTCGACCTGGTTCCGCGACTACGTCTATATCCCGCTGGGAGGCCGCCACAACGCCACCCGCAACCTCTGGATCACGATGTTGGTCAGCGGGCTTTGGCACGGGGCCGCCTGGACGTTTGTCATCTGGGGCGCCCTCCACGCCACTTATGTCACCTTGGAGCGCCTTACCGGCTCGGACCGCTGGCTTCGCGGCCTGGCCGGTAACCTTGTGGTGATCGCCGGAGTGACGGTCGGCTGGATCTTCTTCCGGGCCGAAACCTTGCCCCTAGCCCTCGATGTCACGGCTCAGATGTTCTCTCCTCTCTCTTGGTCCGTGGCATCGGTCGCGGGTCTGGGGCTCAAGCCGTTCGTCCTGCTTGGCGGCGCGATCCTGGTCTGGCTGGGGTGCCGTTTCTGGAAAGAGCGACCGGTCTGGAATGAGCCGACCCTCCTGCGCCAACTCGCCCTGGCCCTGCTCCTGATGTCCGCCGTCTATCTGCGGGGTCCCGGTAGCACCTTCATCTATTTTCAATTCTGATGACTCGCTCGCCCATCGCCCCGGTCCTCGTTCTTGCCCTTGCCCTGATTGGCGCGGCCGGATATCTCGGCCCCCAGGTCAAGAGCCGCGAAGTCGTGACCGCCAGTTTTTGGGCGCGCAAGCTCCGCGCCCCCGCCGAGTTTGACCTCGTGGTGGTGGGGGACTCCCGCGCCTACCGTGGCCTGAACCCCGATCTCACCCCGGGGATCCGGGGGTTGAACTTTGCCTTCAGCAACGGAGCCCTGACTCCCGACTACCTCCGCGCGGCGGCTGCTAAACTCCGCCCCAAAGGCCGCCGAATCTTGGTTTTGGCGATCACTCCCCACTCGCTCACTCCACGGGCGGCGATTTCCAATGGCTACGTCGATCTCCTTCGCCGAGACAACTGGGAAATCGACTGGGCGATCCGATCCGAAAGAGGCATGAAGTGGACCGCTCCGTGGACCGCCGGTGCCCTTGGCGAATTCCTCACGAGCTTCGATCGAAATACCCCGAATGAGGCCGCCCGAAACCCCGAAACCTATCACCCCAATGGCTGGGTGAGCAGCCCTCTTCCCGCCGATCCCGATCCCGACCTGACGATCTATGAGCGTGACTTCCGAGGAAATCAGGTCACTCAAGAAAACCTCCAAGACCTCTCCAAAACGATCACCGAACTCGACCGAACTGGAGTGACCGTGCTCGCTTTCTTCATGCCGTCCTGCGCCGGAATGGAAGCCCTCGAAGACCGGCTCTCCGGACTCGGTGAACGCCGCAGTCTTGCCGAAAAAATGTTCCAAGCTGGGGCCGTCTGGCGAACCTACGACGGCCCCCCGACCCAGACCTACGACGGCAGCCATCTCAATCAGCAAGAAGCCGAGCAGGTCTCGCGCTGGCTCGCCGGGCAGGTATCGTCACTCTTACCCAAACGATGGAAATCCTGATCAGCGAATCCGACATTGCCGCCAAGGTGGCCGAACTGGCCGAGACCATTCGGAAGGACTATGGTCTAGCTGACCTCGTCCTCGTCGGGATCCTGAAGGGCTCCATCTTCTTCCTCAGCGATCTCGCCAAGCACCTGGGCGTGAATGTCACGATGGACTTCATCCAAACCAGTAGCTATGCGGGAGAAAAGTCGAGCAGCGGGGTTGTCCAGATTCGGAAGGACTTGGACTCAAGCATCGAAGGCAAACACGTGCTCCTAGTCGAGGACATCATCGACACCGGCCTCACCCTCAACCACCTGAGGGAGCTCCTCGAAACAAGAAAACCCGCCTCCCTCAAGGTCGTTTCGCTACTCAGCAAACCCGGCGCACGCAAGCACGAAACCCAAATTGACTACCTCGGATTCGAGATTCCTGAAAAATTTGTGGTAGGATATGGCTTGGATTACGCGGAACGCTATCGCAACCTTCCTTTCATCGCTGTCCTTACTGACGAAGCGTAATCCGTTTCCCCGCAGCCCACATCGCCGCTATGGCATCGTGCACGCGGCGATTCTCTGAAACCCATAGGTTACGCAATGACGCACACGTTTCGGCCTCGAAACCAAGGCGGCGGCCAACATCGGCGCAAACAAAAGAACCGAGAAGGCCTCCCCAAGGTAGACCAACAATCCGACCTCGAGCAAATGCCCGAGATCGACTTCAACCACTTCGACCAGATGTCCACGACCGATCTGGCCAAGGCCTGCAAGGCCGCCAAGATCAAGCTGGAAGGCGACCGTACGGACGTCATCGAAGAACTCTTGCTCAAGGCTAACGCCGAGAGTGGCGCGGTCTATGCTCGCGGAGTTCTGGAAATCCTGAAAGATGGTTGGGGATTCTTGCGCCGGGACAACTACGTCCCCAGCGACCGAGACGTCTATGTCAGCCAGAGCCAGATCAAGAAGTTCGGTCTGCGCCAGGGCGACTTCGTCTTTGGTCTCGTCCGCTCTCCCAAGGAAGGCGAAAAGTACCAGGGCCTTCTGCGCGTCGAGAGCGTCAACGGATTTGGCACCGCTTCGCCCGGGATGGCGATGCGCCGAGATTTTGAGGGCCTCACCCCCCTCTTCCCCGATGAGCGAATCAAGATGGAGGCGGTGATGGAAAACATCCCCGCACGCATCATCGACCTCATCGCCCCGATCGGTAAGGGCTCCCGAGGACTGATCGTCGCTCCACCCAAAGCCGGGAAGACGACCATCATCAAGACCATCGCCGGATCCATTGCGACCAACCATCCCGAGGTCGCCCTCATGGTCCTCCTCGTCGATGAACGCCCCGAAGAAGTCACCGACATGCGGCGATTCGTCAAGGGGCAGGTCATCAGCAGCACCTTTGACGAACCGGCCGAAAACCACATGCGGGTCACCGAGCTCTGCCTCGATCAGGCCAAGCGCATGGTTGAGATGGGCCGAGACGTCGTCATTCTGCTCGACTCGATCACCCGTCTGGCGCGCGCCTACAACACTGTGCAGCCGGCATCCGGAAAGGTCTTGACCGGTGGCGTCGATGCCAACGCCCTGCAGAAGCCGAAACGCTTCTTCGGTGCGGCACGCAATATCGAGGAAGGGGGGTCGCTGACAATCATCGCCACCGCGCTGATCGACACCGG
>DDSL01000113.1:0-15915 GCA_002343825.1 Chthonomonas sp. UBA2391
GGGGTCCCACCCGGGAGTGGCCCCGGGCCGGGCGGCGCACTTGAACCGCAAACCAGAGCTTCCCCCGGAAGGTGATCGCGACCCGCATGGCTTAAAGTGCCACTACGTGCCAAACACTGAAGGCGAAGCCCCGGAGTGAGCCTCCGGGGCACACATGCGGAGCTGGAACTCCGTGCTCCGTTTGGAGAGAGGATAGTCCTAACCCCTATCCCCTACCCCCTACCGCAGCGGTTTCAGCGCAAGATGCGCTGGCGGGCGCGGATGTCGCCCGTGACGGCGCTGACGTCCAGGGTGCCGGCGCCTTCGCCCAGGCGACCGGTGACGCGGCGGTCTTGGTGTTGATAATCCACCAAGTCGAGCAGGCAATCGACGCTGCCCCGGAGGGTGCTCAGAGTCACTCGGCAGTCCGAGCCATCGGCGAGCTCAAGATCCACCGAACCCTGCACGGTGCGAAGGTTGACGGCTCCCGAAATCGGGTCCTTGAGGTCGGCGCGGATATCCCCTGAGACGGCCTCGACACTTAGTGATTGGGCCGAGAGACGCTCCAAGTGAACGTCGCCGCTGGCGGTGCGAATATTGAAGACCCCGCTCACCTCGCTCAGGCGAATGTCGCCGCTCTTGTTCTCGAGCACGACCGATTGGCCGCCCGAATCCTTGAGCGTGATGTCGCTCGAAGAGCTCCGGACCTCGATGCTGCCCTGAAGTCCTTCCAGCCGCACGTCGCCGCTGCTGGTTTCGATCCTAGCCGCGCCCTGGGTGCCTTGGACGGAGATATCCCCCGCGTGGCCCCGGACCTCGACGCTGGCTGGATTCGCAAGGTGGATCTCAAGATCGGCCTGGATGCCCCCTCCCTCGGGATTGCGGATGATGACGACGCCCTGCGATTCTTCGATCATCGGCGAATAGGATGCGGCCCGAGCTTGGATCTCGGTGAGATCCGTCCCGCTGATCCGGGCCCGAGCGATGACCTTGGTTTCGGGCTGACCGCCGAGGACCTTGACATCGCCATCGTGGAGCTCGACCTTGACGGTTCCGCCCTCCGAAAGCTGGAAGGGAAGCTCGACGGTCCGCTCTTCGCTGAGTCCGAAGACAAAGCTCCAGCGGCCCTTTTTGGCTTCTTCGGCCGCGCGCTTAACGGCTTCGGCTCCCTTGTGCAGGTTTTCGCGAACTTGGGATGAGATCTCTTGCCAGTTGACGCTTCCGGCCACGTCCTTACCCAGCCTCTCGACGGCATCCATAAAGTGGTTGAAGTCCTTCGGCGGTTCGGGCTCCTTGGGTGGTTCAGGTGGCTCGGGCGGCGTTGTTTGTTGAGAGGTCTCGCTATCTTGGAGAGCTTCGATCAGCTCGGCCGCATCTTGGGCCGAGATCTTGCCTTCCTCGACGAGTTTCAGGATGCGTTGCACTTGATCCTTGTTCACTTGTTCACCTCGCGCATGCGTTCTTTGGCCTCGTCGGCGGAGATTTCTCCGCGTTCGAGTTGTTCGATGATCTTAGATTTCACTTCGTTGTTGGGCTTATCGGGTGGTCGGACGGGTTGCAGGTCGAGGGCCTGAAGCAGGCTATCGAGCTTGGCCCGGACAGTGGGGTAGCTGATTCCGAGTTCGCGCTCGACCGCGTTCATCATTCCGCGGCATCGGAGAAAGGTCTCCATGAAGCGGTAATGCTCGGGGTCGAGTTGGGCGAGCCTCGGAATCTCGAATGGGGCTCGGATGGTGACTTCACCATCGGCGGTCTGAACCTCGGTGACGATGAGGTTCTTGCCGCTGATGGGGTCTTTCGGCGGAAGCGGACGGAGGGAATGGTTCATGGTCTCCTCAAGATTCTTAAAGAGGATCATACTCTAAATTTAAGTTTTGTTGCTTTGATCGGTTTCATGGTTGGAATTCTTTAAGACTTTTGGCCCAGCGGAATTCTCGTCGTCCCCGGGGGCGGAGTCCCGTGGGGGCAGGATCGACTGGATTGCCGAGTGTGGGCATCCCACGGGGCGAGGGCGTGGCCCGGGCCGGGGCGACGAGCTGGACTGGTACAAATGCGAACGACGATCCTAGGATCTCGTACCGAAAGTACAACAGTGAGTGCGTGTCGAAGCGCCTAGGATGGGTTCGTCGCGCCAAGGAGATCTGAAAATGAGCCTCAAAATACTCGTGGTAAGCGTCGAAGTGGCGCCTTATGCTAAAGTCGGCGGCCTCGCCGACGTCGCCTCTTCGCTCCCGGTGGAACTCAAGAACCAGGGCCATGATGTCAAGATTCTGATGCCCGGCTACGGACTAGCCGAGCGGGCCGCCCCCAATGCGGTCGAGTCGGTGGTCGCCCCATTCGATGTGAAGGTCAACAAGTTCTGGAAGGTGCGCAGCACTCTCAAGGAAACGGATTGGAATGGAGTTCCCGTTTGGCTGCTGAATGGGGAAGGGCTCTTTGACGGCATCGTCCGCAGCGAGGACGTCTATACTCCCGGCCGCGACGCCTACCTCTACTTTGCGAAGGCTGCCCTTGAGGCGTGTGAGCAAGCGGGCTGGATTCCCGACGTGATCCACTGTAACGACTGGCACACTGGGTTCCTACCGGTCGTCCTCCGCGAGCTCGGAGGAGAAAAGTGGAGCCAGACGGCCAGCGTCTACACCATCCACAACCTTGCCTACCAGGGCGAGTTCGGTAAGGACACCCTCGCCGCGCTCGACCTTCCTGAGAAGCTCTTCAACATGCATCAACTCGAAACCTATGGAGGGGTGAACTTCCTCAAGTCGGGGTGTGTTTTTGCTGACCAGGTCAATACGGTCAGTCCGAATTACGCAGAGGAGATCCAGACCGAGGAGTTCGGATGTCGCCAGTGGGGACTGATGCGGGATCTTGCCAAGCTCGGCCGACTCCGGGGGATCCTGAACGGCATCGACGTCGATTTCTTCAATCCCGAAACAGATGAGCATCTTCCGAGCAACTTTGGGCTTCAAAGTGGCCTGCAAGGAAAAGCGAGGTGTAAGGCGGAGCTCCAGAAAGAGCTCGGGCTTCCGGTCCAGGCAGACGTCCCGATGCTCAGCGCGGTCAGCCGTCTGAGTGATCAGAAGGGCTTCGACCATATGATCCGGGCCGCCTATGGGCTGCTGAGTTTCCCGGCTCAGTGGGTGATCCTGGCCGTCGGGGATCCGGGTGCGGCCGCCGAGTTGCGCAAGCTCGAAGCCGAATGGCCCGATCGATTCCGCTTCGTGGAGCGGTTCGACGCGCCGCTGGCACAGAAGATTTACGCGGGTTCGGACATCTTCTTGATGCCGAGCGCCTTTGAGCCGTGCGGGCTTGGCCAGCTGATCGCGATGAGGTACGGCACAGTACCGGTTGTGCGCCGGACAGGTGGTCTAGCCGACACGGTTCGAGAGCCCGAAAATGGCTTTGTTTTTGAACACCGATCACCCAGAGGGCTCTTTGATGCCACTCAGCGCGCGGTGCAGGCCTATCGCGATCCTCAGCAGTGGAGCCAGATCGTCGAGAATGGGATGCGCGGCGATTATGGATGGGAATCGAGCGCTCGCAAATACGTTGAGATGTACGAAGCGGCATTGGCCAGCCGAAAAACTGCCGTCGCGATCGGCTAAACGTTCAAGCTCTAACAAGAAGACTCCGCCGACATTTCTGTCGGCGGAGTCTTTGCCTCTTATGAACAGTTAGTCGCGCGTTCGAACGACCGGCATAGGCTTCACGTTATCGTTGGCCCACTTTCTCAAGACCCCATATCCGGTAGCCGCAACCAGAGCGGCGATGATCCATCCCAGGAATGACCTCCTCTCGGGCGTAGAATTAATGTCCTTATCGGCCTGTTGAATCGCCGCAACTGCGCGCTCTTCTTGTTCTTGCTCGCTTACGGCCTTTTCAGCATTTTTCTCCGAGATCAATTCCTCTTGCTCGGGCGTGATCTCCGTGTCGATTGGGACCTCTCCTACCGGGGCAATCACAGCATTGTGCCTTTGTGCCTCCATTAGTTCGGCTTCTGAGGCTTCCGCAATCGGAGCTTCACCAGGGTTCCGGCCTTGATGCCAAGATAGCCCAATGGACACACTCAAGATCGAGAGTGCAATTAACAAAATGCGGAGCTGTTTCATCGTCAATTGTTCTCCAATAGTTGTCAAAAGGAATTGGTCGTCTTGAATCCTCGGTCTTGCCAGGTGCTGCGGAGCATCACCGGGCTTCTAGGAAGTGAAAGATCGATGAGGGGCTTCTGAGAAAGAACCCTCTCACGGATTCGGTTGTCGTAGTTCTGTACGATCGGAAGACTCCAGATGACCATCGCTTCGTCGCGGCTGATGATAGTGCCGTTGAATTGGACTCCTCCTCCACCACGGCCAAGGTTCCCACCTCCCACGAAGTTCGTATAGATGATCGCATCGATCTGGTTGACTCCAGTAGCGACGCGATTAAGGGCTTCATCGCCGAAAGTGCTCTGGTAGCGCATCATCCCGGTTGAGTCTCTTTCGAGCGCATTGAAGGGTGGGATGTAGGTTCCATCTTCGGCATAGCGCCCCTTGGTGAACGGAGGCGTCATGTACTGCAGCGGGTAAGGGTTTGAGAATTCTCTCGGATTACCGAAAATGACCGAGGCCCTAGCGGCTAGCCCCAAGAAGTCCCGCTTTTCATTATTGTTATCGACGGTCGTCTGATTTGCGCCACGAAAGTCAGGGCCGTTGCGGTACGTGACAGAGCCAATAACGTGCACATTACGGCCAGCGTAGAGTGTTCCTTGACCTTCGACGACACCTCGGATGACAACGTCTTGAGTAACTGTTACCGGCCCATGAATCCGGATCGGACGAGTACTCGACCCGATAAGCATTACGGATCCATCGACGACACCGTTTGTTGAGACTCTCACGTACCGACCCCCGCGATTGTCGTCTTGCCAGACTTCAACAAAGGCACCTTGGCCGTAGTTCGGGTCGGGAGTTCCATCGGCAAAGGTTGCGCGGGTATTGGTGTATGTTTGACTCTGAGTTCGGTACTTGGTGATATCTGAAAGATCGGGCATCACGACTTCTTTGGTGCTGGTGGTATCCAGCATCGACTGAGTCGCGGTGTTGCCGGTGGCTGTCCGAGTCCAGGCTCTTGTTCCGGTCGAATCATTGAGGGTCGCGCCAGCTGCCCGGCCGTTCACCATTCCACCGTCGCTATCGAAGACGAAGTCGCGGTTGTTTTCGTAAGTGGGCGTTCCTTTGGCGCCATGATTCGATGAATTGTAGACCTGCCGAACACGGGGGTTGTTTCCATACCGGCTCTGATAAGTCGCATTCGTCATCTTGACGGGAGCAGTATTGATGAGGCCTACGGCGGCCGGAACAAGTTTATCGTTAACCGATGCGTGAATACTTCCGTTGATCGTAGGAGATCCGTTGAGGAAGTCAAGGTTCGCATTGGCACGGAGGTCCCCATTGATGATCAGGTCACTCTCACGAAAGCCATTGAACCATCCGTAGTTATTGACAAAGTACGTATAGTCAAACACCTGGCTGCGAGCCAGCTCATACTGGGCAGAAACGTCCACCGTCTTTCGTGCTTCGCCCTCGTCTACAACGTCGTTATCGTTGGTATCGATCCAACCCACGGCCCGCACCTGGACGATCCTCCGATAGGAGTCTCCCCCGGGGGTACTGTAACCAATAACCGCGGCAGAATACTTTCCAGATCCGGAGAGTTCGCCAATCTGAGCCGCTTTCGGACTACTAGGACTGGCCGTTCCACAGACTTGATCCATGTCCGCGAAGGTTTGATTGATCTTGAAAGGTCGCCAGAGTTCCCGCAGGACATCTTGGACGCCTGCCTCACAGAGGTTCGTTGTGATGACCTCTCGAGTCTGTCGGCTGGAAATACGAAGTGTTTGGGTAGAGCTATTGATATAGCTCGTCGAGGCGACGGCCAGGAGAGAAAGAATGATGATGCTACTGACCAGAGCCGCCGCGCGCTTCTTGTTTCGGATTCTGGGTCTCTTTGACATGATTTCTCCTTAGCGGGTAAGAACTGGGACGTTTCGAACGAAAAGAGTCTCGCGCAGTCGACTTGCGACCTTTTCGCGACGTGCTCCGTAGGTTTCACTTACAATCATCACGGTGATCTGTCTTGTGATTGCCCCCGAGCCAGGGACAAATATTCGGTAATCACGATTGCCGTTCGTTACGTCCTTCGAGATCACATTCTCAGCAATGATTTCGCGACGACTACCGGTCACGATAGCGAGTTCCTTCCGACCACTGTTGAATTCTATTCTTCTATTTACACCGTCCCAAACCGGTGGAACGACAAAGTTTCCGCCTTCATCTTGCCGGGGCAAACGGTAGCTCAGTCCCATTCCATTACCATCGACCGTAACGCTCATGGCTTCCTTGAGTTCGCCGGATATTCTCTTGAGCGCAGACTGGGATTCGAGATCGGCAGTAATCTTGCCGGTCCCTTTAGCCCACGCTTGCATTCCCGAAAGAAAGGTCGCGATGAGGGCAGTGCTTACAAGCCCTGCGAGCGAGGCAGCGGTGACCGTCTCGACCATCGTTGCGCCACGACGGATGCGTGAGTTTGTCTTTGGATTGATTTGCGGCATGTTGCTCTGGTGGAAGGGTCACAAGTTGGCAACAAGAGTGGCAACTTGAATACTCCGGTTCTCGCCTCGTAAACTGAAGTTCACAGTGATGGTCACACGTCTCAAGTCCAGTTCGACCTGCTCGATTCGAACAGTCCCAGTCCCCGATGGCAAGACGTTGGCAGGTGCATCATTGGCAGCACTATCTGAGTTGGTAAAGCTGTAGGTGTTAGCCGCGACAGTGGCGGTACTGTCGATGAGGCCATAGGAGACTAATTGGGCTGGTGTGAGGTTTGCGTATCCCAGCCCGCGGACCGCCTCAATTTGCTTTTGAGCCAAACTGGTTGCCTTGTTGTAAAGGTCCGCCTTCTCTCTGCTACCCGTTGCCATCGGAATGGTGGCGGCCAATAGCACAGCACACAACCCCGTCAAGAAGACGGCGTAGAGGAGCTCGATCAACGAGAATCCCTTCAGTGTGCGACTTTTTTTCATAAGAACAAGGTTGATGGTCTATCTAAAAGTATCGGTGCAAGTCCGATTGCTTACAGGGAAATTGCGAGGAAAGGAAAGAAATTTAGGGCAGATGGCTGTCCGCCACCTACCCTAAATGATTTTCAAAGTGGAATAGATCTTTAGTCCGCGCCGATAGCGTGTGCGCCACCGATGGAGCAGACGGGATCTTCACCGATATTGCCGGTGGTATAAGTTCCTCCGCTCGGACATTGCGGTTCCGACTTGATGTAGTCGGGAGCCAGATCCGTCATGTCGACGCTGTCTCCTTCATCCAGTCGATTTTCCATCGCAAATTGCTCCTTAGCCGAATCAATTTGCTTCAGGTTACCAACACAGGTCTTCGCTCGAGATCGTTCTCGGGCTCGGACAAAGTTGGGCACTGCGATCGCCAGCAGAATGCCGATGATCAGAACGACGATCATGATTTCGACGAGCGTAAAGCCCTTCTTTTTGTTGCGAATTCGCGTCATGGTTCCAAACCTTCCCAAGGTCAAGTTTCGGACCGTATGGCCCTCAACTGTAGGTCTTCCGTTATCCATCGGGAGGCTTGCCCAGAAAAAATACTGGTTTCCTCCCGCCCTTGGGACAAGAAAGGTAGGGCAAGGATCATGCCAAGAGCGCCGACCGGACGAAATATTCGTCCAACATAGATAGAAATGCAAACGCTCTCTTCGGGTCGAATCAGCCTAGCCACTCTCGGCCTCATCGGAATCTTGACGACGGCCTCAGTGGCCGATCCATTCAAGCCGAGCTTCAAGCAGCAGCTCGACTTGGGACGTCGGGCTGCCGCCGATATTCGGAAGGAGGAGAAACTAGCCGCTCCAAACGACCCCCGGCTTTTGCTGATGCGCGAGGTCGCAGCCAAGATAGTCGCGGGTATCCCGGCCGATGAGCTCAAAAAGAAGCCGTATGAGTTCAGCTTCGATCTCATCGAGAGTCCTCAGATCAATGCCTTCGCACTCCCCGGGGGACCCATCTTTTTCTATACCGGCCTTGTCGACCGGATGCAGACCGTCGATGAACTGGCCGGGGTTATTGCTCACGAAATCACCCACGTGCGGGAGGAGCACTGGGCCAATGCCTATGCTAGCCGACAAAAAGAGGGCCTTGGGCTCACGATTTTGCTCACCATCCTCCGGGCAAACCGAACCGTGGTCGACCTGACCTCGGTCGGGTATGAAGTCGCCCGGAGTCTCCCCTACAGCCGGCGCGACGAGACGCGGGCCGATCGGGGAGGATTCGACCTCATGGTTCGGGCCGGCTATCATCCTAGTGGCCTGGTGAAGACCTTCGAGATGTTTGCTCAAGCTTCAAAGGGCGCACCGCCCGAGTTCCTCAAGACTCACCCCGACGACAAGAACCGAATCAGGAACATCCGAAAGTGGATTGAGGAAGCGGAAAAGAAAGGCCAGAAATGGCCCGCGGTCAGACCGATGCCCGAAGCCGTGCAGAAAGCGCGGACACTGAAGAATAAAGAGTAGGCGCTGGGGCCGGGCCGATGATCACTAGGATCTGGTCGGTCTGGTCCAGATAGCGCCGTAGCTTGGGTCCCGATTTGTAGTATGCCGCCTCGTTCAGGTTGCTCAGCCGGTCGGCTAACTTGATCCTCTGCGCATCGGGGTCCATTCCGTTCCGGATTCCGTCAAGCATCCAGTCGCTGCGGAGTTGCCAAAAGGCCTCGGCGCCCATCTGCTTCTTTAGGGCTGGGTCGGGTTCCCTGCGAGTGAGCATCTTCACGAGTTCGGTGACTCTGGGGCCGAAAAGGGATGCAAGATCCCGCTCGGTGGCTTCCGTTTCTTCTAGCGTATCGTGCAGAACCGCCGCGGCGAGGACCTCGGGTCGGCGCTCGCTGGCCAGCGAATAGACGAACTGCATGACCTCCAGCGGATGGGTGACGTAGGGAAGAGGGTGCGGACCTTCCCGCGTTTGGCCGCTATGAGCCTCGGCGGCAAATCGGATCGCCCGGTCGACTAACTCCACCCCCCGATTCTATAAGAACCTACTTTAGGTTTGCAGGGTCCGAGGCCTAAAGATGCGATACCCCATACCGACAATCCTACTGATAGCCCCAAATAGGACTCAAAATCGGTGTCGGATATCCTCTCCCAATCAGAGATCGAAGCCCTTCTCAACTCGCTTTCGAGCGATGGAGGAGAGCCCACCACTGGCAACACTGCGCCCAATGCGTCCAGCTCGAATCTGGCTGGGCTCGGCACTTTTGAGGAACTGGACACTAAGCTCGGGAGCAAGAGCCACACGAGGTCCGGCCTAGCTTATGAGCTCTATGACTTTAGGCGGCCCGACAAGTTCAGCCGTGAACAGTTGCGGACGTTGCAGATGCTGCATGAGACTTTTGCCCGACTTGCGGGGACCAGTCTCTCGGCATTTCTCCGCACTCCAGTTGCGATCGACTTGATCAGTCTTGAGCAAGTTCCGTTCGACGAATACTTGCGAAGTATCAATACTTCAGTGTTCACGATCATGTCGTTGCCACCTCTCAGTGGCCAGGCAGTGATGGAGCTGGAGTTCAATCTCGTTTTCACCATGATCGACCGTCTGCTGGGTGGACCGGGACGTGGCGTCTCTCGATCGATGCTGACGGATATCGAGAAGCCTCTGGTGCGCCAGATGGTCGAGCGAATGTTCGCCGCACTGAAGAACTCGTGGGAAGGAATTGTCATCGTCAATCCTGGGATCGAAGCCACCGAGACGAGCTCGCAGTTCGTCCAAGTTGCGCCACCCAATGATATCGTTGTGACGATCCTCTTCGAGGTAAAGGTCGGCGATTCGAGAGGGGCCATGAGTGTCTGTATCCCCTACCTGGTTCTCAAGCCCATTACCGGAAAACTGAGCGCCCAAAAGTGGTTTGTCAACACGAACCGCAAGAACAGTGGGGCGATTCGCCGAAACATGGCGGTCCAATTGCAACACACCCAAGTCGAATGCGACTTCTCGCTGGGAACAGCAAAAATTCAACTAAGAGATTTGATGACACTGAAGGTCGGAGATACGGTGATGCTCAATCAAAAGAAGGATGAGCCACTCGTGATGCACGTTGGAGGCTCTCCGAAGTACTCCATCATGCCGGGACTCAAGAACAAAAAGATGGTCTTCAGCGTCGTCGATACGATCCAAGTGGTCTAGCGGTAAGGAAAGCATGAATCAAGAAATCGTCAATAAGATAAGTCAATATCAGAACCAGATCTGGCAGACGGTCTCGATCACGGCGAGCGAGGCGAGCGGCGAAGCCCTCACGTTTGGAACGCCCTTTACGATCTCGACCACTCCCAATGATCTCTTCTCGGAAATGGCGGCGCCCAAATTGGTGGTGCAGTTTGCGCTTGCCAATATGCCGGAAAATCCCCACATCTTACTCTTTTCGCAAGAGACTTTTGTGGAAATGGCCGCCTTGATGAAGAAGGTGGATGTCCTTGAGATCGAGGAAGCCGATGACACGCTCGTCAGCGAAGTCCGGCCGATCATCGAGTCCATCGTGCAAGGTATCTGCCTCGCGATCGGAAACATTCGAAATGAGCCGCTTATCTCCACCGGGCTCTCCGTTCGCTTCCAGATCTTTGCATTCCCTCAGAATCTCCAACGTAGCGAGTCCGTTGTTCGCACCAATGTCGCAATTGCTAGCGACAAGATCAATGGAACTGTTGTCTGGTTGATGGACGAGGATACCGGAGCCGATCTTTCTGGCGTTCATGAGCAACAAGAGCAAACGTTTGGTTCAACCCTTGAAGAGACTGAGGGCCGCACAGTTAGTGCATTGACCTTACCAGAAGAAGCTCAAAACCTCGAGATTCTGCTGGATATTCCGCTCGAGATTAGCGTCGAATTGGGGCGCGTCAAGATGCTGATGAAGGATGTTGCGGATCTCGGCAGCGGCTCCATTGTCGAAATCGACAAGGCCGCCGGAGAACCGGTCGATGTTCTTGTCAACGGACGACTGGTAGCCAAGGGTGAAGTCGTGGTTATCGAAGATAACTTCGGAGTGCGGATTACCGAAATCCTAAGCCCTCAAGAGCGGCTGCAAAGGTTGAACGAGGCAATCTAGTGGAATTCTTCCTCCTCTCCGATGTTGCGGGTACAAAGCCGGACCTTGTGGGCCCTGTGATGCCGAGTTCTTCGGGCGGGGGAACCGGTGCGCTCATCCAGCTGATCCTTGTGGTCGCCATTGTGGGCTTTGGGATCAAGTTTCTCCTTCCGAAGTGGATTTCAAAGTGGCACTCGAAGATGTCGATCAATGCTACAGGAAGCATCCGGATTGAGGAATCCGCCACGTTTGCCGGAGGATCTCTCCATCTGGTTCATGTGAAATCGAAATCTCTTCTTCTTTCTGTGAGTCCACAAGGGGTTCAGTGCCTTGCTGATGTATCGGATTCTGCTCAGTCCGAAGAGGGGCCAGCTTTCTTCGAACTTGTAGACCGTGCATCGGGAGATCTGCCCAAACAAGCTGTGGTGGAAACTGCTCATCCTGAAGAGAGAGATCTCAAGGTGAAAGATATGCTGGAGCGGCTGAAGCGACTTGAATCGGGAGCGAAGGTCTCTTGAAATCGCGTCTTTCCTTAGTCCTCTTACTCTTGGGGTTAGTGGCAATCGCCGTTCCTCAAGTCCCAGTGGGGCTCCCCGATGTACGAATCGGGATGCAACCCGGATCAAATCCTGGTGAGGTGAGTCAATCGCTGCAAATTTTGGCGATGCTGACGGTGCTCAGCTTGGCCCCTGCAATCCTAATTCTGACGACAAGCTTTACACGGATTGTCATCATCTTGAGCCTTACGCGCACGGCTCTTGGGGCGCCCAATATCCCACCGAACCAGGTCCTGATTGGTCTCTCACTCTTCATGACCATGTTTGTGATGGCCCCGACTTATGACAAGATCCATGCTTCATCACTCAAGCCGTTCTTTGAGAAAAAGATCACGATGGAGCAAGCGATCGATCGAGCGCAGACTCCCATGCGGGAGTTCATGTTGAAGAACACCTATAGTAAGGATCTCAAGCTTTTCTTGAATCTCCGAGGAGAGGAAGCATCGGCAAAGGATGTGAGTCTTGTTACCTTGATCCCGGCGTTTATCATCTCCGAACTCAAAACTGGCTTTATCGTAGGCTTTTACATCTTCGTACCATTCGTCATCATCGACCTGATCGTGGCGAGCATCTTGATGAGTCTTGGGATGATGATGATGCCACCAGCCGTGGTGGCATTACCAGCAAAGATCCTTGTCTTTGTTCTGGCCGATGGATGGTCAATGGTTGTGAGTGCGATCATGGCGGGGTACGCATAGCATGAATGAGGCAAGTGTTCTAGAGTTAACGCGGATCGGCCTAACCACCGGAGCCATGGTGGCCCTGCCAATTTTGGCTGTTGCACTCTTTGTTGGGATCCTCGTGAGCGTCTTCCAGGCGGTGACTCAAGTTCAAGAAATGACGCTAACGTACGTCCCGAAACTGCTCTTTGCAGGCATCACGGTAGTGATCTTCGGAGGTTGGATGATGACAACCTTGGTTGGTTTCATGCGCTTCTGCTTCGAAAGAGCCGCCTATATCACCCAACTATGAAGCTGACCGAAGCTTGGATGCTTGCATTTTTGCTGCTGTTCATCCGAACTTCGGCTTGCATGTTGGTCGCTCCCTTTTTGGGCAACCAGGTTCCTGTCTTTATTCGTGTGCTGTTTTGTGGATCGGTATCGCTCGCGCTTACCAGTGTCGTTCAATCTTCCATCTCCAAGATGCCGCAGCATCTTGGGGAGCTCCTGTTTATGGTAATGGGAGAGGTTGCCATCGGGATTCTTTTAGGGCTGGCGGCGCAAATCGTCATTTTCGCGGCTCAACTCGCGGGTTCGCTGCTCGATGTCCAGATCGGCCTCAGCGGGGCTCAGGTTCTCAATCCAGTCGCAGGAACCCCGGTGTCCGTGCTGGCGGGATTCAAGACGATGCTGGTGATCGTGTTATTGTTCTGCATCAACGGTCACCATATTCTGTTATCGGCTTTGGTCGAGAGTTACCGGGTGGCTACTCCTGGTCTAGAACTCGACTTTGTTGGGCAAGGCGTGTTGGGTTGGTTTGGCACGATGAGTCTCTTGGGACTTCAGATCGCGGCGGCTCCGATCGCGGTCTGCTTCTTGATCGACCTTGTGGCAGGTGTCATCAACAAAGCGATCCCGCAGATGCAAGTGTATATCGTTACGATGCCGCTCAAGCTCTTGATGGGCTTCTTGGCATTGGCATTTGGCCTGCCATTTTTGGTAGGGCTCTTGCAAATGGGTCTGGAGCAGTCGTTCTTCCAACTTGAGAGGATGTTCTCAAGGTAAGAAAACATGGCCGAGAATAGCGCAGGCGAAAAGACAGAAGAGGCGACACCAAAGAAGCGGATGGATGCCCGCAAGCAGGGAACAGTCGCCAAGAGTCAGGATCTTTCTGGAGCATTGGGATTGCTTGCCATCATCCTTGCGCTTCCCACCGCAACTTCGGCGTTTGGTCGGGGGTTAACTGAGGCCTTCAGAAGTTCAACCTTTGCTGCGCCAGTCGAGCTTTCACAGAATCAAATCCTGAAGAATGCGGCCGGGGCGGCAGTGCCTTGTCTCATCGGCTCCCTGATCCTGATCGCGGCCGTGATGGCTTCGGGTTTGCTGGTGAATTTCGCCCAAGTCGGTTTCGTGCTAAGCGGTGAATCGCTCAAGCCGAGTCTCGCGAAGATCAATCCGTTTGCTGGATTCAAGCGCCTTTTCTCGATGAGGCAAAGCGTTGAAGGGATCAAGGCTTTCGCGAAGGCAGTGCTCTTTTCGCTGGTGGCCTATTTCGGCGTAGCCTCGCAATGGGACATGATCTTAGCGCTCAACGCCTCGCCTCCAAGTCAGGCGCTCCGAGATATTGCGAGTTTGATCTACTCCGTCCTCGTGAGAATTTGCATTCTTTGGGTGGTCATTGGGGTCTTGGATTACCTGTTCCAGAGAAAGCAGGTGAACAAAGAGTTGATGATGACCAAGGATGAGCTGAGGCGAGAGATGAAGGAGCAAGAGGGCTCGCCAGAGGTCAAGGGCGAATTCATGCGGCGCCGAAGAAAGCTACTAAAAGGGGGACTGCAGCAACAGGTTAAGTCGGCAGACGTCGTCATCACCAACCCGACCCACTTCGCCGTCGCTCTCAAATACGAAAGAAGCAAAGATCATGCTCCGATCGTCGTGGCCAAAGGTGCAGATCACCTAGCCGCCAAGATCCGGGAAGTTGCGGCCCAAAACAAGGTCGCGATCGTCCCGAATCCACCCCTCGCGAGGGCACTCTACAAGCAGTGCGAAGTGGGTGACTTCGTCCCCCGAGACCTCTTCGGTCCAGTGGCAGAAATCCTAGCCTACGTCTTGCAGGCCGTCAAGAAAGGTCAGCGAGTCGCGCCAAATAGAACCACCCAATAGCTCAGGCTCTTGCTCTTGGGGCGGAAGTAGTATCCAACGCCGAGGTGCTTGGCTTGTGGGCTCAGCATGTTCTTGCGGTGATTCTTGCTCTTCATCCAGAGCTCGACGGCTTCTTTTGGAGTCTTGGCTCCGCCGCAGATGTTTTCTGCGATGAAGCCCCAGTCATAGCCGGCTTCATCGGCTCGCACGTCGGGTGTTCGTCCCCGGCTATCGGTGTGCGAGAGTTTTTCGAAGGTGCTCACGTCCTCGGCCATCCAGCCACAAGCTTCGTTGAGTTTCTCGTCAATCTCTAGCGGAGCGAGCCCTTCTTTCGTCCTTTCGGCGTTGATTGCTACGAGCATCTCTCGGTAGATATCCCGGGTGGTGGACTTGGCGATCTTGTCCGAAGTCTCCGGCTGAAAGCCGGCGCACACCATCCAGATCGTAAGAAGTCCCAACGTGACTCGTAGTGGTTTCATTTAGCTAGCCCTCCGCGTTGCGGCCTTGAGTTCACTGATCTTTTGTTCAAGTCTCGCCGCACCCTGTCCATTATCCCAAGATTCGGCTAAAAATTCGACCAGAGAACTACCTATTATCGCACCATCGGCAAATTCCGAGACCATTTGCACATGTTCGGGCCAAGAAATTCCGAAGCCGACGCACACCGGGATCTCGCTCTGGGCCCGGACGCTGGCCACAACTTCGCGGACTTGGGACGGGACTTGGCTGCCCGCGCCGGTGACGCCAGTGCGCGAAACAGCATAAAGGAAGCCGCTGGAGTGCTCGGCCACGTAGCCGACCCTCTCGGGAGTGCTGGTCGGGGCAACCAAAAAGATCGTATCCAGTCCGGCTCGTTCGCTCGCCAGACGCCATTCACCCGATTCTTCGGGGTTGAGGTCGCTCACGATGGTGGCCGAAGCCCCCGCTGCTCGGGCGGCATCCGCAAAGGGCTCGAGACCCCGCCTCAAAATTGGATTGTAGTATCCCATGAGGATAAGTGGGACACCGGGGCGCGGGCCCTGATGCAACATTTCGAGGACAGCCCCCGGAGTGACCCCGCGGTCAAGGGCCCTTTGGCTCGCGGCCTGAATCGTCGGACCATCGGCGATCGGGTCGCTAAAGGGAATTCCAACCTCGATCGCATCGGCTCCACCGGCGGCAAGAGTGGCCAAGATTGCGGGCAACTGGTCTAAGTGNNTCCCCGGCGGTCACAAAGGGGATCAACGCCGCCTCTCCCTTTTGGCGCAATCGAGAGAAAAGGGCGCTCAGGTCACTCATTTGGTCCTTATTTTGGACTACCCATGGCTTTGCGTGCCTGTTCTGGCGGCACGATCAGGGTCCCCCATTCGTTATACTTTGCGAGACTGTGGCCACTCGCACCGCAAAGCAAGTGAAGCGCAAGCCCAAGCGTCGTTCGGCAGGAATCTTCCGCCACCGGTGGGTGCGCTTTGTGGCGGG
>DDSL01000113.1:15923-38118 GCA_002343825.1 Chthonomonas sp. UBA2391
GGTTACTACTTTGCGATTCAAGAGTTGCAAAAGGCCGCCGGCCAGGTCGGGACACTCGACGACCTGAAGTCCAATTTGCAGATCAGCCCATCCGTGATCAAGTCTGCCGACGGCAAGGTGCTGTACTCCATGATCCACGAGGATCGCAAGTGGATGAAGCTGCAGGACATCCCTCAGGTCGTTCGCCATGCGACCATCGCGGCCGAGGACAAGAGATTTTTTGAGCACCAGGGCGTGGACTATATGTCCATGGCCCGGGTCCTCTTCACTAGTGGGCAAGAAGGTCGGGTGACGGGCGGAGCTAGTACCTTGACGATGCAGCTCGCCAAGCGACTCTATAGCAAGAGCGAGAAAACGATCAACCGGAAAGTCCGGGATATGGCCCTGGCCATCCAGATCGAGAAGAAGTACACCAAGGAGCAGATCCTTGAGCTGTATTTGAATCAAGTTTTCTATGGAACCGGGGCCTACGGTGTTGCCCGAGCCGCGAGCGTCTACTTCGGCAAGAGCCTCGATAAGCTCACCGCTGCCGAGGCCGCAACCCTCGCCCGATTGGTCCGCCGCCCGAGCACCGAGAACCCCTTCAAGAATCCAAAGGTGGCTCTCTTCAACCGCAACGTCGTCCTCGACATCATGCGGGACGAGAAGATGCTCACCGAGGCCGAATACCAAGCGGCCCGCAATGAGCCTCTCAAGCTGGCCCGGCTATCCGACCGGGTCCGATACGGAACCCGCGATTGTTACTACTTCGTCGACTACGTCCTCGATCAACTCAAAAAGAGCCACCCCGAAGTGGACATTGAGGAAGGTGGCTATACCGTCGTCACCACGATCGACACGCGCATGCAGCGAATCGCAGAGCGGGAACTCGCCCGAGCTGTTGCGCGATTCAAGTGGAACAAGGTCACCACTGGATCGTTCGTGTTGGTAAACAACATGGGCCAGATTTTGGCCATGTGTGGCGGCGTCGATTACAACCGCAATCAGTTCAACATCGCGACCAGTGGTCGGCGGCAATCCGGCTCCGCCTTCAAGCCTTTTGTGTACGCCTTGGCGTTCGAAAAAGGAACGTTGGGTCCTAATGACTCGATCTCAAACGGTCGGCTTAGCATCCCACTTCCAAGCGGAGGCTTCTATACCCCCGGGAACTCCAGCGGCAACTACGGAGGTATGGTCTCGGTCCGGACCGCGATCGCGATCTCCCTCAACATCCCTGCAGTCCGGGCGCTCGATGGATATGCACTTCGGACCGGTGGCGGAAGTCGTTGGACCGGCTTAGACCGGTTCGTCACCAGCGCCAAGAACTCTTTCGGATTCGACGGAAGGTTGCCCGCAGTGCCGAGCCTGGCCCTTGGGACCGCCGAGGTTTCGCCTTTGGAACTCGCAGAAGGCTATAGCGTTTTTCAAAACGGCGGGACACGAGTCGAGCCTTATGCGATCAGGGCCATCAAGACCCAATCCGGCGAGATCCTGTTTGAGCAAGGGCGCGGAGATACCGACAAGTACGCCCTTCGCCGAGATGTCGCCGACGCGATGGATTCGATGCTTCGGGCGGTCGTGACCAGTGGTACAGGTAAGGAAGCCCTGCGAGTGGTTAACAGTCGGGGCAAGACTGGCACGACCAACGATAATAAGGACGCCTGGTTCGCCGGTTACACCGACAAGTTGATCGGAATTGGCTGGATTGGCAACGAAAACAAGGTCAATCTTCCCGGCGGCAAGTACAAGTGGGTGTATGGTGAGATGGGCAGTCGGGTTTATGGCGGAACCCATACTTGCGAAATCTGGACCGCAATCCTGAAAGAATGCCAAGCCCTAGTCGGCGAAACCAAATCGCGGGACCACGGTGGAGGCGAGGGATGGGCCACCGAGCCTGGGGCTCAAGATGGGGACGGAGACCCACGGCGGCCAAACCGGCGGGATTCATCGGACGACCCCGCGATTCCGACTCCGCGAGATCTGCCCGCGGAAGATTTACCTCAGCAGAATCCCGACGATCCTCCCCAGGAGGCACCGGCCGCGCCGGACCGATCGGAGGATCCCGGATCAGATGCAAGTCCGACTCCGCCTGCCGACACCTCACCGCCTCCACCGGAAACCAGCCAACGAAGCACGATCACCGTCTTGATCTGCTCCGACTCAGGGCTGAAGGCGGGTTCAAATTGTCCGGAAAAGAGTGCCCGGACCTACCGATCTGGACGCGAGCCCAAGCGCTCGTGCCCACTTCATTAGGAAGGGTCTGCCATGTCCGTCGTCCATCAAGAAAAGCCCCAGTCGATCGACCTCCGAGCCATCCTCTTCTTGTTGGTCTGTTTGGGCAGCCTGGCGGTGGTACTCTCCCGGCTCTGGTATTTCCAGGTCGTCCAATCCGACGCTCTAAGCCGACAGGCCGAGGCCTCGCGAAGCAGTTTTCTTCCCCAACTGCCCCCGCGTGGGTTGATCGTCGACCGGCAGGGACGAACCCTAGCGGGAGTGGAACAACAACTGGTCGTGACGGCTCAGCCGCGGACCGCACTGAACAACGAGCAGGGAATTCAAAAGTTGGCTTCGATCCTTGAGGTGGACCCTGAGGACCTCCGCAAGGAACTGAAGCGGTACGGCGCCTACAAGGTCATGCCGACCCCGATCTTCACCGACATCACCATCCAGAAGGCCACCCGAATTGCGGAGGCCGGCGACCTGCTCAAGGGGTTCGCAGTGGATTCGCTCCCGGTTCGGAGCTATGCCAACGCCAAGGCTGTGGCCCACGTGCTTGGCTATGTCGGGACGCCCAGCGAGAAGGACGTTGAACGCCTCCGCGCGGAAGGCATTGAGCCGGTGGACTTCGTCGGCCGAGCCGGGCTGGAACGGGCGCTCGAAGAAGAACTGATGGGGGTCCCCGGGCGCAACGAGGTGGTGGTGGACAACCGCAATCGACCAATCCGCACCGTCACTCGTGATGCGAGCGTCCCGGGCAAGAAGGTCGTACTCGGCCTCGATGTGGACCTCCAAAACTATGCCTTACAACTTCTTGGTGGGAGAGCCGGGGCTGCAGTCGCGATCGACCCGAGCAATGGGGAAATCCTCCTCCTAGTGAGTTCGCCGACCTACGATGCTTCGCTCTTCTTGGGAGGGATCAGCCACAAGGAGTATGCAGTCCTGACCGAGGACCCACTCAAGCCGATGCTCAATCGGGCAATCGGGAGTCCCTACGCGCCCGGATCGACCTTCAAGATCAGCACGGCTCTGGCTGCTGAGTTGTCCGGAAATTTTAATCCAAACGCTTCCGTGACCGTCTGCCGAGGGTATTTCCAACTCGGTCGGCACCGCTTTAAGTGCCTCGGGCACCACGGGGCAACACATTTCCACGAAGCATTCAAGAATAGCTGCAATGCCTACTTTATGCAGCTCGCTCTCAATGCTGGTCGGGCGAACCTTCAGAAGGCCGCCGACCTCCTCGGCATCGAACACAAAACCGGCGTCGAACTCCAGGGGGAATCAGCTGGGATTGCTCCGAGTGATGCCTGGATCAACCGCGTGAACGATGGACAATGGACCGCCGGAACGACGGTTCTGATGGGAATTGGCCAGGGCTTCACCTCAACGACCTGCCTGCAGATGGCCATCCTCATGGCCACCGTGGCCAACAACGGTGTCCGATACCGCCCCCATCTGGTCCGAGCGCTTCAGGGTCCCGACGATCCAAAACCGGTCCGTGTCTCGCCCGAAATCGAAACTACGATCAAGGTTCGACCTGAATTCTGGGAAAAGATGAAGGCTGCTTGCTTGGAAGTTGTCGAAACCGGTACCGCTCGCGGATCCCGAATTCCCGGACTGGCGATGGGTGGCAAAACGGGAAGCGCCGAGAACAAGAAGGACCACAAAACCCACAGCTGGTTCGTCGGCTTTGCCCCGGTGGATAGGCCCCGAATCGCTATCGCAGTGATCGTGGAGAATGCCGGACACGGAAGCGAGGTTGGGGCCCCGGTCGGCACCAAGCTCATGGCCCGCTACCTCAATCCGAAACCTGTTGAGCCGCCTCAGCCCAAAACTTCCGGAGCTCCGCAGCCTTCTCCGGCTCGCCGCTAGTGTCGTAGATCTCGGCGAGGGCTGCCGAGCACTCGCTGCCCACCTGGACCACCTCGCGCGCTGATCGAACTGATTCACCGCCAAACGTCGCGCTCGGCAAGTCCTTTGTCAGGGCAAGCACGCGGGGCAGAGTAACCGTGACGTACTGCCGGAGTCCACTCTCAGCCGCTTCAAGGAGGGCCAGTTTCTCGGCCGCGTCGGGGGTCATCTGGCTCAGCTTCCACCGAGCGACATACGTCTCGGTCGGGACGATCTCGGGGATGGCCCGGACTCGGAAGTAGGGAGTTTCTTCGGTCCGGATCAAGGCGTCAAGTTCCTTTTGGACTTCCTCCGCGTTCCCCACGGCTTCGGCCAGCTCGGCGCGCGCGAGTAGAGTTTTGGGGTTATTCGGGTCCAGAGTCAGCGCCCGATTGAGAAGGCTCAGCGCTTTGCCGTACTCCCCGGACTCCTGAAAGGCAGAGGCCAAACCGCGGAGGTAGGGAAGAGATGGGTGGAGTCGCACAGCCTCTTCACCGAGGGCAAGTCGCTTGGCGGGGTCTGTTTCGAAAGCGGCGAGCTGCCAGCGAGAAGTCCCATCCAATGCTGCCAAGTTTGCCGCCGATTCATAGAACTTTGTGGCTTCTTGAAATCCCTCCGTTGTTCCCGTTTGGGTGGCTGCAGCAGCCTTGCCCAACCGGTTTTCCCAAACGGCGGCGTAGGGCATCCCGACGAGGCAGGCCACCACCGCGGTGCCGGCGACGATCGCCCGGAAGGCCCGGGGCAGCACCTCGGGAGTGTTTCCATCAGCAGCAAGTTGCAGGCCCAAGCCCATGAGGATAAACAATCCGATCCCGATCCCGAAGTGATAGAGCAGACTATCCAGCTGGTTATGTGCAAGGCTGGCGAGGACCGCGCTGAAGATCCCGGCCCTCAGGAGGTTGGCTTTCTGAGGGAGGGCCCGGGCTCCACGGAACATCTCGAAACTCCAGATTCCAAAGAAAAGGGTGAACAAAATAGGGGCGAGCGGGGTGGCCTCCATTCCGAGCTGAAGGGGGGTGGAGTGGGCGTACTTGGTCGGTGGGGTCAGACCCGCCCGCGACCCATTGAACTGGTAAGTGTTGAGTCCATATCCAGCGGGATTTTCTTGAATCGACTTGAGGGATCCCCGCCAGAGATTTTGTCGAAAGCCGCCCGACTGCTCTTGGGTGGCTTGGGCGTTGGCGACCCGGTCGAGCGCTCCCGGCCGGTCTTTCGGCTGGGTGATCACCAGCAGTCCAGCCAGAGTCGCCACCCCGACCAGCGGAAGCAGGACCTTCCCAGTCTCCTTCAGTCCAGCCCAGACAAAGTTTAGGATGACATAGGTCAACGTGCCGATAGCTACTGCGAGAAGGCCTCCCTTGCTCTGCGTCAAAACGATGGCGAAGCCGATCAACGTGGCGCTGAGCCCTGAGAACAATCGGATCCGCCGATCTTCGAGGTGACCGAGAGCCAGGGCGGGAAAGAAGCCGAGCGTCAGCATTCCCGCGAGGGCATTCTGGTTGATCCATCCGGCAAAGATCCGCCAACTGGGATCGATTGCGCGCATCCCCGCATACTCGCGGATGCCGCTGAGCGCGACGATGGTCGCCCCTGCGACGAGTGCCGCCATTACATACGTCGGACCATTCCCGCGACCCGTTGTGGCGATGACGCTCAAAAGCGCCAAACCATAACAGATCCACTGGAGAATCGCGAGCAGAGTTATCCAGCGAAAGTCACTTGTCGTCACCGAGGCCACGAGGGTCAAGAAGAATAGCGACAGGGGCACCAACACGTGCAATCGGGGCATGGAGAGCACCCGTTTGGGTCCAAAGATCGCTACTGCAAGGGGCACAATGATGAACAACGAGATGACCCAGTAGGCGCTCTGCGGCGCCTCGGGAGCGGCCCAGAAAGAGCCAAGCCAACCCTCTATCGGCAAGATTCCGACGGGAACTTGTCCCCCTATCCACGGGGCCAGCAGAACCCCGATCATCAGGCTGTAGAGCGGCCAGTGTTTTCGAAAGTCGATCATCGGCTGAGTCGTCTCCGGATCCGGTCAAGTTTGTTCTTCAGAATAAACCCCGACGCCCTGGCGGTGAGGGCGGTCGCGGCGAGAACCTTGAGGAAGGGGCGGGACCAACGGGGAGCCTCGGGGAGTTGATTCTTTGTGTAAAAGTGATACATTGAGCGGTGAAACCTGCCAATCATCCGGTTTGGAGCCTTGTCCGTGCTGCGCCCGATGTGGTGCGTAATCGTGGCCTCGGGGAGGTAGACGACCCGATACCCGGCCTTCCAGGTTCGCCAACAGAGGTCGACGTCTTCGCAAAACATAAAGTATTCGGGATCAAAGACCCCCACATTTTGGAGCGCTTCGTTGCTCATTAGGAAGGCGGACCCGCTGACCCAATCGACATCGGCGATCGAGTCATGATCCCAATCCTTCATCAGGTACTCGCGGACCGCCTTGGTATTCGGAAAAAGTCGCCCGAGGATCGTGTTCCGGAACATCGCCGCCACCGGATTAGGAAACTTTCGGGCGCTATATTGAAGACTACCGTCGGTATTCAGAAGCTTGGGACCAAGGATCCCGATCTCGGGGTGGGAGGTGAGATAGTCGAGCATCTTCCGGAGAGAGCCCGCGTGGACGACCGTGTCGGAGTTCAGGCAAAGCCAGGACCGGCCCTTCATCAAGCCCACCGCATAATTGTGTCCGCCGCAAAATCCGAGGTTGACGAATTGTTGCTTGAGGATCACCTCAGGGAACTCGTCGGCGACCATGGCTCCACTCCCATCCGAAGAGTTGTTCTCGACCACGATCACCTCAAAGGAAGCTTCTTCGCGGATCGCCCGGAGACTGGCCAAACAGGCGCGCAGATCTTCCTTGGCATTCCAGCTACATATCGTAATGCTAAGTTCTAAATCCTGCATGATATCCGCGGGCTCTGATGAAGGCTCCCGTCCAAGCGAGTGCGGTCACCAGGGGTAGGAGAAGGCGTTGGGGACCTCGGAGATGTTTTCGAAAGTAACGTACAAGGCTCCTGTGAGATTCCCAGATCATATTCTTGCGAACCTGCCGAGTTCCGGCCCCACCCAGATGCCGGATCTTGATGCTTGGTTCGTACATGATGATCCAGCCCCTTTCATTCAGCCTCTTCAACAAATCGACTTCGTTAAAGAAGATTGGAAAATCTGAATCAAAAGCCTTTTCGAGCGGGCCTAGTTCTTCCAGAGAAGACCTCCGGAAGAGCAAGAACGTTCCCATCGGTTGATCACATTCCTGTGTCTTCTGATAGTCAAACCTCGGGACGCGATACCGGCCTAGAGGACCGTTTGGCCAGACGCGGTCGAGGCGGGTCCAGTTGCCAAAGATGCCGACCAGCGTGGGAAATCCCCGGACCGACTCTTGAATCTGACCATCAAACCCGATGAGTTGGGCCCCGACAGCGCCGACACCCGGGTGTTCGTTCATCCACCTGACGGAATGGTCCAGAGAAGCATCCATGAACTCCGTGTCCGGGTTCAAAAGGAGGATCCACTCACCGGTGGCGACCCCAAGTCCCCGGTTGTTTCCCTCGGCATAGCCTAAATTCTCCGTAAAGCTCAGAAGCTTTGCCCAGGGATGTTTTTGCTCGACCATCGCAGCTGATCCGTCACCGGATCCGTTGTCGACCACGATCACTTCAAAAGGTATTTTTGGCGAGTGTTCTTGGATGGAACCCAAGCATAGATCCAATAAATCGCGCGTGTTCCAGTTGACAATGACCACAGACAGCATCGCGATTTGCGCCGATGTTACCGAGAATAGATGAGGACGCGGAGCTTTCCGAGCTTCCCGTGCGTATCGATTGATGGAGTGAGAGGTTGCCCGCAAGTTTGCGGAGCCGGTTGACTTACCGGCCCCCCGGGGGTACTCTCCCCCCAATCTGTCAGGGATCGCTGCTACGGCGGCGCCAAAGGTCCCAGGCACCAAAGGAGGAGCCCTTTATGATGAGGACACTAGCCTTATGGGCCTGCTTGCTAATGGCGAGTTTGGTTTTCGGCAACGAGTACCGGGTACAGAAAGGCGATACAGTTGAAAAGATCGCCAACAAGCTGGGAGTACCCGCCAGCGAAATTAGGAAGGCAAATCCAGGTCTGAAAGAGACCCGGATGCAGATTGGACAGAAACTCAACATTCCGTCCAAGAAGAAAACGAGCAAGACTAGCAATCGGTCTTCGCGGACGACCGCATCGCAACCCAAGTCCAACCGACCTACGACCAGCTACACGGTCAAAAGTGGGGACAACAACTGGGACCTTGCGAGACGATTTAATATCTCCGTGGGAGAACTCAGCGCCCTCAATGGCGGCCGAGACCTCACGAATCTTCGCCCCGGGCAAAAGATCAATGTCCCCGGAAGAGCGACGCAAACGACGGCCAAGAAGCCGGCGACCAAGCCTGCAGCAAAGCCCACCGTGGCGAGTGCTAAGGCTCCGGCAAAGCCCGCAACCCCCACGAAGCCCGCAGTCGCACTGGCCAAGATCAGCGGTGATTTCGCCCGGATCAACGTGGATTCTGCCACTCTCCGCAAGCTCCCCAAGACGAGCGCGGGACGAGTGAGCACGGTTTCGCGAAACCAAGTCGGCAAGATCATCGATCGACGGCCCGAGTGGTACGAGCTCCGATTCCCGAGCGGTACCAAGGGTTGGGTGCGGGGAGATCTCGTTGCTGAAGCCAACGCCGATCAGGTGACCGCTTTCAATGCGGCAGTCAGCCGGGTTGAGGAGCAACGCCGGCGTCAAGCTCTCGCCCGAGCCGAGAAGGCGAAGGAACGAGGCAACCGCGTCGCGGTTTCGGATTCGGGTTCGGCGAGCGGAGTTGTGGCCGATGCCAAGGAACTCCTCGGCACCCGTTATGTCTGGGGTGGCACCTCGCGCGGTGGTTTCGACTGCAGCGGCTTCGTTCTCTACGTCATGCGGAAGTCCGGTATCCGACTCCCGCGAACCAGCATCGAGCAGTCCCGAGTCGGGACCTTCGTTTCTCGAGGCGATCTCCGCACCGGCGATCTGGTCTTCTTCAACACCCGAGGAAGCCGCATCAGCCACGTCGGGATTTATCTTGGTGACGGAAAGTTCATCCACGCCAGCAGCGGCGGCGGGCGCGTCCGAATCGACTCGCTCTCGGCCCGCTACTACAACTCACGCTACGTGACCGCTCGACGAGTGGGAAACTTCGACAGCGTGAGCAAGGCCGTGGAGGAAGTTCAACGCGAACTCGAAGAGGCCGGTGAATTGCCGACCCCTGCGAGTGAGCCGGAACTCCGGACTCGATCGGGAACCGACGAAATTCTGAAGTAACTTCCGCTTGTTCACGCTTTTGTGAAGGACTGCGCCCCGAGCCAGAGAACCTGGTTCGGGGCGCTTTTCTCTTTCTGCCGAGTAATCTCGGGTCGGTCAAGCGTCTGGAATGCAGCCCATGGATGAAATCACCGCCGAATACACCACCGAACAATTGGTTCCACCTCCGCCCCTTAGGTGGATCCCCAGAGTGACGGTCGCGGCCAAGACGGATCTGGGGCGCGTCCGCGAAAACAACGAGGACAAGTTCGAATTCTTGCTCGCTGAGGATCCAGCCCAATTGGCCGCGAAAGGACATGTCTTCGTCGTCTGTGATGGAATGGGTGGCCATGCAGCGGGCCAGATCGCCAGCGAACTCGCGGCCAAGACCTTCATCGACGTCTACCTCTCCCATCTCGGCACCGAGGCGGATATCAGCGTGCGCCAGGCGGTGGGTGCGGCCAATCGGCTGGTGAGCGATGTCGCGAGGACGATTCCTGGGCGGGGCGGCATGGGAACCACGCTCTCGGCTTTGGTCCTTGTTCAGAATGAAGCGATCATTGCCCAGGTGGGCGATTCTCGCGTTTATCGATTGCGAGACAACAACCTGGAGCTCCTCACGACCGACCATACTTGGTGTGAAGAGCAGATCCGGCTGGGCAACCTAACCCCCGAGGAGGCCGAGACGCACCAGTACCGGCACGTGCTAACCCGAGCGATCGGGGCGGACATTGGGCCCGGGCCCGATGTTTTGGCCCACGCACTCAGGGCCGGGGATCTCTTCTTACTCTGTAGCGATGGAGTGATGAACCACGTCTCCGATGCCGGAATCGAGGCCATCCTCCGAGAGAACTCGCCCGGGCGCGCGGCTTGGGAACTGGTGCGCTTCGCCCTCGAGGCGGGCGGGTCTGACAACACGACCGTGCTCATTGTACGAGTAGATGCTCTTGAGCCCGCCTGAGAAAGAGATCAGCTAGGCCAGGCCGCCGAACTTGCGGACGCGTTGCTGATAAGTCGCAACGGCTTCGACTAGCTGGTCTAGGCCAAAGTCGGGCCAGGCCACAGGGGTCACAAAGAGCTCGGCATAGGCCGCTTGCCAGATCAGGAAGTTGCTCCACCGCATTTCCCCCGCGGTACGGATCATGAGGTCCGGCTCGGGCAGGTCGGGGTTATAGAGATTCCTAGAGACCAGCTCTTCGGTGATCTCGCTGGCGGGGGTGCCCGATTCCACTAACCGTCGGATCGCGTCTACGATCTCGGCACGGCCGCCGTAGTTCACGGCTAAGGTAAAGGTAATGCCGGTGTTGTCGCGGGTTGTCTCGATGCCGTCCAAGAGCGCCTGCCGCAAGCTTGCCGGGACTTCGTCCATTCGGCCCGCGACGCGGACCCGAACGTTGTTGCGATGCATCACGGCGAGTTCATCCCGAGCCGCGCGCTCGATGAGCTTCATCAGCCCGTCGACTTCGTCTTGCGGCCGTCGCCAGTTCTCGGCGCTGAAGGCATAAACGGTCAGGTGGCGGATCCCAAGCTCGCTGGCATTCAGCAGGACCCCGCGGAGGGTCTTGTAGCCCTCACGGTGGCCCAGAAGCCTCGCCAAGCCTCGACTCTTCGCCCAACGGCCATTGCCATCCATGATGATGGCGACGTGCTCGGGAAGGGCGTCGAGGTCGACACCGCGCGAAGCCGCGAGCTGTTGGGTCGAGTTCAAGATTCCAGGTTCCAGGGCCGCCACCGGTTTTAGACCTCCATCAGTTCGGCGTCTTTGCTCTTTTGGTGGGCGTGGGCCTCTTCGACGTGCTTGTCCGTTAGCTTTTGAATCTTGTTCTCAAAGCTCTTCAGATCGTCTTCGCTGATCTCTTTGGCTTTCTGCTTGGCCTTGGCGTGCTCGATGGCGTCCCGGCGGACGTTTCGGATGGCAACAATCCCTTGCTCAGTGCGGGCGTGGACCTGTTTGACGAGCTCCTTTCGGCGCTCTTCGGTCATCGGAGGGAAATTAAGCCGGATACAGGTCCCGTCGTTGGTGGGGGTGAGGTTCAGATCGCTCTTCAGGATTGCCTTTTCCAGCGGCCCGAGCATGTTCTTTTCGTAAGGCGTGATCTGGATCTGGCGGGGTTCGGGAATCGAGATGCTGGCGACCTGGTTGACGGGCGTTTCGGTGCCGTAGTACTCGACATGAACGCGCTCAAGGATGATGGGATTAGCGCGCCCGGTGCGGATCGTCTGAAAGTCGTGGGCCATGACTTCGATTGCGTGTTTCATGCGCCGTTCGGCGTCTTGGTATAGCTCTTCCATGCTGTTATTCTCCGGCGAGTAGGGTTCCGACAGGCTGGCCTTGGATCGCGCTCAGCATTGCCCCCGATTGATTTAAGTCTAACACGATGACGGGTAGCGAGTGTTCCCGGCACATTGTGAACGCGGTTTGGTCCATCACGGCCAGCCGTTTGCCGAGGGCTTCGGCATAACCTAGGGTCTGATATTTGNNCGTCCACCTTGGTCGCCTTCAGCAGAACCTGAGCCCCGATCTCCAGCGCGCGCAGAACTGCGGCCGTATCGGTACTGAAGAACGGGTTGCCGGTTCCGGCGGCAAAGACGACGACCCGGCCCTTGTCCAGGTGCCGCACGGCACGGCGCTTGATAAAGCTCTCGCTGACTTGGTTGACGGCGATGGCGCTCTGAACCCGCACGGGGACGCCCTGCTTCTCGATGGCAGACTGGAGGGCGAGGGAGTTAATGACGGTTCCCATCATCCCCATTTGGTCGGCGGTCGTGCGGTCGATGCCGGCCTTCTGGCTGAGCATCTCGCCGCGGATGAAGTTGCCGCCGCCGACGACGATGGCGGTTTCCACGCCTGCCTGGTGGACCGAAACGACCTCCCCGGCGATGTAGTTGAGGATCTCGGGATCGATCCCGAATCCGGCGGTACCGGCGAGGGCTTCGCCGCTGATTTTCAAGAGGACGCGTCGATAATGGGGTTCAGAGGGCACAGAGTTCACTCCAGACGACTGGTAGCCCAAGAGTGTAGCGTATTAGCGGCCTCAAAGGGAACCGAGGATCGCCCGGATGGCACTGGCTCCCGCATCGCTCGCCGGACCCCGGAACCACTGGAAGGCCGAGTCGGGGTCGCCGAAGAAGGGGCGCAGAACCCAGGAGAGTTGGAACCCTACGAATCCGAACAGAAAGATCCACCCTACTGTCGCTAGTCGCAGACCTCGTCGCCCGGCTTCGGGCATCTCGGGGTTGAGCGAAGCGAGATAGTTCATAAGAGTCTTCAATCCGACGAAACTCCCTACGGCGAGTGAACCAATACTGATCAACAAGAGCGTCCGATATTCGATCCCAATCAAAACCAAGAAGAAGATCACGGGCGCAAAGGCGCCTAGCATCATCGAAGCCAGACCGATAGCATTGGCAATTCCGGTGATGAGCTGGGTGAGAGAATGTTTCGAGCCCATATAGATCAGCCCGATATGGAAGATCGTGATAGTCACGAGGGTCGTTAACAAATAGAGAGCGGGCAACTTCAGCGATGCGCTGAGTGCTTGGGCCGGGCTGTGCATCCAGCCGATGACGAATCCAAACAGCATCAAGAGAAGCGTGGCCAAGACGAGCGTGGCAGAAAGAGACTGAACTCGGCTCGGAGTAAAGCTCTTGACCTGTTGGTACTGATTAGGATTTCGGAGCAAGGACGATGAGACTTGGGCGATGTTGTTGAAGAAATTCACCATAACCGGTGGTCCAATTGTCCCGTTTAACCCGATTGTTGCCCCCAAGAGTTCCTGAAAAAAGAAAACGCAGAGTGTGGAACTTTTCCACACTCTGCGATGTTTCTTTCTCGCGCGAAGTTATTCGCCCGATGCGCCAACGGTCAGCTTGGTGAAGCTGACGATCGTCGCGTCTCCGGCGGTTTCCTTCACGTATTGAGCGATGGACTTGCTGCCATCCTTGACGTAAACCTGCTCGCTGAGAACGGCGACTTGAAGGAATTCCTTCTTCATCCGGCCCTTGGCGATGTTTTCGATGATGTTGGCCGGCTTGTCGGGGGTTTCGTTCTGAGTCCGCTCGGTCGCGAGTCGAAGCTCGGTTTCCAGCTTGTCGGCGGGAACCTGCTCGATCGTCGCATATTCGGCTCCGATGGCGACGACCTGCATGGCCAGGTTGTTGGCCGCTTCGGCGTTTCCGTCGCCCTCTCCGGTCACCAGCACCGCGCAGGCTTTCTTGCCATCGTGGTGGTTATAGGTGCCGATTGTTCCATCGTGGGTGAAGCGGGTGGCCTTGACCAGTCGGATGTTCTCGCGGATCACGGCGACGGCCTCTTCCAGGTGAACGGCAACGGTCTTGCCCTCGACTTCCAGCGCGGTCGGGTCGCTGCCCGGATCGGTCGCAAGGAAGGCGTTGGCGAGCTTGTCAGCCAGAGCGATAAAGCTCTCGTTTCGAGCCACGAAGTCGGTTTCGCATTCCAGCACGATTCCGGCCGCAGTCTTGCGGTCGGCGCTCACGACGAACTTGGCGATGCCTTCGCCGGTTTCTCGTCCAGCGCGCTTTCCGGCGGCTGCTTTGCCCTTCTCGCGGAGGATCTCGACGGCTCGGTCAAAGTCGCCGCCCGCTTCCTCCAGAGCGGCCTTACATTCGCCCATCGGGGCATCCGTTGCGTCGCGGAGCTTCTTCACATCTGCTGCTGATACTGCCATGATAAACTCAAGTGTACCTTCTGGACTCATGATTACCCTTCAGCGCGTCTACGATGTCCTCGACCGAGTTGCACCCTTCCGGACCGCATTCGAAGGGGATCCGGTGGGGATCCAGATCGGGGATCCCGATGGCGAAATCCGTCGGGCGGTGGTGACTTTTGATGCCAGTCTTGCCAGCATCGAGTTCGCCGCGCGTCAGGGAGCCCAGTTGCTGCTGGCCCACCATCCGATGATCTACCACAAGCTGGCTGGCCTTGGACCGGGGGACTACACCTCCGAGCGGGCTTGGCGGTGTGCGTCGGCAGGGTTAAGCTTCATTGCCGCCCATACCAATTGGGATGTCGCGGTCGGTGGGGTCAGCGAATGGATCCTTCGAAAGCTCGGAGTCTCAGAGGTCTTTGAGATCGGCTCGGGCCGCCAAGAGGGACGCTACAAGCTGGTTTTCTTCGTTCCCGACGAAGCTGCCTCACGAGTGATCGACGCTGCGAGCGCAGCCGGAGCGGGGGTGATCGGGCTCTATGAGCGATGCGCCTTTCAGACTCCAGGGTTGGGGACTTTCCGGGCCAGAGAGGGGGCTCATCCCACGATCGGTGAGGTCGGAGTCGTCGAAACCGTGGCCGAATTGCGGGTGGAGATGGTGGCCCCCGCCCACGCCCGGCGCGCCATCGACCTCTCCCTCAGGGCCGCCCACCCCTATGAAGAGCCGGCCCTCGACTGGATTCCTTTGGAGCCGGAGCGAGCGCTGGCGGTCGGGCGGTTTGGGCGTCTGCCCGAGCCGATCAAGATGCGGGACCTCGTGATCCTGACAGACCAGCGTCTCCAGACCCGAAGCACCGCTTGGGGGGATCCAGACCGGATGGTCCAGTCGATCGCGAGTGTCGGTGGGGCTGGAGATGATGAGTGGCAAGCCGCGCAGTCGGCGGGCATTGATGTTTTCGTCACCGGCGAGATCCGTCAGCATGTGGCGCTAGAGGCGAGCGAAAGGGGGATGGGGATGATCGCCGCCGGACATTACGCCACCGAGGCCCCGAGCATGGAGGCCCTGATGGGAATTCTCCAAAAGGAACTGCCGAGCGTGGAATGGCAGATGTTCACGCCGCCACCTGGAAGAGCTGGCCGACCTTTCGCATGATGCACCACGTCACGAGCTTCTACCGGTTCATCCCGTTCACTCCCGCACGACTCGAAGGCTTACGTGCGGAAATCGAGCAATTCATGGAGACGGCGGAGATCAAGGGGCTCGTGATCCTTGCCGAAGAAGGGATCAACGCGACGATCTGTGGTTCAGCAGACGCGATCCGGAATTTCAAAATGCGCCTCTCCACTTGGCTGGGCGCCGAGGGAACGACGTTCAAGGACTCGACCAGTGAGAAGCTCCCGTTCCGGCGGGTTGGGGTGGTGATCCGCCCCGAAATCGTGACGCTCAAGCGGTCTGACCTTCGGCCCCGAGACGAGCGGAGTCACCTCTCGCCAGCCGAATGGCACGAGTGGCTGACCAGCGGCCGCGAATTCACCCTCGTCGATACTCGCAACGCCTATGAAACCAAGGCAGGGAAGTTCCGGGGAGCCGTTGATCCTGGGCTCAAGCACTTTAGCGACTGGGACGCTTATCTGGACCAGGCCGATCTTCCTAAAGACAAACCGGTTCTGATGTATTGCACCGGCGGTATTCGATGTGAGAAGGCGATCCTGCTGATGCGCGAGAAAGGTTGGGGTGAGATCTACCAGCTCAAGGATGGGATCCTCGCTTACCTAGAAGAATTTCCGGAGGGGGAATACGAAGGGGAATGTTATGTCTTTGATGAGCGGGTCGCCGTGGATCCGCACCTTCGCCCGACGGAGCGTTGGTTCAACTGTCCTGGCTGCGGCTTGACTTCGGAAAACCCACGGACTTGCGAAGTTTGCGGTGCAGCGTGCGCCATTTGTGAGGATTGTCAGACATCCTGGCCTTGGGTCTGTAGCAAGCGATGCCGCGACCGGCTCCGCCAACTGCAATAGGGGCATACTCAGGTCATGCCGAGTGCAATCATCAGTTGGGGCGGATGGGATGGCCATGAGCCCGATAAGGTCGCCGATCTCTTCCGCGAAATTCTGGAGTCCGAGGGCTATCAGGTGGCGGTCCATGACACCCTGAGCGTCTTCGAAGATGCGGATCATGTCCGGGCCCAAGACCTCATTGTGCCGATCTGGACGATGAGCACGATTACCGCTGAGCAGCGCGACCCGATTTTGGCCGCCGTTCGCGATCACGGAACCGGGATCGCCGGGTGCCATGGCGGCATGTGCGACGCCTTCCGAGTGGATTGCGAGTGGCAGTTTTTGACCGGCGGACAATTTGTCGGGCACCCTGGCAACGACGGCGTTCGCTACCCGGTGCATCTGCGCAAAGATCACCCGATCACCGAGGGGCTGGAGGATTTTAAGGTCGTCAGCGAGCAGTACTACATGCATACCGACCCGGGCAACGATGTCTTGGCCACGACTCCCTTCCCGACCCCTGGGATCGACGGCCACCATGTGCAGAACTCCTGCCAAATGCCGACCGTCTGGACCCGCCACTATGGCAAGGGGCGAGTCTTTTACAATGCGCTAGGTCATAACCGAGCCGTGTTGGAACCCGCGACCCCCCGAGAACTGATGCGCCGAGGCTTCCTCTGGGCGACGCGGTCGGCCTGAGACTCCTATGCCCTTTGAACCCCTGCGGACGGACGAAAAGCTTGACCGGCCAGTCAAATCTGGCCCGGATATGGACACCGTTCTTCTGCGGGGGTGCACGGTTTTCGTAGCCGCGAGTCTCCTGACTTATGGACTCGGGGTCTGGCCGTTCATCGTCCGCGAGGATCTCTTCAGCTGGGCGGGAATCGGTTTGGCCGCCGCGTTTGGCCTGCTCCCGGTGACCCTCTTTGGAGCGGTTTGCGCTCGCCGTGGAGGACTCCCAGGCGGGGCGGGTTTTTTGGGCGGATCGATGGCGCTTACGATCTTCCTGTACCTGCGGTTCAAGCAGATCGGGCTCGGTTTCGAGATGCGCGACGTGCCGAAGCCCGAATTCGACCGGAGCTTTATCTGGATGGGCCCGCTGGGCTGGATGCTGTGGACTTTGCTAGTTGCGCTTTTCTTCGTGCTAAAGTCGCCCGATGGGTCTGCACTCCGGGGCGAGTCGGACCGATAACCTGGTTAGTGCGCGTCGGCATTTGTGCAGACGTGTGCGCGGCTGGCGGAAAGGTTCTATCGTGTCGTACCAAAAGCAGTTACAGGCGTACCAGAGCAACTCGATTCAGAGTGCCTCTCCTCTTCAACTCGTGGTGATGCTCTACGATGGAGCGATTCGCTTTATCAAGCAGGGCCAAGCCGCGATGGAAGCCCGCGATCTCTACGCTCAGAACACCTCCCTGCAACGGGCACAGAAGATCGTCGCAGAACTGATGTCCTGCCTCGATATGGACCAGGGCGGGGAAGTCGCAAACAACCTCTTCGCGCTCTACACCTATGCTTATAACCAGCTTGTCGAGGGCAATATGACCGATGATCCGCGATGCTTGGCGCAAAGCTTGCAAGTTTTAGAGGGTCTTCGGGCGAGTTGGGTGGAATTAGAAAAGCAGACGAGGGCGGGTGCCCAGGGAGGGAATGATGTCCAAGGAATCCAACAAGCAGCCTAATCACGATCCGGGTCTAGACCTGATCAAGCGCTACATGCTCCTGACTTTGGCGATGGGTGACGCCATCCATTTGGAGCGATTTGACGACTTTAGCAGTCTGGTGAAGGAGCGCGAGCTCACCTTGCTCGAACTCGAAACACTGACCGAACTCAGCCACCAAGCGATTCGCGAGTTCAACGTCGCGGTCAACCTCGACGACGAACTTCAGGCGACTCTCAAGGCCAAACAGGGGCAAACGACCAAGGAACTGGTCGAGCTCTACCAGGGCCGCAAGTCGGAAAAAGCCTACAAGAAGTCTAGGAAGAAGACGGCGGAGGAACCCCCCGCCGCCCGAGCCGCCTAGGAGGGACTCGGCATAGGTCAGAATGGAGAGACGTCGAGACGCAGTGGTGCGTCTCATGCTTTGTCTAGCATGATTTCCTCCTTTGATCTGGATCGGTCTCAATGGGCAGTTGGCAGTCCGTTGCACAACAAGCTTGCGGAGCAGGATCGACCGATCCACGCCTGGTATCGGTTCGTTCTGAGTTTCCCCCCGCACTTGGTTCGAGACTACCTAACTCGATTTTCGGTGCAACCTGGAGATGTGGTGCTGGATCCGTTTTGTGGTACGGGCACCACTCTTGTCGAATGTAAGAAGCACGCCATTTCCGGGGTTGGCTATGAGGCCAACGCCCTTGCTGCTCTTGCGACTCGGGTGAAGTGCAATTGGAATCTCTCCCCAGAAGAAGTCAGCTATTCAGCTCGATGGGTAGCAGAAAAGGCGAACGAGGAAATCGCTGGCACGCTCCCCGAAATAGGGTCTGAGCGAGTTCCTGCCATTTGTGAGAGAACCTCGCTTTTCGATCTAAAGAGTCTGGATTCGGATGCTGAAGAGCTCCTGCTAAAGGGGTCTATCTCACCCAAACCGCTCCATCGATCATTGGTTTTGCTCCGGCGGATCAACTCTGCACCTCTGGAACTGGTTGACCTTTTCAAGGTGGCTTTGGCCTGGACGCTGGTGTCGGTAGCCGGAAATATTCGATTTGGGCCTGAGGTGGGTATCACCAAGCCAAAGGACGATGAGGACGTCGTGGGCGCGTGGTTGCAACAATGCGAGCGCATGGCGGCTGATCTACTCTTGTATTCCGACAGGAAAAACATTCCGACGATGCTCACTAACGGTGACTCACGGGATGTCAGCCATCTAGAGGATCAGTCCATTTCTGCGGTCTTCACATCTCCTCCTTATCCGAACGAAAAGGATTACACGCGAACTACACGACTTGAATCGGTCGTTCTCGGGCTGATTCGCAACAAACGCGAGTTACGACAGATGAAGGAGGGACTCCTGAGGTCGAACACCCGAAATGTTTACATGCACGACGAAGACCACAAGTGGGTCGAGCACATCCCAGAAGTGGAAGAGATCGCAAGAGAAATCGAACGGAGACGAATCGACCTCGGCAAGACTTCCGGCTTCGAAAAGCAGTACCACCGCGTGGCTCGACTTTACTTTGGCGGCATGGCGAGACACTTGGAAAGCCTTCAACCTAAGCTTAAATCAGGTGCAAAGCTGGGATATGTGGTTGGTGATCAAGCCTCGTTCTTGCAAGTTCATATCCCGACCGGCGAAATATTGGGGAAGATTGCCCAAGAGCTGGGCTATGAACTAGAGAGCATCGATCTTTTCCGAACTCGCCTTGCTACCGCAACTCGACAACAGCTAAGGGAAGAGGTGGTTGTTTTGAGGTGGCCCGGATAGTCCTCATGGCATCCCAAAAGACGATCATCATCGAGAAGATTTTTTCTGCAAGGTACTCCGACGAGACCGGAGTGTCGAACCCGGTCGTAACGTTGGCGGAGGTTCAATCTGCGATAGAAGAACACAACCGGGCGGCCATCGAGAAGCCACTGAGCACAAAAAACCCCGCTAACTTCTTTAAGGATTTCGTGCGAAAGCGCGAGTCAGCGAACAAGAATTGGCCCCTCTCTATCCTTGAACTTGGTTACACAGCGAGGCAAGTCACAGAGAACAACGCTTGCTTCGAATTCGTCCGGCTAAAGCCTGGTCAGTTGGTACCCTTTCCCGCCCTAGCGGAATTCGGTCCTAGTCCCGAAACCGTCACTTACGGCATTGAAAGCGTTAGTCTTCCTCTTGCCTCACGCCGACTTGGGAGAAAGGATGAACCCTGGCTGATTCAGGTGGTAGCACGACTTCGGATTGTCGAGACCCACTTCTCTTTGGCTTCGGGCCGATCCATTCGACAGCTCGATTTGTTGCAACTCAATGTAAAGCTCAAGGGAACCGAAATCGATGCCCTATATTTGGCTCAAGAGGATACAGACGCTGGATTGCGCGAAGTCATTGTGACTTGTGAAGCGAAGCAAGAAAAAGAAGACTTCATCCCCGATCAGATTATCCGACAGTCAAAAGCACCGTTTCGTATGGCGGAGGTTGAGCAAGACCTTGTCATTCCGATTGCGATCAAGGCTCTTGGCGACTCAAGACTCTACGTTATCGAGTTTCAACCGATTCACCGAAGCGAGCAGGATGAGGTCTTCTCCCTTGTCAAGGCTTCGGATTCTATCTTCGAAATCCGCCCTCACGTTCCTGGGATCTAAAGACCAGTTCCGGCTGCTCCTTCCCGAATGATCACCGGCGGGTCGATGACGCCCGCTTCGTCCAGCGCTTGACGTCGACTCCGAACCTCTTCGAGGAGGCCGGGGACCGCGTGAGGCGCTTTTTTGCGCTGCCGGAAGGCTCGCTCGAAGACTGGCCAAAACTCCTCGATGTCGTGCGAGAGGTCAAAGACCATCACCCCCTGGGTGCTTCCGGTCGCGGCCTGAAGGGCGTCCATCAGCGGACGCGGACGACCTTTGAACTTCATCAGTTCGATCCCCGCGTAGCTCCAGGTCTCGTCGCGGACGACTCGGTTGGTCAGTTGACCGGCGGACTCGACCGTCCTTCCGGCGGGGAGATTCCGGTTGAGGGCCTCGGTCATCGTCGCGATGTTGTAATAGGCCCCGGTGATCAGGAAGTCGATGTGCCCAGCAAAACCCGTCTTGCGGTAGTTGTCGTTCAAGTAGCTGAACCCCGCTTGCAGCTTTTGGGATCCCCAGTTGGCTCCGTATCGGTTGTATTCGCCGTACCACGATCCGGCGTAAATTCCGAGTTGAGTGCCAGGACGTGTGCGCCGAGCGGTATCCCCGGCCGCGATCACGAAGTCGCGCATCGTCTGGGCCCGGAAACTGAACCAAAGGTCGTAGTAGCGCCCCGGCCGGATCCCTTCAGTGAGGTCAAACCCCGGTACGAACTCGAAGATATCTTGCGGCCAAGCGACCTTTTCACCGACTAGGGCTTCGAATTTGGCGCGGGCCTCGGGGCTGAAATCGCCGTTGAGCCCGGCGTATCGAAGCCGGTCGTCGAACATGATGCCGTTGACTGCATAATTGCGGGCAAGCTCCTCCACAAAGGCCAAGCTCCGGCTGACCACCTCGGGATGGTGAGGGTTCATCATGAGCGGGATCTGCTGTTCCAGTCGTTCGCTGGTCCGGACGAAGACAGGCTGGCTGATCAGTCGGAATTGGCGGGTCCGCGCGGCGAGATTTCGAAGGAACTCCGCGGCCTTGCCCGTCCCCAGATAAAGGCCACCGCCCTGGGGGATCCCCGGGAAGCTCCAGGATCCGGGCTGGCCCTCGGCCACGATGTTGCCCTGGCTGTTCAAGACCACCGCGTAGCTATTGGCAGGAGGATTGGCCGGAGCCCCGCCGGTGAAGACGCCGAGGGCATCGCCGTTCCGGGGCATCTCGTTGGGACGCGGCATGACGGGGAAGGAATCACCTCCGAAAGGAGATCCCAACCGGATGTCTAGCTCGTAGAGGATGCTCTGCTGATCCGGGCTCTCAAAACCTGGGCCGGGAGCCATAAAAGGGTTTGGCTTCTCGCTCTCGCCTTGTTTAGCGTTCCGGTGGCCTTCGCTAAAGGCATTCAGGCTCACATAAAGCGGCATCCCTTCGCGTCGGCAAACTTCGACGAAGACGGCGAGTGGGTCGAAGTCGAGGGGCAGATTCTTGCCGCGCCACGTGGTCAGCTTGCGGGTGAGCTTGCTGGGATACAGCGTGTACCCGACGATCGGCTTGACATCAAAAACGATGGTGTTGAATCCGACGCTCTTGATTTTGGCCACCAGGGCTTGAACCTTTTCGCGCGTGTTCACCCGTTCGAGGTTGGCGGTCGCGTCGATCCAGAGGATTCGAGCTTGCACATTTTTTGCCCGGGCCAATTGTTGGGCGACGCCGACTCCGTTCCCATCCACATCCAGGCGGACGGCGGGAAGGGTAGGAAGAGGAGCCTCGACCGAAAACCGTCCTTCTCGGGGGCGAAGATTGGGATCGGCGGGGGCCTGCGTCAAGATCGCGGCGCTGAGTCCGAGGGCGACAAGCGGCATAAGCTGATGTGTACCACGAGGGAGGGGTAGGGGGTTAGGG